>CAZNGF010000008.1:0-20189 GCA_964572855.1 uncultured Thermotogae bacterium | reverse complement strand
GCGTCCGCGTGGCGCACGACGCCCAGGCCGGGGTCGCCCGTGAGCACGCGTCTCAGGCGCGCGTCGGCGGCTTCGCTCCCGTCGGCCACCACGACCATGCCCGCGTGCAGGCTCTTGCCGATCCCGACCCCGCCGCCGTGGTGGACGCTCACCCAGGTGGCGCCGTTGACGGCGTTGAGTAGCGCGTTCAGCACCGGCCAGTCGGCGATCGCGTCGGAGCCGTCCTTCATGTCTTCCGTCTCGCGGTAGGGCGAGGCCACCGAACCCGCGTCCAGGTGGTCCCGCCCGATGACGATCGGGGCCGAGACCTCGCCGTCGCGCACGAGCGCGTTGAACGCAAGCCCCGCCCGGGCGCGTTCCCCGTAGCCCAGCCAGCAGATGCGCGCCGGCAGCCCCTGGAACTGAACGCGCTGCTGGGCTTGCGTGATCCAGCGGTGCAGCGCCTCGTCCTCGGGGAAGAGCTCCAAAATGGCCCGGTCCGTGCGGCGGATGTCTTCCGGGTCGCCCGAGAGCGCGGCCCAGCGGAACGGGCCCTTGCCCGCGCAGAACAGCGGCCGCACGAACGCCGGCACGAAGCCGGGGAATCGGAACGCGTCCTCCAGGCCGCCGGTTTGCGCTTGCCCGCGCAGGTTGTTTCCGTAGTCGAAGACGACCACGCCCCGGTCCAGCATGGCGTTCATGGCCGCCACGTGTCGCGCCATCGCGTCGTAAGCGCGCCGGATGTAGTCGTCGGGGTCGCGCTCGCGCAGCGCGAGCGCCTCGGACAGGCTGAGCCCGTCGGGCACGTAGCCGTTGAGCTCGTCGTGGGCCGAGGTCTGGTCGGTGACGACGTCGGGCGTGACCCCGCGGCGCACCAGCTCGGGGTAGACGTCGGCGGCGTTGCCCAGCAGCCCGATCGAGACCGGCTCGCGCGCCTTGACGGAGGTGCGGATTAGCGCGAGCGCCTCGTCCAGGTCCTCGACCGCCCGGTCCAGGTAGCGCGTCCGCAGGCGCCGGGCGATGCGCTCGGGGTCGACCTCGACCACCAGCGCGGTCCCGCCGTTCATCGCGATCGCCAGCGGCTGCGCCCCGCCCATCTCGCCGAGCCCCGCGCTCAGCACGAATTTCCCGCGCAGCTCGCCGCCGAAGCGCTGGCGCGCGCACTCGGCGAACGTCTCAAACGTGCCCTGCAGGATGCCCTGCGTGCCGATGTAGATCCAGGAGCCGGCGGTCATCTGGCCGTACATGGTCAGCCCCAGCCGCTCGAGCTCGCGGAACTTGTCCCAGGTGGCCCAGTCGGGCACGAGCAGCGCGTTGGCGATCAACACGCGCGGCGCGTCCTCGTGGGTTTCGAACACGGCCACGGGCTTGCCGGACTGGACCAGGAGCGTCTCGTTCGTTTCCAGGCGCCGGAGCGTCTCGACGATCTTGTCGAAGTCCTCCCAACTGCGGGCGGCCCGCCCCGTGCCGCCGTAGACGATCAAGCGCTGGGGGTCGGCCGCCACCTCGGGGTCGAGGTTGTTCATCAGCATGCGCAGGGGCGCCTCGGTGAGCCAGCTCTTGCAGCTCAGCTGCGTGCCGCGCGGGGCGCGGATCACGCGTTGGGACTCCGTGCTCATGGTCATCCCTCCCGAGCGGATTGTAGCGCAGGTGAGAAAGGCGGGACAAGGCTTCTAAGCGTGATCTCTGTGGAGCTCTGTGTCCTCTGTGCTTGGACTTCAAGGGGGGTGGTGGAGATAAGGGGACTCGAACCCCTGACCTTTCGGATGCCATCCGAACGCTCTCCCAACTGAGCTATATCCCCAAGTTTGGACAGTATACCGACGCCTACAGCGGCGTTCAACCGCCGCGTTCGGCGCCTAGAAGCAATGCCCGGCGAACGCGGGGCAGTCGCGGGCGAAGGCGAGCTCGGTGGTCTGGGGGCGGTTGCTCAGCACGTTCATCTGGACGGTCAGCCCGGGGAACACGTTCCAGCGGACGCTACCGGCCCAGTCGCGCTCGCTCCAGCTGAACTGGAAGCGCGCGCCCTCGAAACCGAAATTCGCCCTCACAAACGGGCTCATCTGGCCGCCGCCGGAGATGCGCCCCACCGTGACCCGCGTGTCGACTTCGTCGTTGAGCAGGCCCCGCCAGCTGAGCGCGAGCGTCTGCTGCAGTGCGGGGTCGGAGCCCGCATCGGTCCAGCGCAGGCTGCTGCCCCAGCTCCACGCCCCTTGCGCCAACCAGCCCGGTTCCAACTGCAACGGCGCGCCGGCGGACTCCGCAGCGGCGTTCCAGTCGATGGATTGCGCGGAAACGTTCGGCGCGGCGAACGCCAGCGCGAGCGCGAGCGTCATCGTGAGAGCGGCGGTGGCGTATTTCATCGGTTCCTCCTTGCGGCGCCCTTTCCCCCACTTATAACGGAAAAGCGGCGTGTCAGCAACCGGTTCAGGGGCCGGGTGCCTGAAACAACCCCGCACCCACGAGCGTGGCCAGCGAGACGACGACGCCGGCGAGCAAGACGCCAAGCGCGATGAGCAGCGCGCTCCAGCGCAGCGGTACCCCAAACAGCACGGCGGCCAGGCTGCCCGTCCACGCGCCCGTGACCGGGAGCGGCACGGCCACAAACAGCACGAGCGCCAGCGCGCCGAAGCGCTCGAACGCCTTGGAGTGCTTGCGGCGCGTGCGCGCGGTCCACCAGCGTACCCCGTCGCGCAAGAGGGGCACGCGGGGCGCCCACGCGATCAGCCTCTCGAGCCCCAGCAACAGAAACGGCACGGGCAGCAGATTGCCGAGCACGCCCGCGCCGTAGGCCAGCCACGGGTCGAACTCGAAGCGCAGGAGCGCCAGCGGGATCGCGCCCCGCAGCTCGCTCACGGGCAGGGCAGCCACGGCCAGCACGAGCGCGAGCTGGCTCAGCGGGGGCATGGCCCCCCGGCGGCCCCGGTCGCGGGGGCGTTGCGGCGTTCGTGATCAACCATAAGGGGAGCGCGGCCCCTCGGTTCGTCGACGCGGAGGGACCGGAATTGCCAGTCTAATTGCCCCTCCCTATACTGGCAACCTGGCGACGTCTCGCGCTGGCGGAACCAAGAGGGGGCTATTTGAACAAGCAAGAAGCAACCAAGAAGCCGTGGCTCGTCCGGTTGCTGAACGGGATCGGCGTGCGCACCTCAGGCGGGCTGGAGTCGCTTTTAAGCTGGGTGCAGGTGGTCGTCGTGGCCCTGCTGCTGGCTTGGCTCATGTGGTCCTTCGTGGTCATCCGCATGACCGTACCCACGGGCTCGATGGAGCCCACCATCGAGATCGGGACGAGCTTCTTCGTCGACAAGCTCACCTACCACCTCCGCGCGCCCGACCGGGGCGACATCGTCGTGTTCTGGAACGAGGAGGGAGGACGGCGCCAACGGCTGGTCAAGCGGCTGGTGGCCTTCGGCGGGGAGAGCGTCCGGATTCGGGATTGCCGCAGCGCAAGCCGCGAGGAGTGCGGCGTCTACGTGGACGGCCAGCGGCTGAACGGTCCCGCCTTCGACCGCGAGTACTACGCCGCCGGCCAGATGGGCGAGCAGGCCTGGACCGTGCCCGAGGGGCACTTCTTCGTGCTGGGGGACCATTCGGCCATCAGCCGCGACAGCCGCTACTGGGGCTTCGTCGACCAGGCGGACTTCATCGGCGAGCCGTTCCTGCGCGTGTGGCCGCTGGAGGCGTTCGGCTTCATGAACGGTTACTTCGGCGCGCCCCGATGAGCGGACACGTGCCCGCTGCAAGGGTCGGCAAAGGCGAGCGGGGAGTCGACCCGCGTCCCCCGGGGCTGAGTGTGATGCGCATACCATTGAGCCGAAAGGAGCGATCATGCTCAGCCGCACAGCCAGCAGGGCGTTGCTCTACACGGCGCTGGCCTTCCCGCTGGCGGCGCTGGTCGCGCTCTTGCTGTGGAGCCACGCCCTGCCGTAGCGGGGTGAATCGAGGGGGGAGAACCGCGTGAAGCGCCCATCCATGTGGCCGCTGCTGGCGATCGTGCTCGTGGTCGGCGCGGTATTTGCTACACTCGTGTTCCACGACCGGGTGCGCCAGGCCGAGCGCACCGTGGTCCAGGTGCGCGACGAGCTGCAGGGCCGCGTGGACCAGATCCAGCGCCTCCAGCAGGCCAACGACGAACTCACCGGCCGAATCGAACAGCTCGAGTCCCGCGTGACGTCGCTGAACGCCTCGCTCGACCAGCAAGACCAGCGGATCGAAACGCTCACCCAGGAGGTCGAGGCCATCCCCACGACCCCGATTCCCGTCTCCTCCCAGGAGGACGAGCTCACCGAGACGCTGCGCTGGACGCTCCAGGTGGGCGGCTTCCTGCTGAGCCTGCTGGCCGTGATGTTGAGTTGACGCGCGACTTGCGCTATAATCGGTCAACCGTGCGGGCGTAGCTCAGCGGTAGAGTACTGGCTTCCCAAGCCAGGTGTCGCGGGTTCGAATCCCGTCGCCCGCTCCACCCCGTCAGCGACCCAACAGCAGCAACCCCACCTGGAACAGCCCGATCAGAAAGCCCAGCACGGCGCCGAACCACGTGATGGCGCGCAGCTGGTTGCCCGTGATCCCGACGACCAGCCGTTCGACTTCCTGCAGCGAAAACTCGCTCACCTGGTCCCGCACGAGCTCCTCGACGTTGAGGCTCTCCAGGATGCGCGGGGTCTCGCGGCTCAGCAGCGCGACGAGCTGATCGCCGGCCAGCGTCTGCGCGCGGCGGACCCCTTCGTCGGGGAGGAAACGGTCGAGCCGCCCCAGCGGGCGCTCCAGCCAGCGGTCGACCTGGGCCGAGACGAACGAGACCACCCGGGCGCGTACGGTCGGGCCGCGCAGCCAGGCCAGCAGGCGTTCGCTGGCGCGCTCGGCGCTGCGGGCGACGGTTTCGTCGGAAAAGTTCGGCAGCAGTTGGCGCAGCGACCGCCCCCGGTACTTGTCGAGCTGGTCGCGCACGAGTCGCACCAGGTGCTCGTGCAGCGCCTCGCTGTGCAGCAGCGAGGCCACCCAGCCGCTCAGCCGGGCGCGGAAGTCGTTCAACGTTTCGGGCTCGACCCGGAACTCCGAGATGGGCCGATTGAGAAAGTTTTCCAGCGAGTCCACCAGCGCGCGATAAACCTTCTGGCGCACGTCGTCGCGGCGCACGAGCTCGGCGATGCGCGGGCCGGCTTGCTCGATGCCGTCCTCGATTCTTTGCTTGATCTGCTCGGGCGTGATCACGAAGCTCTCCATCAGGCCCAGCTTGAACTGGTCCCAGACCGAGTCCTCCTTGAAGGTCTTGTTGAGTAACTCGTCGACCAGTTCGAACAGCTGGATCTTGATGCGCTTGCGCACCTCGTCGTCTTCCAGAATCTTGACGAAGCGGTCCAAAATCAGCGGGACGGCGTCCTCGAGCTTGTCGTAGGCGACCTCGCGCAGGCGCTCGGGGATGAGCTCGCCCAGCGCGCGATCCTCTTCGATCATCCGGTCCAGGTAGCGCTCCAGGAAGCTGTCGATGCGGCTTTCCAGGTCCTCGCTCTCGATCAGCCGGCCCAGCAGGCTGCCCAGGCGTTCGGGGAGCTCGTCGGCCAAGTCCGCGGGCAGGAGGTCCTCGAGCGGCTCGTCGAGCCAGGCGCTCAGGCGTTCCTCGGTCTGCTCCCGGATGAGCCGGTCCACGTGTGGGTGGGCCAGTAATCCCTCAATCCAGCCGTCCAGCCGGGCCTTGAACCCCTCGACCCAGCCCTCCCACTCGCGCCTCAGCCCCGCGGGCACGAGCGCGTTGACGCTGGGCAACTCGCGCCGGAGCCAGCGCTCGCTTGTGTCCTCGATGAGGGCGTCGATCTGGGCGCGCACGGGTGGGGCGTGCAGGCGGGCGCTCACGGCCTCCTGGGTCAGCAGGTAACGGCGCACCGAGCGGCCGATGCTGCGCGCCAGGTCGTCGCGGCGGCGGGGGATGAGCCCCGGCGTGAACGGGACGCGCACGTTGAACACGCGCTTTTCCTCGTGCGGGCGGAACAGCATGCGGATGGCTACCCAATTGGTCACGTAGCCGATCCCCGCGCTCACCAACGGCACAGCCAGCAGCCAGAGATCCACGCTTTCCCTCGCTAGCGGCCCGCGCCGCTCAGCGAGGCGGTCGGGGTCGAACGGGGGGCACGGGCGGCGGGCCGCGCGGCGAGCGCGGCGGCGCCCAGGAGCACGTAGGCGATCCAGAGGCCGTCGGCCACCAGCAGGTGGACGAGCTGGAGTGGGAGCGGGGCGAGCAGCGCGAGGTTGAGCGCGCCGAGCCCGAGCTGGAGCGCGAACAGTCCCATGACCCAGCGGGCGGGGCGCCGGGCCGACGGCTGTGTCTGGCCCATCCAGCGGGCGGCGGGCAGCAGGAACGCGCCGCTGGCCACGGCCAGCAACGGGTGCCAGACGCGCAAAGTCACCAGGAAGTGGGCGGTCGGGGACACGTCCTGGCGCAGCCCCTCGGCCAGCGAGCCGGCCGGGAAGAGCGTGTCCCCCAGCGCCGTGACCGCACCCGTGGCGCCCAAGCCCAGCAGCAGCGAGGCGCCCAGGCCCCACGCGCCGCTCAGCTTGCCGTGCTCGCGAGGCCGGAGCGCCGCGCCGCCGCCCGCCCACCACGCCGTGAGCGCGAGCGCGCCCAGCAACAGGAGCGTGTTGGCCAGATGCAGCGCGATCACGACCGCGCGCGCCGCCGAGCTGTTCTCGGCCACCAGCTCGAACAGCACGAGCCCCGCGCCCACCAACGCCTCGACGACGATGAAGGCCAAGCTGGCCCAGGCCCCGGCGCGCACCGGCGCCCCGCGCGGGAAGGCGCGCACGGCCCAGACGACCAGAACCAACACGAGCACGAGCGCCAGGCCGCTGGTGGCACGGTGCGTGAACTCGATCAGCGTCTCGAGCGTCGGGCTCAGTGGGACCCACGCGCCCTGGCAGTCGGGCCAGTGGCGCCCGCAACCGGCCCCGGAGCCCGTGGCGCGCACGAGCGCGCCCCAGAGGATGACCAGCACGTTGAAAAAGAGCGTGAACCAGGCGTACTTGGCAAAACGCGTCAACAAAACCCCTTTCGGCGGCGAGCGGAACCGTCCCCTCGGACGCATTGTAATCGCTGGCGAGGGGGATGCGAGCCTAAGGGGCGAGCGCGCGCAGCTGCTCGATACGCTGTAAGAAGCGCTCCAGCAAGCTGGCCTCCTGCGAGAAGCTCAGGTCCAGAAACACCTTTTCGGCACCCAGCTCCCGGCAGGCCTCCAGGTCCGCGCCGATCTGGCCCAGGTCGCCGGCGAAGATCGGGCGCTCCCCTTCCAGCGGCGCCTCGCTCAGGTAGACATTGGCGCTTTTCATAGAGCCTCCTTATGGGGCTGACGCCTGTGCCAGAACCTCGCGTGCGGCGGCGCGCACGTCTTCCAGCGCCATCTCGAGGTGTTCCAGGTGGGTGCGAAACGAGAGCACGCAGATCCGCAGCGCAAAGCGCCCCTGCAGCGTCGTGCCCGTGAGGAAGACGCGTTTGCGGGCGTTGATCCGCTCCAGGAACGCGCGGTTGAGCGCGTTGAGCTCGTCGTCGCTCAGACCCGCGGGGCGGAGTCGGAAGGCCAAGATCGACAACTGGGGCTCGGCCACGAGTTCGATTGTCTCGATCGCGCGCAGCGCCTCGGCGACCCAGCGGGCCAGGTCGAGCTTCTCGTCCAGATTGCGCCGGAACGGCTCGGCGCCGTGGACCTTGAGCGGGAGCCAGGCGCGCAGGCCCCGAAAGTCGCGCGAGAGCTCCGGGGAGAGCTCGGAGAAGTCCCAGAAGTCGGGGTCACTCTGCATCTCGGGCATGTAGTCGGCGCGCACGGTGTGCGCCCGGCGCAGCGCCTCGCCGTCGCGCACGAGCAGCGAGCCCATGCCGTAGGGCAAAAACAGCCCCTTGTGCGGGTCGAGCGTGACCGAGTCCGCCCGCCCGATCCCCTTCAGCCGCGCCCGCCCGCGCTCGGTGAGCGCGAAGAAGCCGCCGTAGGCCCCGTCGACGTGGAGCCAGAGCCCCTTGTGCCCGGCCAAGTCGGCCAGCGCGTCCAGGTCGTCCACGGCGCCCGTGTTGGTCGTGCCGGCGTTGCCGACCAGCAGAAACGGCGTCCGGCCCGCGCGACGGTCGCGCTCGATCGCGCTTTCCAACGCGTCCAAGCGCAGGCGGAAGCGTGCGTCGGTGGCCACGGCGCGCACGTTTCCCGGCGGGAAGCCGGCCAGCGCCGCGGCCTTGCGCGCGGAGTGATGCGTCTGCTCGGAGGCGTAGATCGTACCGTCCAGGAAGTTCTCGGGGAGCCGCTCGCGCCGGGCGGTCACGAGCGCCGAGAAATTCGCCAGCGACCCCCCCGTGGTCAGGACGCCGCGCGCTTGGGGCGGGTAGCCCACGATCTGGCAGAACCAGCGCACGACGTTGGCCTCGAGCTGAGCCAGCAGCGGCGCGGCGGCCCAGACGCCCACGAAGCGGTTGGTCGCATCGGCGATGAGGTCGGCCAGCGCGGCGTGTACAAGCCCGCCACCGGGGATGTAGCCCAGGTAGCCGGGGCCGGCGGTGTTGAAGCTCTTGGGAATCGCTTCCGCGAACAGCCAGTCGAACAGGTCATCGATGGGCGTTTCGACCTCGGGGAGCGGTTCGACCGCCGCGCGCGCGAGCGCCTCAACGCCCTCCAGGTCGGCGGACGGCTGCTGGGGCAGCGTCTCGAGGTGGGCCAGGATGCGCCGCACGGCGCCGTCGATCCAGCTGGCGAATTGTTCCGAAGACAGTTCCAATCGGCGATCGGGTTCGTGCACGCGTTCGACCTCGCTGGGAGATGGGCTCCATCGTGCGCGGCCGCGCCTCGCGTTGCAAGCGGCGGGGTCAGACACCCGAGAGGGCATGGTATCATGGAGCCGGACGCCAAGCGTAGGGCGCCCGGCCGGCGGTTGCGAAACTTATTCGCGGGCCGGGCGTAAATCAGGGGAGCCTCCTTCTAGACAAAGACCTCCTCTCACCTCCTTGACGGGAGCGCCCCACCCCGGGGCGCTCCCCCTTTGGGGGGTCAGGCTTCCCCTTTCCACGCGGGGCGTCTCGCCTGATCGAACCCCAAAGGCCGGCGCGAAAACATGAGCGCCCTCTTTGGCGCCGTTGATTCAGCAGGCGCATTTCGCCCGAGCGGGTTGCGGCCCGCAAAGCGGAGCGTTATAATCCGCTTTCACTTCACAACGGTAGGAGGTCCGACATGGCCGGTGGTCGCCTTTGTCCAGCTTGACCGCAGGAACCCGCACGCCACGACGTGGCGCGTCGATCCCCTCGACGCGCGCCTGATTCGTCCCATTTCCCATCGCACGCTCCCTTTCGCTCCCTGTCGCTGCGTCTGTAGTTAGGGACGGGGTTGAGCCACACGACCCGCGTCCCTATCCGTTGACCGGAAACGCACGCCTTGCGCGCTGCCGACGCCCCGCGTTGGAGCAGGCGCGCATGGCCGAACACGCATCCGAAGGGAGTCCCGATGAAACCGACGCAACGCCGCACCGTGTCCGTCTTTCGCCTCGCCCTCACCGTGGCCGTGGTCGCCAGCCTCGCGCTGCTCTGGACGGCGCGGGCGCAGCCGCCCGAGCGCCTCGTGATCGTCTCGCCGCAGGAGCCCGCCACGCTGCTACCGCACTTCGACCTGCTCACGCTCACGCACGAGCTCCAGCGCCTCGCGTTCGACTGCCTGCTCACGCTGGACGAACGGGGCGAGTACGCCCCGCAGTTGGCCCGCGAGGTGCCCTCGACCGCAAACGGCGGCATCTCGCCCGACGGCCGGGTCTACACCTTCCGCCTGCGCGACGGCGTGCGCTGGCACGACGGCGAGCCCCTGACGGCCGCCGACGTCCGCTTCACCTGGCAGGTCATCACCGACCCCGACCTGCCCGTGCCCAGCCGCGCGGTCTGGGAGGACATCGCGCGCATCGAGACGCCCGACCCGCTTACGGTCGAGGTCCACTTTTCAGAGACGAACGTGGGCTTTCTGGCCACGGCCGCCACCGACAGCTGCTTCGTCCTGCCCGAGCACGCCTTGGCCGGGACCGACATCGTCAACGCCTCGTTCAACCGCCAGCCGATCGGCACCGGCCCGTTCGTCGTGGAACGCTGGGCCGCGGGCGAGTTCGTCTCGCTGCGCGCCAACCCGGACTACCGCGTGCCGGACCAGCCCGCCATCGACCAGGTCACGGTGCGCTTCGTCCCCGGCACGGCCGGCCAGCGCGCCGCGCTCGAGCGCGGCGAGACCGACCTGCAGCTCGATTTGACCACGGCCGACCTCCGTTTCGTCGAGGGCTTGAACGACTACCGCGTCGTGACCGCGCCGTTCCACGCCTGGTGGCAGTTCTGGATCAACACCGACGACCCCGCCCTCTCGGACGTGGCGGTGCGGCGCGCGCTGGCGCACGGCCTGGACAGGGCCGCCATCACCGAGACCGTGATGGCCGACCTGGTCGATCCCCTGGACGCCGTGCTGCCGCCCTCGCACTGGGCGCACAACCCGGACGTGCGCAGCTACCCGTTCGACCCTGAAACGGCGCGTGAACTGCTGGACGGGGCTGGCTGGACCGTCGGCTCGGACGGGGTTCGCGAGAAAGACGGCCGGAAGCTCCGGGTCGAGATCCTCAACATCGCCGGCCAGGCAGAGCGACGCCAGGTCGTCCAGATCGCCCAGGGCTTCTGGCGCGAGCTCGGAATCGACGTGAGCATCCGCGAGATCGACGGGGCCGCCTTCCCGCCCACCATGGCCGAGGGCGACTTCCAGCTGGCCTATGGCTGGTTCGGCGAGAAACAGGAGCCGATCTTCAACCTCTGGGTCGGGACCAACTGGCAGCGTTACGACAACGAACAGGCCTTCGACCTGCTGGCGCAGGTGCCGGCCACCGTGGAGCGCGCCGAGCGGCGCGAACTGATCCAGCGCTTCCAAGAATTGGTCGCCCAAGACGTGCCCATCCTGCCGCTGGCGCCGCGCGTGATCCTAAACGCCGCGCACGGGCGGCTGGAAGGCTACGCGCCCAGCCTGTCGGGCAGCCTGTGGAACGCGGCGACGTGGACGTTGAACAGTCCGTAGTGCTGCCCTGACGTTGCCACGAACGTAGGGGGAGGCCCCTGTGCCTCCCCCGGCAACCACGGGGGGGTGCCCCTACAGACCCGATCAATCGTGAAAACGCAGCGGCAAGAACAACGAAAGGATCGTTGAACCTCCTGTGTTGGCGTATCTGATCAAGAGGACGGCGGGCAGCGTCCCCCGCCTCCTTTTGATCTCCCTGGTGCTGTTCGCGCTCGTCCACCTGCCCGCGGGCGGGCCGGCCGACCTCTACGCCGCCGACCCGTCGGCCTCGCCCGAGGCGATCAGCCGCATCCGCGAACTCTGGGGGCTGGACGATCCGCTACACGTGCAG
The DNA here is from genome assembly GCA_964572855.1 of uncultured Thermotogae bacterium. GTDB lineage: Bacteria > Bipolaricaulota > Bipolaricaulia > RBG-16-55-9 > JAJCYT01 > CAZNGF01. The sequence goes on along the minus strand of CAZNGF010000008.1, from coordinate 8,828 downwards.
TATGGCCGCTGGCTGTTCAACGCCCTCTCCGGCAACTGGGGGCAGTCGTTTTCCGAGCGGCGCCCGGCCCGCGACGTCGTGCTCGGGCGCGTCGCCAACACGCTCTGGCTCACGGGCGGGGCGCTGCTAATCGGACTGCTGCTGGGCGTGCCGCTGGGAACCTGGGGCGCGCTCACGCGGAGGGGCTGGCTCAAGCGCGCCGTGCAGGGGATGAGCGTGCTTGGGATGAGCGTGCCGACCTTCTGGAGCGGGACGCTGGTGATTTTGTTCTTCTCGGTCTACCTGCGCTGGATCCCGCCCGGCGGCATGGGCAGCTACGGCGCGGGTTTCTCGCTGCCTGATCGCCTCTGGTACCTGCTGGCGCCCGCGCTCGTGCTGGGCTCGGTCTACGTGGCGCAGTGGGCCCGCTACGTGCAGGCCGGGTTGGAGGAGGCCTTGCACACCGACCACGCCCGCACGGCCCGCGCCAAGGGGCTGCGAAGCGCCGCCGTCGTGTGGCGCCATGCCTTTCCCAACGTGGCCATCCCGTTTGTGACCGTGCTGGGCCTGGAGGCGCCGCGCATGCTCTCGGGCGCGATGGTCACCGAGGTCGTGTTCACCTGGCCGGGGCTGGGTCGGCTCCTGACCGAGTCGCTGCTCTCGCGCGACTACCCGGTGGTGATGGGCGCGCTCATGCTGCTGAGCGCGGCGGTCGTGGTCGTCAACCTGCTGACCGACCTGGCCTACGGCTGGCTGGACCCGAGGATCCGCTATGAATAGGTTCGCGCGCAACCGGCTCGCGCTCTTCGGGCTGGCCTGCCTCGTCGCCTTGGGCCTGGCGGCGCTGCTGGCGCCGTGGATCGCACCGCACCCGCCGGACCGCGTCAGCCCGCGCGACATGCTGCAGGCGCCCAGCTGGGCCCACCCGCTGGGCACCGACGACATCGGGCGCGACGCGCTCAGTCGGTTGCTGTTCGCGGGCCGCACCTCGCTGGGGCTGGCGCTGGGCGCGGCCGTGCTGGCCGTGCTGGTGGGGGCGATCCTGGGCGCGCTGGCGGGCTTCTTCGGGCGCTGGCTCGATGGAGCCGTCTCGGCGCTGGTGGACACGCTGCTGTCGATCCCCGTGCTGGCGCTGGCCATGGTGGCCGCCACCCTCGTCGAGCTGAACGCAGGCCGCCTCGTGCTGGTGCTCTCGCTGGTGGCCTGGCCCACGGTTGCGCGCCTGGTGCGCGGGCAGGTGCTGGCGCTGCGCGAGCAGGCGTTTGTCGAGGCGGCCTACGCCGTGGGCGGCTCGCGGGCGCGGGTGCTGTTTCGCCACGTGCTCCCCAACGCGCTCACGCCGGTGTGGGTGGCCGGCTCGCTGCTGGTGGCCTACGCCATCCTGATCGAATCGGCCCTGAGCTTTTTGGGCTTCGGCCTCCCGCCGCCGACGGCCACCTGGGGCGGCATTCTCAACGACGCCCAACTCTACTACCGCGAGGCCCCCTGGCTGGCGGTGGCGCCGGGCGCGGCCATCGCGCTGGCCGTGGCCGGGGTCAACTTCGTGGGCGAGGGGCTGCGCGAGCTGTTCGACCCGCGTGCGGGTTAACACAGAATCTTGTTCATCCTGCCGCAGGGGCGCGATTGCTCGCGCTTGCGGCCATACGCCCCGATCTTTGCTCCGGCAATGGACCGGATGCATAGCCGCGGGTCCCATGAATGGGACCCCTACAGGGGGACGGTGTGCACCTAGTCCTGCCGTAGGGGAGCGATTGATCGCGCCCTTGGCAAGACACGATCAAATAGGAACCGCATCTCGCTTCCCAGAGCGTCTTTCACCGTTTCGTTTGCATTCCAGGGGATGCGCGCTATACTATGAATGAACGCTCATTCACTCTGGGGTTGAGATGGCCAAATCCGCTGCCACAGACAAAAAAGAGCTTATCCGCGAAGCGGCCCTGCGCGCCTTCGCCCAGCACGGCTTCCACCACACCACGGCCAACGCGATCGCGATGGAAGCCGGCGTGGCCGTGGGCACGCTCTACAACTACTTCAAGAGCAAGGACGATATTCTCATCCACATCTTCGAGGTCGAGAAGGCCGAACGGCTTCAAATGGCCCAGGAGATCATGCAGAGCGACCTGCCGATGCGCGAGAAGTTCTTCCGGCTCATGAACGCTCACATCACCCGCGGCCTGGAGCAGCGCGAGATCATGCGGCTGCTGCTGAGCGAGGAGCTGCACCTGGGCGGCCAGGTCGAGACCTGCACGCACCAGATCTTCAAGGAGGTTCCAAACCACATCGCCGAGATACTGGAGCGAGCCATGGCCCGCGGCGAGATCCGACAGCTCGATCCGCTGGTCGCCGCCAACATCGTCTTTGGCGCCGCGCGCGCGGTGCTGGTTCGCCTGTGCCTCTACGACGACGAACAAGCATACCGCATGAAAGAAACGGCCGCCGAGGAGCTGGCCGAGTTCCTCTGGCGCGGCCTCAAGCCCGACGAAACCGACAAGGAGACCTCATGAAACGACTCATCCCCGCGCTCGTGCTCGCCCTGTTCGCGCTGGCGCCTTGGGTCCAGGCCCAGGAGGCCCCGGTGCGCGTGCTCGTGATCGACGAGACCAAGACCTTTCAGGAGTCCCTGCAGGTGAACGCCCTGGTGGGCCTGCTAAAGGGCAACCCGGCCTTCGCGGTCACGGCCCGGCTGGCCGAGGTCGCCTCGCCGCTGGACCTGCCGCTGCAGGGGCAGTCACTTGAAACGCGCTTCGACCTGGTCGTGCTCGTCCCGCTGGACCTGGCCCGCGGCAAGACCGTGTGGCTCTTCGGTCGGCCCTACTTCGAGCAGAAGGAGCCGCAGGTGGCCCAAGCCGCGCAAGCGCTGCGCGGGATGCTGTCCCAGGTGTTCGCCCCGCAGGGCGCCTCGGTGCGGGGCGTGGGGGACGACCTGTTCCCGGCCATCGTGGCCGGGTTCTTCTTGAAGCACGGCTGGCTCTAAAGGAGGAAAACCTTTGTTCACCAAACTCGTGGGCTGGGTGGAAAACCACCCGTGGATCACGCTCTCTGCCGTGGGGGCCGTCACGGTCGGCTTCGTGGCGGCCGTGCTGACGCTGGGGCTCTCGTTCGAGTCGGACTTCACCGAGTTCCTGCCCGACGACGACCCGGCGGTGGCCGCGCTCAACCGCGCCGAGGACACCTACGGCTCGCAGGACCTGTTCCTGGTCTCGCTGGTGACCGAGGACACGATCTTCAAACCCGAGACGCTCAAGAAGTTCAAGGAGATGGAAGCGGCCTTCGAAGCGGTGCGCGGCGTGGAGAACGTGCGCGGTCCGTCCACGGCCGACGTCATCTACGGCACCGAGAGCTCGATCGTGGTCGAGCAGGCCATGGCCAGCGTGCCGGAAACCCCCGAGGAGATCGCGGCCTTCCGGCAGCGCGTGCTGGGCGACCGCAACCTGCGCGGCGCGGTGGTGAGCGAGGACGGGCGCGCCGGCGCGATCTCGATCGAGCTGGCGCTCGGGGCCGATGCCCCGGCGGTGGTGCAGGCGGTCGAGCGCGTGGCCGACCGCTTTCGCGGGGGCGCGGGCGAGACCATCTACGTCTCGGGCGAGCCGGTCCTGCGCACCTATATCGCCACCACCATGACCGCGGACATGCAGCGCCTGATCCCGTTTGTCGTCCTGGTTGTGATCGCCGTGCTGTTCTTCAGCTTCCGCAGCGTGCGCGGGATCGTGTTGCCGCTCTTGGTGGTGGCCTTCAGCACGGTGTGGGCCGTGGGCACGATGGCGCTGTTCGACCAGCCCATCACGCCCTTTGCGATCATCATGCCCATCATGCTCATCGCCATCGGCGCCGCCGACGGCATTCACATCCTGAACAAGTACTACGAGGAGGCCGCCCAAACCCGACAGGGCCGGCGCGGGGTGGTGCTGCGCACGATGGGCGAGATGGCCTCGCCCGTGGTCATGACCAGCCTCACGACCGCGGCCGGCTTCCTGGCGCTGATCAGCTCGTTCCTCTGGCCCCAGCGCAGCTTCGGCGTGATCACGGCCGTCGGCATCCTGTATGCCATGGTCCTGTCGCTCACGCTGCTGCCCGCGCTGTTGGCCCGGCTGCCGCTGCCGCGCCGGCGGGCCGAGAGCAAAGCCTTCGACCGCTCGCATTTATCCAACCTGCTTGCGCTCTGGGCGCGCGGGGTCGCGCGCCACCGCGGCTGGGTGCTGGCCGGCTCGTTGGCCGTGCTTGCGATCTTCGGCGCCGCCATCCCGCAGGTCGAGATCGAGACCCAGCCCGACGAGTTCCTGGGCGAGAACAACCCGGTCATCCAGGCCATGCACGTGATGGACGACTACTTCGGCGGCAGCCGCCAGCTGGCCATCGAGATCGATACCGGCCGGCGCGACGGGCTCAAAGAGCCGGCCGTGCTCGAGAAAATCGCGGGGTTGCAGGACTACCTGCTGAATCTGCCCCAGGTGGGTCAGGTCTCGTCGGTGGCCAAGATCTCGATGCAGATGAACGAGACGCTGCACGCCTCCGACCCCGCCTTCTACCGCGTGCCCGAGGACCCGCGCCTGGCGGCCCAGCTCTTTTTGCTCTACAGCGGCGACCTGGACCAGATGGCGCTGAGCGACTTCTCCAAGGGCGAGGTGCTGGCGCGCGTGGGCGACATGGGCTCGGGCGAGATGATCGCGCTGGTGGACGAGGTCAACGGCTATCTGGCCCAAACCTTCGACGGCGAGCTGGCCAGCGCCGAGATGGTGGGCCAGGTGCGCGCCTTCGCCTCCATCGTGCCCAAGATCTCCAGCAGCCAGATCTACAGCTTGCTGGCCGCGCTGGTCGTGGCCGGACTGCTGGTGGCGTTGTTGATGCGCTCCTGGGTGGCGGGCCTGGTGAGCGTGGTGCCGCTGGTGTTCACGGTCGTGGTCGAGTTCGGGGTCATGGCCTATGCGGGCTTCGCGCTCGACATGGCCACGCTCATGCTGGGCAGCATCGCGGTCGGGATCGGCATCGACTACGCCATCCACTTCATCAGCCGCTACAAGGCGGAGCTGCGCGCAAGCGACGACCGACTGCGGGCCTACGAGCGCACCATGCGCACGGCGGGCAAGGGCATCTTCATCAACGCGCTGGCGCTGATCTTCGGCTTTGCCGTGCTACTGTTCTCGGAATTCCAGGGCAACGTCAACTTCGGCCGGCTCGTGATCCTGACCATGGCCGTGAGCTCGATCAGCGCCCTGACCGTGATCCCGGCGTGGTTCGTCACGCGCCAGCCCGCGTTTCTGAAGAAGCGCTCGCTGATGCCGGTGGAGACCGACGGCGGCGAGGCGCGCGCGGCGCAGGGCGTGACGGCGGCGAACGTGGAGTGACCCACCCTGTAGGGGTCCAATTCATTGGACCCGAGGCCACGCGCCCGGTGGGATAAGGATGCGCGGTGAACGGATGACCGGCACGGGCGCGATGAATCGCGCCCCTACGAAAAGGGTTTGCGAGCGCGAATCCGGAATAATCGCCCCTGTAGGGGTCCAATTCATTGGACCCGAGGCCACGCGCTCGGTGAAAAAGGATGCGCGGTGAACGGGTGACCGGCGTGGGCGCGATGAATCGCGCCCCTACGATATCGAACAAAACCACATAGGAGGAATCTTGATGAAAAGACTCACGACGATCGCGCTGGCGCTGCTGCTGGCGCTTGCGAGCGCCTGGGCACTCAACGCACAAGACCTGACCGGCGATGAGATCCTGGCGCGCGCGTCGGAGCAGGGCACGCTCACGGCCGAAGGCAGCCGCATCAACCGGGTGAGCTTCGACATTTTGAGCAAGGACGGCTCGACGCTCTCGCGCGAGTTCGCCTTCTTCGGCAAGCAGGAGGACGGCGAGCCCGACAAGCTGCTGATTTACTTCCTGGCGCCCGAGCTCGAGCGCGGGACGATCTTCCTGAGCCTCGACCCGGTCGACCCGGTCGAAGACACGCGCCTCTGGCTGTTGCTGTCCGCGCTGGGCCAGGTCAAGGAGCTGGTGAGCGAAAACGATCGCAACGCGGGCTTTGCCGGCAGCAACCTGCAAAACGACCAGATCGGCGGCGGGCTGGACTTCAGCGACGACTACGCGGGCGAGCTGCTCGGCGAGGAGGAGCTCACGGTTACGTGGCTCGGCGAGGCGCAGACGCGCACGGCCTACCAGGTCGCGCTCACGGCCAAGCCCGAGGCCGACGTGGACTTCCCCAGCGGCACGGTCTGGATCGACACGGAAGCGTTCGTCGTGCTCAGGGGCGAGCTGATCAACAAGGCCGACCAGCTGGAGCAGGTCTCGACGGCCGACGACTTCATCGCGTTCGACGGCTCGATCGAGCCCAACGTGCTCGTGGTCGAAAACGTGCTGGAGGACAGTCGCACGACCATCTCGATCTCGGACCGCCGCACCGTGGACGAGCTGCCCGATGACATCTTCACCCCCGAGGCCCTGCCGGAGTTCGACCCGGCCGACTTCGGCGTGGAGGGGTAAGCCCACAGCGCTTTTGAACAACCCAACCTCTCACCCTCCCAGCGGCGCCCGCCCGGCCCCGGCCGGCCGGGCGCCGCGCCTTTCTCCGGCTTGCCCAGGCCCGAAGCGCCAGTAGACGACCAAGCCGGTTCTGGAACGTAGGGGGCCAATTCACCTGGCCTCACGCCTGCACTCACGGCATTCCGTTGGGTGGCTCTTCGTTGGGGACCTGTCCTCACGGCCGTTCGTTGGGGATTGGATTCGGGGCACACGCCCGGTTCTGCGGCGAGACAGGGTTTCGTGGGCGGCCGAGGCGCGTGGCTGCGGGCGCGATGAATCGCGCTCCTACGGAACGGCATGGCGATCGCAATGATGCCAAAGACCATCGTGTCGCGTCATACCACACCTCCGCCTCAGCCAAGACCTCGTCGCGGAAATACTTGCTCAGAAAGCCGGGTGTGTTCAAATCCACTTATGGTGAGACCACAACCTCGAACCGATAGATGCGCGTCACAATCGCGTCCTGACCGCAATCGGCGTTGATGACCAGGTTGACCTCGTAGCGGCCGGGCGGCACCGTGTCCGCAACCAGGATGGGGATCCCAAACGTCTGATCGCGCCTGTTAGGGGCGACTTTCCACTGCCGCAGCGCCAGCGAACTGCGAAAGCCCGCGTGAGCAGTGGCCACGGTGGTGGACACGAACCTATCCAGCGAACGCCGCAGCGAGAACTCCACGACGAGGATCTGTCCTGACGATACGGTGCGATCGGCGGGTGTGAACGTCAGTGCAGAGGGCAGTTCGCCAACGCAGGATGAGACGGCCTGCACGGGTGTATCGGCTGCAGTCCCCACTAAGAGCACGCCGAAGATCAAGAGCACAGCTCTGAACACAAGGGTGAAGCGTATTGGTCTCGGTGTGTCGTGCATCGGCAACTTCGATAACTGTCTAAAGAATGAAAAGGGCCCCAGGAATCCATCCCTGGGGCCCTCTGCCTTCTGTCTCGTGAAACGTGCGAACTTAGAAGACGATGCCGAAGTTGAGCGCACCGCCACCAAAGCCGCCAGGTCCGTAGCTCAGACGTGCACCGAAGTTGAGAGCGCCCGCTTCTGCGCTCAGATTGAAGCTGGTCGATGACCACTGAAGCGTTCCAGAGCCGCTAAAGCTCGTGGCCGAGCTCAGCGTCAGGCCGCTGCGGCTCACGGTCAATGTGGCGGACAGCGCTGTCAACCCGGGGTCGGAGGTGGTGACCGAAACCGTCAGACTGGCGGGGTTCTGGTTCGGGTTGAGCGTAACCGAGAACACTGCGTTCACCTGATCGATCTTCAGGTTTCCGCCAATATCGGAAAGAGTCAGCGTCAGATTGTCGGCCGAAACCACCGTCGTGATGCTGTTAAGCGTCAAGTTGGTGATGTTGTCCGATTCGGCAGACACTGTCACATTGGCCAAGCCGGCCACGCTGAAGGCCAGCGTGAAGTCGGCACTGAACGGCTCGCCGGGACGGAACTCGAACCAAGAGTCAATCAGGATGCCACCGATTTCCACGCCCTCGATCCCGATCTTCTCGACCGTGAAGGCCAGCAGCGCCTCGGAGGTGCCGTCAATCACGTCGCTGTCGCCGGCGCAAGCATTGTCGACCTCGCCCGCGAAGCTGCGCTTCTTGATGCGGTTGACCTCTTGCGCGTCGGCGCAGATGCCGGTGATGTTGGTCACCGAGATGCCGCTGACGGTCTGCCCGCTCAGCGTGATCACGTCACCGAACCCGAAGGTCGGGATCTCATCGTCGATGGTGTTGTTTGTTTGTCCCAGATCATAGGTGTTGCTGGTGAGGAAGTGGTCGTGCTCGTGATCGCCGCGACCATCGATGTCAGGAAAGTCGACGTCCTCGAGGATCGCCAGGTTGTTGAGCGTGATGCCGGCGATGTTGAGCTCCATATCGACGCGCTTCTTCACGAAGCCGATCACGTTGGTAGAAACGGGGTCAGTAGTGGAGTCTATCCCAATAGGGCCCACGAAGTCACCGCGGCACTGGCCGGGAATACCGCCGCTGGTGTTGTCGCCGTCGCCGGTGGGGAACTCGTCACAGCCGAAGGGCGCTGCAAACACGAACTGGTCAAACACGCTGAGCGCGCCCAGGTTCGTGGTCAGGCTCAGGATGGCGAACTCCACGCCGGTCACGCCAAAGCCCAGATCAGCGCCGAAGGTCAGACCGCTGAGTGTAACGTTGACCACCAGATTGGCTTGTAAGTCGATGTCGAACTCCACAGCTTCAAACGCAGTGGTCTGGGGCAGGAGTGAAATATCAATGTCAAAACTCCCGGTCACATCACCCTTGGCGGTACCGGCAAATCCTACGAAAAGAGCAAGCGCTAGAAACAACGAGAGAGCGCTTCT
>CAZNGF010000007.1:0-60625 GCA_964572855.1 uncultured Thermotogae bacterium | reverse complement strand
GGCGTCATCCTACGACTCCTGCAACAGCGCCTCGGCCGTGACGTAGCCGTCGGCGGCGGAGTAGAAGGCCCAGGCCATGTAGGGCACGAACGCCGGGGCCAGCGAGCCGAGTTGCTCGCAGCCGCCCGAGGGCGGCGCGGCGGCGCAGCGCTGGTAGCCCATGCCCAGGTTGATGCCCAGGCCGATGGCCACCCCCAGGTGCAAAAAGCCCTTGCTGACCTCGCCGTTGAGGAACTGGCCGAAGCCCGGCACGATCAGCGAGCTCCACATGGCCCGGATGGGCGAGGTCTCGTCGCGCTGCGTTCCGGGCGAGGACTCGGCCAGCAGGCGCAGCTCCTGGATGCTGGCGCGCATGAGGCGGAGTTCGTGCTCGCCCACGCGCAGCTCGACGTACGCGTCGGCCTCGGTGACCAGCACGCCCTGGAACACGTTGCCGTCCTTCATGGTCACCTGGACGCGCTCGCCCAGCGCCCAGGCGCTCGCGGCCAGCGCGGCGACCAGCGCCAGCGCGGTCAGGATCGTCGATAGGCGTTTCATGGGTCCCTCCTTGTCGGTTCGGGAGCGATTCGGCTCCCGGTTCCTCCCCCCCATTATAAGGAGACAGCGCAAAGCGCCACGGGGGCGTGTCCGATCGGTCCACGCTTGTCTTCTTTGGGCGGCCATGCTAAGCTGTATGATGTGAGTAATACACCAGGGCCGCTCGCAAAGGCGGTCTCGAGGGAACCATGCTGATCGTGATCGACCACCACAGCGGCGTGCCGGTGTACCGGCAGCTGATGGACCAGATCAAGTTCCACGTCGCCAGCGGGCTGCTGGCCCCCGGCGACGAGCTGCCGTCCACGCGGGCGCTCTCGGCCGAGCTCAAGGTCAACCCCATGACGGTCAGCAAGGCCTACAGCTTCCTGGAGCACGAGGGCGTGGTAACGCGCCGCCCCGGCCTGCCGTTGGTCGTGGCCCCGCTCGACCCCGAGCGGATGCAGGCCGAGCGGGACGAACAGCTCCGGCAGAGCCTGGCAGCGAGCGTGACCGTCGTGCGGCAACTGGGGCTCGACCCGGATCGGGCGGCCGAGGTGTTCCGCGAGCTGCTGGAAGACAAGGAGGGGTCCGATGGACGCGGCGTTTGAGTTCGAGGGCGTGCGCAAGCGCTTCGGCGCGCTGAACGCGCTGGACGACGTGACGCTCAGCATCCCGGCGGGCGCGGTCGTGGGGCTGGTGGGGCGCAACGGGGGCGGCAAGACGACGCTGCTGCGCCACGTCGTCGGGCTCTATTTGCCCACCGAGGGGACGTGCCGGGCGCTGGACCGCCCCACGGACGCACTCGGCCCCGACGAGATGAACCGGATCGGGATCACGCACCAGGAGAACCGCTTCTTGGAGTGGATGACGGTGGAACAGCACGTGCGCTACGTGGCCTCGTTCTACAAGCGTTGGGACCGCGAGCGCGAGCGGGCGCTCATGGCGCAACTGGAGCTCGATCTCCACGCGAAAGTCGGGAAACTCTCACCCGGCAACGCGCAGAAGCTGGGCGTCGTGCTGGCGACCTGCCACCGGCCCGAGCTGCTGTTGCTGGACGAGCCCGTGAGCGCGCTCGATCCCGTGGCGCGCGAGACGTTTCTTAAATTCCTGCTGGAGCTGCTGGGGGAGGATCAAAACACGGTCGTGATCGCCTCGCACGTCCTGCGCGACGTCGAGCGGACCGTCGACTGGGTCGTCTGCCTCGATCAGGGCCGACTGCGCGCGAGCGCGCCGCTGGACGCGCTGCAGGAGCGCTACGCGCGCTGGCAGGTGAGCTCGCCGGACGGCCAGCTGCCCGCGGCCTTCGACGAGCCGTTCGTGCTGCGGCAGCAGAGCGACGGCCGCCAGGCGCAGCTGGTCGTGCGCGAGGCGGCCGGCGAGTTGGACGCGTTCCGGCAATGGCACGGCGCCGAGGTGCGCGTGCAGCCGCTCAACCTGGAGGAGATGTTCCCGTTCCTGCTGGAGGAGGGGGCGTGACGCTGGCGCTGGTTCGGCTGCTCTGGCGCCCGGCCGTGCCGCTGTGGCTCGCGTTCGCGGCGCTGTTGGCCTTCAACGCCTGGGACGAGGGACAGCCCGCCTTGCTGGTGCTCGTCGTCCCGGCGGCGCTGGGGTTCGTCTCGGGCCAGGCGGTCAAGGAAGTGCTGCACGGCTGGTTTTCCTGGACGCTGCCGGACCTGCGCCGCAAGCTGGCCGGCTCCTCGGCGCTCATGGCGGTGTTTGCCAGCGTCGCGGGCGCGTGGCTCTATCGGCTCGCGGGCGGGACGCTCGACGAGGCGCTTGCCTTCTTCCTCGGGTTGCTTCCGTTCGGGCTGGCCTTCGCGCTCAACCGGGTCACGCTGGTCGCGCTGGTGGCCGCCGGCTTCGCGCTGGCGCCGTTGCTGGGCTGGGCGCTCAGCTGGCCTTGGGCGACCATGGCGCTGGGCGCCGGCGGGGCGGCGCTGGGCATCTATGGGGTGCTGAGCGCGCGGCAGGCGCGCGCGCGCCCGTTTTCGACCCCCGTGCTGCTCGGCCTGGGGATGGACGCCGACAAGCGCTGGATGCAGGCGTGGGCGCTGCGCAAGCGCCGCACGCGCTCCTGGCAGTTGCCGGACTCGCCCGACCTCTGGGATTGGGTGCGCGCCGGGGCCTACGAGCACTTCGGCCACCACCGCGCCGGCTGGTTCGGCTCGAGCTCGGCGCTGGCGCTGGCCGGCGTGGGCATGACGCTCTGGGTCGGGTTGACGGCCTCCGAGCCTCGGGCGCAGGACCCGTTCGGCGTGGCCATGCTCGGGTTGGCCGGCGCCTTGTACGTGACGCTCAACGGCTGGACGCTCCGCTGGGGCTGGGTCTACCCGCTCACGCGCGCGCAGCGGGCCGAGGTGACCTACCGGGCCAGCCTGCTCTACGGCCTCGGATTCCTGGCCGTGATGGCCCCGGTCGTGTTCGCCTCGAAGGCGCTGCTCGGCTGGCTTGTGGCCTCCCACCCGCTGCAGGTATCCAACGGTCTGCTGGCGTTCGCCCTGCTGTTGACCGCCGCGCTCCTGCCCCCGCTGCAGTGGGTGCGCCTGCGCTACCTGGCCCACTGCGACGCGGGCGCGCAGAAGGCGTTCATCGTCATGGGCAGCGTCGTCGCCTTCGGCGCGACCCTCTCCGTTGCCCTCACCTTCTACGCGCGCACGCCCCTGGGCCAGGCGCCCTGGCTCGTCCTGCCGGGGGTGCTGGCCCTGGCCGCGCTGACCCAGCTCTGGCTCCGCTGGCGGCTGCGCCGCTTCTTCCGGAACGGCGATCTGATCTGAGCTTCATGCGAACCTCCTACCGTATTACTTGACAAATACACTTCGGCGCGATATGCTCTGCTACAGTGAATTACTAATCTAATACACATGGGCGCAGACAAGCGTGCACGAAAGGAGCCACGATGTTGTTGTTCGAGCTATCCGAGGTACGGGAGCGCGCGCTGAGGGAGTTCGGCGTGCGGCGGCGCCGGCGCGGGCGGGGGCCGGGCTGGCTCGACCGGCTGCTCGGCCTGCTTGGCGGCCTGGCGCGCCGGGCGGAGCGCTCGCGCTTTGGCCCCAACCCGTCCGGCTGAGACGACGGGGGGCTTGAGACCGGAAGCGGCGCGTCATACAGTTCAGGCGTCCATTTCGAACTCAGCGACAAGGGGGTTGTTTTGATTCAGGTCGAGGGTTTACGCAAGACGTTCGGCGACTTCGTCGCCGTGGACGACGTAAGCTTCGAGGTCCAATCGGGCGAGGTGTTCGGCCTGCTGGGCCCCAACGGCGCGGGCAAGACCACGACGCTGCGCGTCATGACCACGATGCTGCGGCCCACGGCCGGCGAGATCACGGTCAACGGCCACGCCGTCACCCGCGAGCCGGCGCGCGTGCGCGCCCAGCTCGGCATCCTGAGCGAGGCCAACGGGCTCTACGACCGGCTCAGCGTGCGCGAGAACGTGCGCTACTTCGGCGAGCTGCGCGACATGCGTCGTGACGAGATCCAACGGCGCATGGAGGAGATCTTCCCGCCGCTGGGGGTCGACGAGTTCGCCGACAAGCGCGCGGGTCAGCTCTCCAAGGGCATGAAGCAGAAGGCCGCGCTGGCCATCGCCATCCTGCACGACCCGCCCGTGCTCATCTTCGACGAGCCCACCTCGGGCCTCGACGTCATGAGCGCCCGCCAGGTGCGCGAATTCATCCAACGCTACCAGCGCACCGACAAGACCGTGATCCTGTCCACGCACCTCATGCCCGAGGCCGAGAAACTGTGCGACCGCATCGCGATCGTGAGCAAGGGCCGCGTGCGCGCCATCGGCAGCTTCGAGGAGCTGCAGCGCGATAGCGGCGAGCAGGGGCTGGAGGAGATCTTCGTCAAGCTGGTCGAGGAAGAGAAGGGAGCGGCGGCGGTATGAACCTCAAACACGTTTGGATCGTTTGGCGCAAGGAGCTGCTGGACACCGTGCGCGACCGGCGCACGCTCGTGCTGGGGCTGGTCGTGCCCGTGGTGGTCATGCCCCTGTTCATGCTGGGGCCGAGTTTCTTGGTGACCTCGCAGTTGGAGGGCAAGCAGCAGGAGGCACAATCGGTCGCCGTGGTCAACGCGGACGACGCGCCGGGGCTCGCGGCGCTCATCCGCCAGAGCGGGACGCTGGCGCTTGCCGAGCCGGCGGACCCGGCGGCCGCGCTGGAGGCGGGCGAGGTCAAGGCGATCCTGGTCCTACCGGACGGCTTCGAGGGGGCGCTGGCCGGGGAGGCCGAGCTGCCCCAGGTGCTGATCCGCTTCAAGGTCTCCGACGACGACTCCGACGTGGCCCAGGAAAAGCTCACCGCGCTGCTGGACGCCTATCGCCAGCAGGTCGTGCGCGCCCGGCTCGAATCCCGCGGCCTGCCGCCCGAGTTGACGCAAGCCTTCACGGTGGCGCGCGAGAACGTGGCCTCCGAGGGGCAACTGGGCGGCTTCTTCCTCAGCTTCCTGCTGCCGTTCTTTCTCGTGCTCTGGGCGGCGGTGGGCGGCTCGCAAACGGCTATCGACGTCTCGGCCGGCGAGAAGGAGCGCAACACCCTGGAGGCGCTGCTGGTCACGCCGCCGGGCCGCTCGAGCTTTGTCGTTGGAAAATTCCTGACCATCCTGACCGTGACGCTGGCCAGCATCTTCCTGTCGCTGTCGGGCATTTTGGTCTCGCTCACGCTGGGCAAGCGCGTGCTGGCCAACAACGCCTTCTTCGAGCGACTGGGTTTCCAGTTCGACTTCGGCACGCTGGCGCTCATGTTCGCCGTGATCGCGCTGTTGGCGGCCATGATGAGCGCGCTCACCTTCACGCTCTACGCTTGGACGCGCAGCTTCAAGGAGGCGCAGAGCTACGCCAGCTACATCTCGTTCGTGGCCATGATCCCGGCCATGCTGGTCTCGTTCCTCGACGCGCCCACCGCGTGGCACTCGTTCTTGCTCCCGATCTACAGCACCGCCGCGGTCATCAAGGAATTGCTGCTGGGCGAAATGCAGTGGCCCCACTTCGCGCTCAACCTGGCCAGCTCGGCCGCCTACGCCGTCCTGGCGCTGGCCTTGGCCATCCGCGTGTTCCAGAGCGAGAAGGTGATGTTTCGGAAGTGAGATGGAGCCGGGCGTGGGGGCGTTGACCTGCACTCACGCCCGGTTTCGTTTTGCTCGGCAAGCGGCTGGGAAAACAGCGCTTGTTCACCTTGCCGTAGGGGCGCTTCGCGAAGCGCCCCTACAAATCACGGCTCATCGACAAGGGTCTTGTGCCAACCCTCCAGCCCTTGAACTGAACACAACCATGCTTTACCATTAGGATACACTTTAATGAATCTGCGCTGAGCTTATGGCGAAAAAGCCTGACATCAACGCGATACGAAAAGCTGTCAGATGCGGGCACTATTCCATTACCCAACACGCTCGCCAGAAGAAAGCACAGCGCAAGGTTACTTGGAACGAGGTTTTGGAGGTCATCAACGAGGGCGAAGTCGTCGAGCGTCTGCCCGGAGCCAAGCCGTTCCCAAAGTGCTTGATTATGAGAACTGTCCGCCAAAATCAGCCATTGTATGTCTCGATCGCTCACGATGAGCAGGGCGATCGGGCACACATCATCACTGTACACTGGATGGATCCCTTAAGATGGGGTGATCCCAAGACAAGAAGGAGGTAAACCGCTCATGACAACAAGACAGCCCACAACCTGCCCGGCATGCGGGGGAGCGCTGAAACAGACCATCATCACCCATGACGAAACATGGGGGAACGAAGTCTACCGTTTTGAGCATGTCCCGGCCTTCGTCTGCACGGCGTGCGGCGAGGCCATCTTTGACTTCGAGGTTAACGAGGCCCTGGAAAAGATGATCGTCCACCATCAAGATCCCGACCGCTATGAGGAGGTCAGGATACCGGTGTTTGTCTTCCCACAGGGTGCCGAGGGCAAGGCCACGACGTGAGCCCTTTGTGGCATTGCAAGCTCCGAAGTTGAATTTCGTTGAACCCGTTGCGTACAAGACTTTTCTTGTTTGGGACGTCATTCTGAGCAAAGCGAAGAATCCCCCACGCTGAAAGCGTCCTGCTCATACGGTTGTTGACGCTTGACGATGAACCCCGGTATACTGCTTAAAATCGGAGTTGCAGCAATATGCAACGAACCTTAAGAACCAACGAAGACGTGCAGGTCGAATACTTCCGAGATCATCCCGAAGAGATCTTCCCGTTCATCGAGGAGATCTTTGAAGCCTATGCCGAGGACGGGGACACCGCCGTGCTGCTGGGCTCTCTTCGCATCGTTGCCGAGGTCAAAGGCATAGCCCAACTCGCATCCGAGATCGGCATGACGCGCCAGTGCCTGCACAAAGCCCTGTCCGAACGAGGCAACCCGCACCTCTCAAACGTAAACGCCATCATGCACGCTCTGGGCTATCGGCTGAAGGTCGAGAAGATTGAATCGTCACCTACGGCGGTCATTTCAACGGAATCTCAAGGCTTGTCTTACGACGGCAGGTACTGCACGAAATCCTGAAAGTGTACCGAGCTCATGCTCTCGCGCCCCGATTTGGCCCCGCTCCAACCGAAGAAGACGACGTTGTCACCCATGGATGCGCTCCTTTGGGATATGTGACGCCTTGGGGTGCGCGCTCAGCGCGACCTTTGATCGAGCCGTGACCGCAGGGAATCCGTTTAGCAGATTTGGGCCTTGGGCGTGCCACTGTGCCCACGTTGACGAAGCGTTGAACCGGCTAACGCAGGACCACGACCCGCTGCGCCTCGAAAAACCCCTCGCGGAAGGCGTGGCGCACGACGCGCAGCTCGGTCCCGACTTGGACGTCGTCGAGCGTCAACGCAGCGCCCGCCTCGTCCTCGATCGACGCAGCCGGGCCCAGGCGCACGAAGTCGCGGCCCGGCGTCTCGTTGGGGCCGCGGTTTTGGGACGGCGGCCCGCCTGCGCCCACCACGGCTCGCTCATCCGCAAACGCCGTCCCCGCCGTGGCCAGCAGCACCAGCGCGATCAGTTTGGTTCGTGTCATGGTGTGGCCCCTTATGTCTAGATGCCCCCAGCATCGTCCCAGCGGGGTGACAAACCCATGGCAGGCCCGGGAAAAGCGGGGGAAAACTCCGGTGAAACCGCCCGGGGCCGTCGAGCGCGATTGAACCGACTTCGTTCGCGCTCCTACGGCTCGTTGACGCGCTTGCCCTTGCGGTGCAGGTCGAGCAAATGCCCCGAGCCCACGCCGCACGAGATCACCGAGCGCATGGTGGCCTCGACCGAGGCCGAGACCGGGTGGACGTACTTGGCCGGCAGGTGGTAGATGAAGCCCGAGGTGGGGTTGGGGCCCGTGGGCACGAAGATCGTGTAGCTGCCGTCCGAATGCTCGTCGGTGATAAAGGCGGTGACCAGCACCTCGTTGCCGTAGAGCTGGGCCAGCGCCACGGTCGAGAACGGCGGCTTCTTGCTCCCGAAGAACTGTATCACGATTTCCTTGGCCAGGTTGTAGCCGGGCGCCACGCGCAGGAGCGAGCGCTCGACCGTGTGGTGAAACCACGACCCGAA
The DNA here is from genome assembly GCA_964572855.1 of uncultured Thermotogae bacterium. GTDB lineage: Bacteria > Bipolaricaulota > Bipolaricaulia > RBG-16-55-9 > JAJCYT01 > CAZNGF01. Next base: position 52,590 of record CAZNGF010000007.1, on the reverse strand, counting down.
ACGCGTGCGCACCGCCAGGCCGATCAGGAAACAGGCCAGCAGGATCAGGAAAATGCCGAGCAGCTCGGCCAGCATGCCCTGGATGGGCGAGCGCGTCGCGATCACGTTGGTGAGCGGCTGGACCAGCCCGGTGACCCAGACGAACAGCCAGCGAAACACGATGAACACCAGCGCCACCGGCAGCACGACGATGACGCCACCCAGCACGGCCGTCCGAATGAACCCCTTTAACTTCACAAACACGGATGCTCCTTTCAGCGCATGCGCGCTCGCGTTCGACGTCAGTATAGCGAACGAACGGGCGCGTGTCCGCTGCCCTTCACGTCGGCCGCGGGGTTGACCTCGCGCGCGGAATGCGCTATGCTCCCCTCCCAGGAGGACGCGATGGCAGAGCGAATCCAGCCCCGCAATGTCGCCCCCTTTGCCGCCTCCTTCTTCCCGTTTCCCCCGCCGGGGGAATAATCCAAGCACATCCGCCGACATCCAACGCCACAACGACGCCGAAAGCCGGTCCCGTTCGAGACATCCACAGGAGGTCGACCATGGTCATCGTCATGCGCGAGGGCGCATCCGAAACGCAGATCAACCAGGCAACCGAACAACTGGAATCCCGCGGGTTCGCGGTGAGCCGCATCACGGGCGTGAACCAGAGCATCCTGGGCGCGGTCGGGGACAAGCGCGGCCTCGACCCGCGCGAGTTCGAGATCCTGGACGGGGTCGAGCGCGTCATCGTCATCACCGAGCCCTACAAACTGGCCAGCCGCGCGGTCAAGCCGCGCGGCACGACGCTCACCGTCGGGGACGTAACCTTCGGGGGCAAGGCGTCGGTGCTGATGGCCGGCCCGTGCGCGGCCGAGAGCGAAGCCCTGATGGAGGACATGGCCGCGCTGGTGGCGCGCGCCGGCGGCCGGGTGCTGCGCGGCGGGGCGTTCAAGCCGCGCACCTCGCCCTACAGCTTCCAGGGCCACGGCGAGCAGGGCCTGCGCTGGATGCGGGGGGCCGCCGACCGCCACGGCCTGCTGGTCGTGACCGAGGTCATGAGCGCAAGCCAGGTCGCACTCGTGGCCGAGCACGCCGACATTCTGCAGGTGGGCGCGCGCAACATGCAGAACTACCCCCTGCTGCGCGAGGCCGGCAAGTCGGGGCGCGCCGTGCTGCTCAAGCGCGGGCTGGCGGCCACGGTCGACGAGTGGCTCATGTCGGCCGAGTACGTCCTGAGCGAGGGCAATGAGCACGTCATCCTGTGCGAGCGCGGCATCCGCAGCTACGGGGACCACTTTCGCTTCCTGCTCGACGTCTCGGCCGTGCCGGCCGTGCAGGAGCGCAGCCACCTGCCCGTGATCGTCGACCCCTCGCACGCGGCCGGCGTGCGCACCAAGGTCGCCCCGCTGGCCCGGGCGGGCCTGGCCGCCGGCGCGGACGGGCTCATCGTCGAGATCCATCCGCAACCCGACCACGCCGTCAGCGACGGCCCGCAGGCGCTGCTGCCGGACCAGTTCCTCTCGCTGGTCGAGGAGCTGCAGCGCATCGCCCGGGCCATGGGCAGACGCTTCGCCGACGGCGCGCCTGCGCGCGCGATGAATTGAGCGGCCGCGCCCCTGCAGAACCGCTAGCATTGGACCGGCAAACGGCCTATCCTGACCCCACCCCGAAACGCAGCGAGGCGAGTGATATGCTGAACGACAAGCGGATCGCGGTCATCGGCGCCGGCAAGCTGGGCGGCACGCTCTGCAGCGCCATGATCCGGCAGGGGGTCGTGCCGGCCGACCACCTGGTCGGGACGACGGCGCACGAGGCCTCGGCCCAACGGGCGGCCGAGCAGCACGGCATCCGCGTCCTGACCGACAACAGGCAGGCGATCGAGGGCGCGGACCTGATCGTGCTCGGCGTCAAGCCCCAGGGCATGAGCGCGCTGCTGCAGGAAATCAAGCCCGCGGTCACGCCCGAGCAGGTCGTGCTCACGCTGGCCGCCGCCGTGAGCACGCGCTTCGTCGAGGGCGGGCTACGGGAGGGCGTGCCCGTCCTGCGCGCCATGCCCAACCTGCCCAGCCTCATCGGGCACGGCATGACCGTGCTCTGCACGGGCCGGCATGCCAGCGGTGAGCACGTGGCCATGGCCGAGCGGATCTTCGGCGCCGTGGGGCGCGTGGCGTCCATCGACAACGAGGAGCTGATGGACGCGGCCACGGGGTTGTCCGGCAGCGGGCCGGCCTACGGCTACATCATCATCGAGTCGCTGGCCGAGGGCGGGGTCAAGGCCGGCCTGCCGCGCTCGTTGGCCACCACCATGGCGGCGCAGGCCATCCTGGGCGCGGCGGCCATGGTGCTGGAGACGGGCCAGCACCCGGCGCTGCTCAAGGACATGGTCACCACGCCGGCCGGCACGACCGTGGACGGGCTCATGGCCCTGGAGGAGGGCAACATCCGCGTGGCGCTCATCAAGGCCGTCGAGGCGGCCACGCTCAAGGCCAAGGAGCTGTCGCGGTGAGCCTCCCATGACCCTGCCCACGCTGGCCCTGATCGCCCACGACGAGAAGAAGGACGAGATGGTGGCCTTCGTCCGGGCGCACCGGGAGCGGCTGCGCGGCTACGACCTGATCGCCACCGGCACGACCGGCGCGCGCGTGGTCGACGCCACCGGCCTTGCGGTCGAGCGCATGCTCTCGGGGCCCCTGGGCGGCGACGCCCAGATCGCCGCGCGCGTGGCCGAGGGCCGGGTCGATGTCGTGATCTTCCTGGTCGACCCGCTCTATGCGCACCCGCACGAGCCCGACATCCGCACGCTGCTGCGCGTGTGCGAGGTCAAGAACATCCCGTTTGCCACCAACGCGGCCACGGCGGAGCTGTTGTTGCGGGCGCTTGACGACAAGGCGACGGAACGGTAAGCCGGCCGCGCCGTGATCGGCTTTCATTCGCCGCGCTCGAACGCTACCATGGCCTCATGCTCTGGCTCATCCGCTTCAGCGGCGACCTCACCACCAAGTACAAGCAAACGCGCAAGCGCTTTCAGGCGCGCCTGAACGCCAACCTGCGCGATGCGCTCGACTCGAACGCGGTCGACTATCGGCTCAACACCGAGTGGAGCCGCTTCTATTTGGAATCGGACGACCCGCACGTCGAGACGTTGTTGGGGCGGGTGTTCGGCGTGCAGTCGTACTCGCCGGTGCAACGCCGCCCGCTCACGACGCTGGACGCGCTGGTCTCACAGGGCGCGGCGCTCTACCGCGAGGCCGTGCGCGGCCGCCGCTACGCCGTGCGCGCCCGTCGCGCCGGCCAGGGGGCGCCGTTCGGCTCGATGGACGTCCAGGTCGCGCTGGGCGCGGCGCTCAACGCGGGCGCCACGGTCGACCTCAGCGACCCGGAGATCGAGGTCCACGTCGAGGTGCGCGCCGATCAGGTCTACTTCTTCAGCGAGCAGCTCCCCGGCCCCGGCGGTCTGCCGCTGGGCGTCGAGGGGCGGGCGCTCGCCCTGCTCTCGGGCGGGTTCGACTCGGCGGTGGCGGCCTGGATGCTGCTCAAGCGCGGCGTGGCGCTGGACTACATCTTCTTCCGCCTGGGCGGCCAGGCGCACGAGCGCGACGTGGCCCGGGTGGTCGAGGTGCTGGCGCGCGACTGGAGCCACGGGACGCACCCCAAGCTCCACGTCATCCCGTTCGAGGACGTGATCGCGCAGATCCAGGACCGCGTCCACACACGCTACTGGCAGCTCGTGCTCAAGCGCCAGATGTACCGCGCCGCCCGCCTGCTGGCCCGCGAGCGCGGCCTGCACGCGCTGGTCACGGGCGAGGCGCTGGGCCAGGTCTCCTCGCAGACGCTCAAGAACCTGGAGGCGCTCAGCATCACCGGCGACCTGCCGCTGCTGCGCCCGCTGCTGGGGTTCGACAAGAACGAGATCATCGCGCGGGCCGACCGGATCGGGACCGGCGCGGTTTCGGCCGGCGTGCCGGAGTACTGTGCCATCGTCTCCAAGCGGCCCGCCACCGGCGCGAACGCGCGCGAGCTCGACGAGCAGGAGGCGAAGCTGGAGGCCGACTTGGCCGCCAAGGTGGCCGCGGCCAAGCGCGTGGACCTGCGCTCGGAGCGCCTGCGCGCCCCCGCGCGCGAGGCCGTGCGGACGCTGCCCCACGACCCGGACGCCGTGCTGCTCGACATCCGCACCCGGGGCGAGTTCCAGCGCGACCACGACCCGCGCGCCCACCACCTGGAGTTCAGCTACGCGCTCGACTACTTCGACCGGCTCGATCCCCAGAAGGCGTACTACGTCTACTGCGGCGTCGGCCTCAAGAGCGCCAACCTGGTCGAGCGCATGCGCGCGGCCGGGTACCGGGCGCACGTCTACCAGCCGGAGTACGAGAAAATCGACGTGTGAGGCTTGACCCCAGAATCCCCCGGCTTCAGCCGTGGGGAGTATGCCAACCCAGTGCGAACGTTCATCGCGAAAGAAGCCCCGGCTCCCCTGGCGGGAGCTCGCCCGAGGTGAGCCGCTCGCTTGCCCGACCCATCATGCGCCCGCCGCTGGCGTGATCCCGTGTTTTGACCTTCGCCTCAGGGACACGCCCCCTCGTGCCCCTTGACACGTGTGCCGTGCTTTGCTATGATTAGGTAATCCTAAAATATTAATTTCTACATCCTAATGGAGGCTTTCGATGAGACGAATTGTAGGGCGCTGTTTGGGTGTCTTGGCGCTGTGCGCGTTCCTGCTCGCGCCCGCCTTCCCTTCGGACGCGCAGCAGGGCGCCGCCCTCCGGGTCGTCACCACCACGACGCAGGTGACCGACCTGGTCAAGGTGCTCAGCGCGGGGGTCGAGGACCGCATCCAGCTCGACGGCCTGATGGGGCCGGGCGTCGACCCGCACCTGTTCGTGGCCAGCGCGGGCAACGTCGGGCTGCTGTCGCGCGCGGACGTGATCTTCTACAACGGGCTCGACCTCGAGGGCAAGCTCGACCAGGTGTTCGAGCAGATGAACGCGCTGGGCATCCCGACGGTCCCGGTGACCGACGCGCTCGACGAGTCGCAGCTGATCGAAAACGCCGACTTCGCCTTCAACTTCGACCCGCACATCTGGTTCGACGCCCGGCAGTGGCAGACGGTCACGGCCTTCATGCGCGACCAACTGATCGGCTTGCTCCCGCGGGCCGAGGCGACCATCGCGGCCAACGCGGCCGACTACCTGGACGCGCTGGACGCGCTTCACGCCTACGTGCGCGACCAGGCGGGCCGGCTGCCGGAGCCGCAGCGCGTGCTGATCACCTCGCACGACGCGTTCAACTACTTCGGGCGCGCCTACGGCTTCGAGGTGCGCGGCATCCAGGGCGCCAGCACGACCAGCGAGGCCAGCGTGGCCGACATCCAGGCGCTGGCGGACTTCATCGTCGCGCGCGAGATCCGGGCGATCTTCCCGGAGTCCTCGGTGTCCCCCCAGACGATTCGGGCGCTGCACGAGGCCGTGCGGGACCGAGGTTTCCAGGTCTCGGTCGGCGACGAGATCTTCTCGGACGCGATGGGCGACCCTGGCACGCCCGAGGGGACCTACCTGGGCATGATGCGCCACAACATCGACACCATCGTCGGGGGGTTGCGCGGGGCGTGAGCCCCCCATCCGCCATGCGCGAGACCGCGATCGAGGTGATGGACCTCACGGTGGCCTACCGTCACACGCCCGTGCTCTGGGACGTCGACCTGGCGGTGCCGGCGGGGACGCTGGCGGCCGTGGTCGGCCCCAACGGCGCCGGCAAGACCACGCTGATCAAGGCGATCCAGGGCTTGGTCAAGCCGGCCGCCGGGCGGGTGCGGGTCTTTGGGGAGCCCTATCGGCAGCAGCGGCGGCAGGTAGGCTACGTGCCCCAGCGCGGCAGCGTGGACTGGGACTTCCCGACGGACGTGCTCGACGTGGTCATGATGGGGCTCTACGGGGCGCTGGGCTGGCTGCGGCGCCCGGGCAAGCGCCAGCGCGAGGCGGCCCTGCGCGCGCTCGAACAGGTCGGCATGGCGGACCTGGCCGGCCGCCAGATCAGCCAGCTGTCGGGCGGGCAGCAGCAGCGCGTCTTCCTGGCGCGCGCGCTCGTCCAGGACGCGCAGCTCTACCTGATGGACGAGCCCTTCCAAGGGGTCGACGCCACCACCGAGCGCGCCATCGTCGCGCTGCTGAAGCGGATGAACGCGCAGGGCAAGACCGTGGTCGCGGTGCACCACGACCTGCAGACCGTGCCGTCGTACTTCGACTGGGCCGCGCTGCTCAACGTGCGCAAGGTCGCCTCCGGCCCGGTGGACGAGGTCTTTACGCCCGAAAACCTGCGCCGCACCTACGGCGGGGCGTTTGCCGTGCTCGACGCGCAGGCGGCGGGCGCGGCCGGGCGGGGGTGAGCGGGATGGACCTGCTGCACGACCTGCTGTTCGACTACACGCTGCGGACCGTGGCCCTGGGGACGGCGATCCTGGGGATCTCCAGCGGCGTGCTGGGGGCGTTTGCCGTCCTGCGCGGCCAGAGCCTGCTGGGCGATGCCCTCTCCCACGCCGCGCTGCCGGGCGTGGCGCTCACCTTCCTGTGGGGCGGCACCAAGGAGCCGCTCTTCCTGGCCTTCGGCGCGGCGCTCACGGGCTGGCTGGGGATCGTGTGGATCATGGGCGTGACGGCCTACACGCGCGTCAAGTTCGACAGCGCGCTGGCCATCGTGCTCTCGGTCTTCTTCGGCGGCGGGATGGTCGTGCTCACCTTCATCCAGCGCCTGCCCACGGCCTCGCAGGCCGGGCTCGACCAGTTCCTGTTCGGACAGGCCGCCGGCATGGTGATGGGGGACGTCACGGTGATGGCCGCGCTGGGCGGCGCCGCCGTGTTGGTGACGCTGGTCCTGTGGAAGGAGTTCAAGCTGCTCTGCTTCGACCCCAGCTTCGGCCGCAGCCTGGGGCTGCCCATGGGACGGCTCGACCTGCTGCTGACCACGCTGCTGGTGGTGGCCATCGTGATCGGCCTCAAGACCGTCGGCGTCATCCTGATGAGCGCGCTGGTGGTGGCCCCCGGCGCGGCGGCGCGGCAGTGGACCGACAGGCTCGGCGTCATGGTCGGCCTTTCGGCCGGCTTTGCGGTGGCCTCCAGCGTGACCGGCGCGGCGCTCAGCAGCACGGCCGCGCGCCTGCCCACGGGCCCGATGATCGTGGTCTGCTTGAGCGCGCTCGTCCTGGTCTCGCTGCTGTTCGCCCCGCGCCGGGGCACGGTCTGGCGCTGGATCGGGGATCGGCGCAGGGGCAGGCGGCTGCGGGCTCCGGAAGCGTTGCCGGAAGGGGAGGCGTGATGTGACCGGCTTCGAGCGCGACATCCTGCTGATCGCCGCGGCCGTGGCGCTGGCCTGCGCGCTGCCGGGGACCTTCCTCGTGCTGCGGCGCATGGCCATGGTCAGCGACGCCATCAGCCACGCGATCATCTTCGGCATCGCGCTGGCCTTCTTCGCCGTGCAAAGCGTCCACTCGCCGGTTCTGATCCTGGGCGCGGCGCTTACCGGCGTGCTCACGGTCGTGCTCACCGAGGCGGTCAAGAACACGGGGCTGCTCAAGCACGACGCCGCCATCGGGTTCGTGTTTCCGCTGCTGTTCAGCCTGGGGATCATCCTGCTCAACCGCTTCGCCGGCAACGTCCACCTCGACCTCGACGTCGTGCTGCTGGGCGAGCTGGCCTTTGCGCCCTTCCACCGCCTCGTGGTCAGCGGGGTGGCCGTGGCCCCGCTGTCGCTGGTCGTGATGGGGACGATCCTGCTGCTCAACGTCGCCTTCATCGCGGCCTTCTACAAGGAGCTCAAGCTCGGGACCTTCGACCCCGCGCTGGCCGCCGCGCTGGGGCTGGCGCCCGGCGCGCTGCACTACGCCCTCATGTCGCTGGTCTCGGTCACGGCCGTGGGCGCCTTCGACGCGGTGGGCGCCATCCTGGTCGTCGCCCTCATGATCGCGCCACCGGCGACGGCCTATTTGCTGACCGACCGGCTGCTGCGCATGATCGTCCTCAGCGCGCTGATCGGGGTCGTGAGCGCGGTGTGCGGCTTCTACTTCGCGCTCCGGATCGACGCCAGCATCTCGGGCTCGATGGCCCTGATGGCCGGGTTCTTCTTCCTGCTGGCCTTCCTGTTCGCCCCCGGCAGGGGTCTGGCCGCGGCGTTGTTGCGCAAGGCCAACAACCGCTGGGTCTTTGCCGAGGCCATGCTGGCCATCCACCTGCTCAACCACGAGGGCGGGCCCGAGGCGGAGGAGGAAAACCATATGGACACCCTCTACGCGCACTTCGGCTGGGGGGAGCGCTTTGCCGAGCGCGTCGTGGCCCGCGCCGAAAAGCGCGGGTTGCTGGAACGCGCCAACGGCCAGCTTGCGCTGCGGGGCAAGGGCAGGGCGCTGGCGCGCGACTACCTCCGGCAGGGCCTGAGCAGCGGCTGAACGCCCTCCGAAAAGTGGAGGCCCCCGGCGCGCGGCCGCGTCCTGTCCGTGGCCGCTGCCCCAGCGACCCGTTAAGATGGCGGCTCTTCTTGCTGTCCGGGAGGTCGCCCATGAACCGCTCCTCGCCCCCGCCGCCCGCGCGCCACAGCCGGCTCGTCCACGGCTCGCCCGTCTACTACGGCTGGGTCGTGCTGGCCGTGGGCACGCTGGGCACGATCATGACCAGCCCGGGGCAGACGTACGCGGTCTCGATCTTCATCGAGGGCTTCATCGCGGACCTGGAGCTGAGCCGCTCGCTGGTGAGCTCGCTCTACACCGGCAGCACGCTGGTCGCCGGCTTCAGCCTCCCCTACGTCGGGCGCCTGATCGACCGCCGGGGGGCGCGGGCGACCATGACGGGGATCGCGGCGCTGTTCGGGGGGGCCTGCCTCTACATGGGCTTCGTCTCGAACGCGGTCACGCTGGCGCTGGGGTTCCTGCTCATCCGGCTGCTGGGGCAGGGGAGCCTGACGCTGGCCAGCACGACCGCGATCAACCGCTGGTGGGTGCGCCGGCGCGGGACCGTGAACGGGATCTCGGGGTTGAGCTTCGCGCTGCTGGGCACGGGAGGGTTCCCGGTGCTGATCAACGCGCTCATCCCCGCGCTGGGCTGGCGTCCGACCTACATGATCCTGGGGCTCGGCCTCTGGGTGCTCATGGTCCCGCTGGCCGCGACCTTCGTGCGCGAGACGCCCGAGGACTACGGGCTCGAGCCCGACGGGGGGCGCGGCCCCGGCCCGCTCAACGCCCGCGTCCCGGCCGCCGAGGAGAACTGGAGCGCGGCCGAGGCGCTGCGCACGCCGGCCTTCTGGATCGCGGCTTTGGGCTTGAGCTCGATCGCGCTGTTTTCGACGGGGCTGTTCTTCCACATGGTGAGCATCTTTCAGGACAACGGCCTGCCCGCCGACGCCGCGGCGATCGTCTACGTCCCGATCGCTTTGTCCAACGCGCTTTTCACGCTGACCAGCGGCGTGCTGGCCGACCGGCTCCCGGTGCGTCGCATGCTGGCCGCCGCGCTCGTGCTCCTGACCGCCGTGCTCTGGCTGGCCCAGGCCCTGAACGGGGTGGCGCTGGCCTTCCTCTACGGCGTGTTGCTGGGCGCGATCTCGGGCCTCTCCCGCACGATCTCGGGCGTGGTCTGGGCCAAGTTCTACGGGCGCGCCCACCTGGGGGCGATCGCGGGAACGGCCACCACGATCATGGTGTTCGGCTCGGCGCTGGGCCCGCTGCCGCTGGGCGTGGCGCGCGACCTGCTGGGCAGCTACCACCTCGCGCTCACGATCTCGGGCTTCGTCCCGCTGGCCCTGGCGGTCGCGGCGCTGTTCATCAAACGGCCGCGCAAGGCGGCGTGAGCGGCTCCCCTGTTCGCGGGCATGGACCATCCCGGCCTCACCAGATTTGATGTGGCAGCCAACATGCACGACCATGGAGGGGCCGAGGCGCCCCCGAACGGACGCCATGACCGAGACAGTAAAGAGGGGGAAGTCATGTCAAAGGACGACAAGGAAGCCGTTCAACCGCAGCCCTCGTTCGACGCCTACGCCCCGAGCGAGATGGCCCGCCGGGTCGAGACCGTGGGCGTGGCCAAGGCGCAGCTGGGCGTGCGCAACACGCTGGCGCTGGCCGTGCTGGCCGGCGCGTTCATCGCGCTGGGGGCGGCGTTTGCCACGCTGGTCACGGCCGACACGGGACTGAGCTACAGCTTGAACAAACTGCTCGGCGGGCTGGCCTTCAGCCTGGGGCTGATCCTGGTGGTGGTGGCCGGCGCCGAGCTGTTTACGGGCAACAACCTGATCGTGATGGCCTGGGCCGGGCGCAAGGTGAGCACGCCGCGGCTGCTGCGCAACTGGGGGCTCGCCTACATCGGCAATTTCATCGGCGCGCTGGCCACGGTCCTGCTGCTCTACTGGAGCGGGCAGTGGGCCTTCGACGCCCACCTCGTGGGCGCCAACGCGCTCCGCATCGCGGCCGGCAAGGTGGACCTGGGCTTTTCGCAGGCGCTCGTGCTGGGCGCGCTCTGCAACGCGCTCGTGTGTCTGGCGGTCTGGCTCTGCTTCAGCGCGCGCACGACCACGGACAAGATCCTCTCGATCGTGTTCCCGATCACGGCGTTCGTGGCCTCGGGCTTCGAGCACAGCGTGGCCAACATGTACTTCATCCCGCTCGGGATCCTGCTCAAGGGCCAACCGGCGGCCGTGGCGGCCTCGGACCTGGGCCCCGAGGCGCTCGCGGGGCTCGACTGGGTCGGCTTTCTGGGCAACCTGGTTCCGGTCACGCTGGGCAACGCCTTCGGCGGCGCGGTCATGGTGGCAACCGTCTACTGGTTCGTCTACCTGCGCCCGCCGGCGCGTTCGGTGCGCTGAGCCAAGGCAGCGTGACGGCCTACTCGCCGTCCAACATCCGGTTCGCGTAGGCGAAGGCCGCCTCGGTGGCCTGCAGGCGCACGGCCAGCGACGCGTGCCCGAGCGCGGCGCGCAGCGGCGCGAGCGCGCGGCCGTCGCCGGCGCGGGCCAGGGCGTCGTAAGCGGCCCCGCGCGTGCGGCGGTCGCGGTCGGTGAGCCAGGGGGCGAACAGGTCGACGTCGTCGGGCGTCGCGTGCGGGGCAAGCCCCTCCAGCGCCACGCGCCGCAGGAGCCGGTTGCCCTCGGGATCGACGAAGCGCACGAGCGTCGTGCGCGCGTGGGGGCCACGCACCTGGGCCAGCGCCGCCAGTCCCACGGCCTGGACGAACGCGTTGTCGTCGCCGATCAGCAGGTCGAAGGTCGCCGGCGCGGCGCGCCCGACCTCGGCGGCGGCGCGCACGAGCTGACCTTCCGCGAAGGCGTAGACGAACGGGATGGCCGCCTCCAGCGCGTCCAGCGCTTGGGTCAGCAGCGCCAGCGCCAGTTCGCCGCGCCCAAGGCCGGCCAGCGCGCCCAGGAGCTCGAGCGCGAGCCCGCTGCACGCTTGCGGATCGCAGCTGGCGAGATAGTCGCTGTCCGCGAAGTCGACGATCGCCTGGGCCGCTTGCTCGCCCCCGATCGCCTTCAGCCCCCTGAGGGCGGCCTGGCGGGCGGCCGGCGAGGGATCCCCTTCCAGCGCTCGGGTCAGGGCGGGCACCGCCGCCGCGCCGTAGGCGCTCAAGGCGTCGGCAGCGGCCGCGCGGATCTCGGCGGAGGCGACCCCCTGTAACACGTCGGTCAGCGGTTGAAACGCCTCGGGCGCGGCCAGCCGCGCCAGTGCGTTCAGCGCACCGATCTGGAGGGCGCCCATGTCCGAATCCAAAACGCCGATCAGGTCCGGCACGGCCTCGCGGGCGCCCAGACGCCCGAGCGCGAACGCGGCCGCGCCGCGCACGAACGGATCGTCTCCGGTGTCGTTGAGCGCCTCGCGCATGAGCGGGACCGCCCGCTGCGCCCCCAGCTCGGCCAGCGCCTTGAGCATGGCCGCGCGCTCGACGCTGTTGTAGGTCGGGTTCGGGAACGCGGCCACGAACGCTCTCACCGCGCTCGGCCAGAACGGCTCGGGGAAGCCGGCCACGGCCTCGCCCCCCTGGAGCGAGAGCGCCGCCGCGGACAGCGTCGCCTTCTCGCTCAGGAGCGCGTCGATCACGTCCGCGCGCGCGGGGTCGAGCCGCACCAGCGAGACCCCGGCCGCCCAGCGGATGCTCGAGGTCGGCGCGGCGGCGGCCGCGTCCTCGAGCGGGTACGAGGCCTCGATGGCATCCAGACCGCTCAACCCTTCGGCCACGGCGCGGCGCACCGAGGCGAACGGGTCGGCCCGCAGCGCCTGCGACAGCAGCGGCAGCGCCCCCAGCTCGCCGGTCCAAACCAGCAGGGTGGCCACGCTCAGGCGGTCGGCTTCCTGGCTGGCCGGGTCCAGCAGCACGGGGCTCACCGCCAGCAGGGCCTCGAGCTTGAGCGCGCGCAGCGCCTCGTCGTCCGGCGCGGCCTGTCCCCAGGCCAGCGCCGGGGTCAGAACGAGCACGAGCGTACACGTCAACAGCAGTTTCGTTCGGTTCATGGGGTTAAGCCTCCAGCTTGCATGCTAGCTCAATGATCGCCCGGCGCGCGGCCGGTGACAAGCCCGAGACCACGGATCGGTCCGTCTACCGCCCCAGCTCCGCGGGGTCGAACATCTCGTCCGGCAGGTCCTTGGTCTCGACGTGGGTCACGATCATGAGCGTCTGGTTCACGGGCACGACCCGGTTGTCGAGCAACTGGCGCTTGAAGTGCGGCTTGCCCCCCGACACGCCGTACTCCTCGAACGTGTTGAAGTGGAGCAGGTCGCCGTCCTCGTCGTGCAGCGCCAGCGTCACGGGCTGGAGCGTCTCGGCGTCGGCGGCCACGGTGGCCTGCGGGAAGGCCACGCCCTCGCGCGCCGCCACCAAGTCGAGCTCGATCGAGGCGCGCCCGTCCTCGAACGCGCCGCTGCGCTGCTCGGTGATCGTGTATTCCCCCTGGAACGGGATGCCCACGACCTCGACCACGGTGGCGTCGCCGAACACCTCGAAGCGGCCGTCGACCTTGAGCGGCTCGAACAGGTCCGGGTTCCAGAAGAAGATGCCCTCGCCCGTGACCACGAACGTGTCGCCGGTGAGCTCCTCGGGGCTCAGGTAGTCGATGCGCGCGCGTTGGCCCTCGCCGGGGAAGAACTTCCAGGAGACCTGGACCACGGCCTGCTTGCTCCCGTCGGGCCGGTCGGCCACGATCTCGGTGGTGAAGGTCGTGCCCGGCACCTCGGGGTCGAAGAAGGCCGCAAAGCGCTGGAAGTCCATCGTCCCGAGCAACTGCTCCTCGCTCATTCCATCCTGGGCGATCGTGCCCACGACCCCCAGCAGCAACGCCAGCAACGTCATCACCGTCAATCGCTTCATGTCGATCTCCTTGTTAGGGTTGATTGGTTATCCGTAGGGGTCCAATTCATTGGACCCGGCGCGTGACCGTGGGCGCGATGAATCGCGCCCCTACATGGCCACGTTCATCGTATCCGAATCCGCATGCGCACCTAGACGTACCCCAGCGCCCGCACGATGTTGAGCCGCGAGCCCTTGAAGGCCGGATAAATCGCGCCCAGCAGCGTCGAGAGCAGGGCGGCGGCCAGTGGGAGCGCCGCGGCGCCCAGGCCGATCTGGACCGAGACGGGCACGGGGTCGATCGCGCCCGGCGGCAGCCAGCTCAGCCCCGAGCCGTTGACCCAGAGCGCCGCCCCCGCGCCGGCGGCCACCCCCAGCAGGCTGCCCAGCACGCCCAGCGCCAGGCCCTCCTGCAGGAACATCGCAAACACCTGCCGGCGCTTGGTGCCCACCGCGCGGATCGTGCCGACCTCGCGCGTGCGCTCCAAAAACGACATGGTCAGCACCTCGAGCACGCCGAAGAACACCAGGATGAACACGCCGGCGTTGGTGAAGAGCGTGAACGCGTCCCCGAACTGCTTCACCTGGTCGTAGAGCGGGTTGAGCGCCTGCCACGGCTCGACGCCGAGTCCCGCCAGCCCCGCGGCGGCCAGCTTGCCCTCCAACTCGGCGGCGAAGCCTTCCGCGGCGTCGATTGTCTCCAGGTCGACCACGATCCGTTCGACGCGCTCGGTCCGCATGAGCTTCTGGGCGAACGGGAGCGAGACGTAGGCCAGCTGGCCCTCTTTCTCCTGGTCGTTGTACTTGAACACGCCGGTGATGCGGGCCGAGGCCGCGCTGAAGTTGCCGGTGGTCGAGGTGGTGGCCACGTTGATCAGGTCGCCGGGCGCCACGTCGAGCGCGGCGGCCAGCTTGCGGCCCAGGATGACCTCGCGGCCGGCGAAGCGGTCCTCGGGGTCCGGTTCGACCGCGCCCAGCGGCTCGCCCTCGACCACGTAGCCGCTGAAGTCCTCGACCGGGTTGCCCGGCACGAAGCCCGCGCCCGTGACCAGGCGACTGCCCTTGCTGTTGCCGATCAGGCCCGTGAAGCCGAGCTCGGCCTTGGTGCCGAGCACGCGGGGGTCGTCGGCCAGCAGGCCGTTGATCACGGCCAGGGTGTCGGCGTCCAGCAGGTGGTCGTAACCGCGGGTCGTGCCCTCGAACACGCGCGCGTCGGCGATCTGGACCGAGCCGAACGTCTGCGCCATGCTCTCTTTGGTCGAGGCCAGGCTGCTGTGGACGAACCCGACCACGAGGTAGAGCATCGAGACCCCGAACACGATCACGGCCATGCTGAGCGCGGTGCGACGCTTGTTGCGAAACACGTTGCGCAGTGCGATTTTCAGGAACATCGTTGCCTCCAAGTCCTTGCCACAGAGGTCGCAGAGCTCTCACAGCGGCCACAGGGCATGCCCAAGCTCCTCCACGTGCCCCGCGCCTGCTCCGCGCGCTCCCTGTTTTCCATCTCAGTTCGCCCGCAGCGCGTTCACGATGTTGAGCCGCGAGGCGTGCACGGTCGGGTAGAGCGCGGACAGCAAGGTGGCCGCGGCGCTGATCAAAAGCGGGAGCCAGGCGGCGCTCCAGCTCAACTCGACCTGGACGGGCAGCGGTTGCAGGGCGCCCGGCGGGGTCCAGCCCAGCTCGAGCGCGTTGAACGCGCCCCCGCTGGCCCAGCCGAAGGCCAAGCCCAGCGCGCCGCCGAGCAACGCCAGCATCAGGCTCTCCAGCAGGAACATCGCGAAAATCTGGCGCCGCTTGGTCCCGATGGCGCGGATCGTGCCCACCTCGCGCGTGCGCTCCAAAAACGACATCGAGAGCACCTGGAACACGATGAAAAAGACTAGAAGCGAGATCGCCACCATCAGGAACGAAAACAGCAGCTCAAAGAACCCGCGCGTCTGCTGGTAGTAGACCGAGAGCTGGTCCCAGCTGCGCACGGCCAGCGGCGCCTCGGGCGAAGCCAAATCCGCGTTCAGGCCGGCGGCCACCGCCGCGGTGTCCTCGACGTCGTGCAGCCGGACGGCTACCTTGTTGACGCCGTCGGTCTTGAGCAGGGATTGGCCCGTCTCCAGCGGGACGAAGGCGAGCTGGCTCTCGTCCTGCACGTCGTTGCGGCTGTAGATCCCGACCACCTGCAGGGTTTCCTGGTTGTAGGATCCGCCCAGCGTGCTCGTGGTCACGCGCAGGTAGTCGCCCGGGGCGATGGAAAGCTCCTGGGCCAGGCTGCGCCCGACCAGCACCGGGTTGCGGGCGGAGGCGTCCAGAAGCTTGCCCTGGACCACGAGCGCGTTGTAGTCGAGCGCGGCGTTGCCGGGTACGAAGGCCACCAGGTCGATCACCTTGGCCTTCTCGGCGGTCGAGGCCATGGCCGACAGGACCATCTCGGGGCTGTGGGCCGCCACCTCGGGCCGCGCGCTCAACGCCTCCCCCAGTTCCGCCAGCCGGTCGGGGGGGAGCATGGCGTCGGCGCCCAGGTTGTCGTCCTCCCACAGCAGGGGCGAGGCGATCTGCAGGTGGGCGTATTGGTCGATGGCGCCCTGTTTGACCGCGTCCAGCGCCTGGCTGGTGTAGCCGCTCAGGTGGAAGCCCATCGAGGTCCCGAGCGCGATCACGGCCAGCGTCAGCAGCGTGCGCCGCCGGTTACGCGTAAGATTGCGCAGGGCCAGGGGAAACCACACGGCGAACCTCCTTGTGCTTGGCCTCGGCGCGGGCGGGCGCGGGGGCGCGTCCTTCGCTAAGCTGGCCGTCGCGAATGCTGACGGCCCGCTGGGCGTAGTCGTTCACGCTCGGGTCGTGGGTCACGACGATGAAGGTGACGCAATGGTCCCGGTTGAGCCGCTGGATGATCTCCATCACGGTCTTGCCGGTCTTGGAGTCCAGGTTGCCGGTGGGCTCGTCGGCCAGCACGAGCTTGGGCCGGTTCACCAGCGTGCGGGCCAGCGCCACGCGCTGCTTCTGCCCGCCGGAGAGCTGATCCGGACGGCGCTTAGCCTCCTTCTCGAGTCCGACCTGCGCGAGCAGATCCATGACGCGTTCTTGGCGCTCGCGGCGCGGCACGCCGCGCAGCAAGAGCGGGTACTCCACGTTCTCGAAGGTCGAGAGCACCGGGATCAGGTTGAAGGACTGGAACATGAGCCCGATCTTGTCGCGCCGCAGCTCGGCCAGCTTGCTGGACGACAGGCGCGAGACCGGCTGCCCTTCCAGCAGGACCTCGCCGTCCGTGGGCTCGTCGATGAGCGAGATGAGGTTCAAAAAGGTCGTCTTGCCGCTGCCCGAGGGGCCGTTGATCACGATGAAGTCCCCCGCCTCGGCCCGAAAGTCCACCTCGCGCAGGGCGTGGACCTGCTCCTGCCCCGCCCGATAGACCTTGCTCAGCTTGCGCGTTTCCAAAATCATTGCGCCTCCTTGGCTCGTGCGCCCGCGTCACCCGTCTCCCCGCGGGAGTCGGCCCGTCCTTGGTATGTTAGAAAAATAGCATAATGCTAGTTTTATAGCATAAAGCGCGCACCCTGTCAAGCGAACCGCCCCCCGTCGTGCGCGCTCCCCTGGAGCAGCAGGCCCTCGACGGCCGCGACCAGTTGGTCCACGGAAAAGCCCTTGATCAGGGTTCCGTCCGCCCCGGCCGCGCGCGCCGCGCGCACGCCCTCGGCGTCCTCGACCAGGCTCAAGAACCGGGCGGCGGGCGCCTCGACCCTGAGGCGGGCCAGCGCGGCCTCCCAGTTCCCGCTCACGCCGCCCATGTCCAGCAGCACCAGGCCGAAGCGGCCCGCGCGCAGCGCGACCGCCGCTTCCTCGGCGTCGGTGGCCCGCGCGACCGAGCCCACCAGGGGCAGCGTGTCGAGCAGGGCGCTCAGGCCGTCGCAGATGCGTCCCCTTGGGGCGACGATCAGGGTGTCGGTGGCGCCGCGGCCGGTCCGTTGTTTCTGCATGCCCCCAGCGTAGCGTTCCCCAAGGGCGGCCACATCGGAACAATGACGCGACGCCGCTGCGCCAAACGGCCGCGGACTTCCCGGCCTTCCCTACGACGGACGTCGCCCCGCCTACGACATTTGTCCCGAACGGGAGCGGCCCCCGCCGTGGGGGACCGCTCGTCGCTGGTCACATTGGGAAGGAGGTTGCTCGCGCTCTCAGCCTGTTCCCAAGCTAGGCGACCGCGGGGAGAAGAAACAGGCAAATCGGGTGGAAGGGGGGTGAAAGCGGCTTGGCGTCGCAGGCCAACGCTTCCTACTCCTCCAGCTCGACCAGCCCCTGCTTGAGCGCGTAGAGCGCGGCCTGGGTGCGGTTGGGCAGCTTGAGCTTGCGCAGGATGTTGCTCACGTGCGTGCGCACGGTGCGCTCGCTGATGAAGAGCTGCTTGGCGATCTGCTGGTTGGGCCAGCCGTGGGCGATCTGCTTCAGGATCTCGACCTCGCGCTCGGTGAGCTCGTTGTCGACGGGTTTGTCGCCGTCGCCCTGGAGCGCGTGGATCACCTTGTGCGCCACCGACGGGCCCAGCGAGGACTCGCCGTGGTAGACGTCGCGGATGGCCTTGAGCAGCTCCTGGGGCGAGGCGTCCTTGAGTAGATACCCCAGCGCCCCGGCCTTGATGGCCGCCATGATCGTCTTGTCCTCGGCAAAGCTCGTGAGCACGAGCACGCGCGCCTCCGGGTGTTTGGCCTTGATCTCGGCAATGGCCTCGACCCCGTCTTTGCGGGGCATGACCATGTCCATCAGGATCACGTCCGGGTTGTAGGCACCGGCCTTGTGCACGGCCTCCTCGCCGTCGGCGGCTTCGGCCACGACCTCGAGCCCCGCTTCGGTGTTGATCAGGGCCGTCAGGCCCTTGCGCACGACGTGGTGGTCGTCGGCGATCATGACGCGAATGGGCTTCGCCTCGCTCACAGCGCCACCTCCACCCACACGCGCGTCCCGGCGCCGGGCTTGGACGCCACCCGCAGCGTCCCGCCGATCCGCTCCGCGCGCTCGCGCATGCTGTTCATGCCCACCCCTCCTGCGTTCGACACTCCGTGGGGATCGAACCCCCGCCCGTCGTCCTCGACCTCGAGCGTCAGCCTACCGTTGTCGCTGGCGATCCGCACGTGGATCTCGCCCGCCGCGCCGTGCTTGAGCGCGTTGTTGAGCGCCTCCTGCGCGATGTGATACAGCTCGCGCTCGCAGGCCTTGGGCAGCTCGTCCGCCCCGTCGGCCTCAAAGCGCACGCGCACGCCGGCGCGCTCCTCAACCGTGCCCAGGCGCTGCTGCAGCGCGCCGCTCAAGCCCGCCTGCTCCAGCATCGAGGGGCGCAGCTCGTAGACGAGCAGGCGCACCTCTTTGAGCGCCTGCTGCGCCGTCTCGCCCAGTTGGGCCAGGTGTGCCCCCGCCTGATCGACCTCGCCCTGTTCGACCAGGCGCCGGCCCGCCTCGGCAAACAGCGTCAGGCTGTAGAGCGACTGCGTGACCGAGTCGTGCAGGTCGCGCGCCAGCCGGCCGCGTTCCTCGCGCACGGCGGCGCGCTCGGCCCGCAGGCGCAGGCGCGCGTTCTCGACCACGACGCCCACTTGGTCGGCGATCGAGGCCAGCAGCGCCACGTCCTCGACGTTGAAGCCGCGCCGGCCATCGCGGAACACGCTCAACACGCCCAGCACCCGGCCCTTGGCCCGCATGGGCACGCCGGCGTACGCGCCGTCGACCCCCTGGGCCCGCACCCAGCCCGGCGCGCGCGGGCTCTCGGCGATGTCGGCGAGCACGAGCGGCTCGCCGTGCGCGAGCACCCAGCTCCCGAGCCCCTGCTCGGACGGCGCGCCGTTGAGGGCTTGGACGATGTCCGCGGGGATGCCGCGGTGGACCGCCAGGTGCAGACCCGAACCGTCCTCCTCCAGCAGCTCGACCGCGCCGACGGCGGTGTCCATGGCCTGCAACGTGCGGTCGAGCGACCGCGCCAGCGCCTGGTCCAAATCGAGCGCCTCGCCGGCCACGGCCGTGACCTCGTAGAGGGCCTTCAGCTCGCGGGTGCGGTCGGCCACGCGCCGTTCCAGATCGGACAGGGCTTCCTGGTCCGTGTTGCGCAGGCGCCGGGCCAGCTCCCGCATCATCTTGAGCCCGAGGCGGGGATGGGCCAACAGCAGGTCGTGGAGCACGCCGTTGTTCAGCACGAGGCAACGCGTGGGCCCCAGCGCCACGACGTCGGCCGAGCGCTTGGACTGGTTCAGGAAGGCCATCTCGCCGAAAAACTGCCCCGCGCCCAGCTCGGCCAGGCATTTGAGTCCCTTGCGCACCTCGACGCGCCCGGCCAGGATCAAAAAGACCTCCCGTCCGACGTCGCGCTCGTGCACGATGGCCTGGCCCGGCGCGAAGGTCCGCTGGTCAGCGGTTTCCAGTACAAGATCCAAGTCCTTGTCCCTGAACTGGGCGAACAACGTGCCCGCCCGCAGGAGATCGGCCATCTGGGCGCGTTCAATCGGCCCGTCGTCGCGATTCGCCATGGCCTCCCGATTGTACGCGCCGCGCGCGCGAAAGTCCTCCCTAGCCCGGCAGGTGCGTCCGGAACCAGTCCAGCGTGCGCGCCCAGGCGTCCTCCGAGGCCTCGGGCGCGTGGCTCGAGGGGCGCGTGTCGTTGAAGAAGGCGTGCTGCGCGCCCTCGTAGATCTTGATGTCGTGATTGACGCCGGCTTCCTCGAAGGCGGCCTCCATGGTTCGGATGCGGCTCTCGGGGATGCCCTGATCCTCGGCCCCGTAGTTGCCCATCACCGGCGCCTCGACCTGCGCGGCCTGCTCCGCGCTCAGCGGCGAGCCGTAGAAGGCCACGGCCGCGCCCAAACGATCCGAGACGCGCGCGAGCTGAAGCACGAGCCCGCCGCCCATGCAAAAGCCCACGGCGCCGGCGGCCTCGCCTTCCACGTAGTCCTGACCCAACAGGTATCCCATCGCGGCCCGGATCTCGGCCACGGCGGCTTCCATGTCGAGCTCCATCACGAGCTTGCGCGCCTGGTCGGGCTCGGTGGTGACCTGGCCGTGGTAGAGGTCGGGCGCCAGCGCGGCAAACCCAACGGATGCGAAGCGCCGCGTCACGTCCTTGATGTGGTCGTCGAGCCCCCACCACTCCTGGATCACGACCACGCCGAGGCGGGTTCCCTCCTCCTCGGGCCGGGCCAGGTAGCCCGAAAGCGTCTCGCCCTCCTGGTCGCCCGGATAGGAGACGGTGCCGGTCACCAGACCGGCGGTCGCAGGTTCCGCGCCGCTGCCGTTTGCCGACTCGTCGACCACGGGCGGCGGGGTTTCTTCCTCACTGTGCTGGCAGGCCGTCAGCAGCATCCCCGCCGCGGCCGCGCTACCCAACGCCTTGGTGGCCCGAGCCAGAAACGTGCGCCGGTCGATGAGGCCGACCTGAAACGAGCGCACCAGCTCCATCACGTATATGCGGTCCACTGTTCCTCCTTTGGGTGAGGGGGTTGTCCTCTCGTGTTTCAGTCTAGGGGATGGCTGTGAGGTTCACAAAAGCGGGCGGTAGAATGGGCCTTTGCTGAATGACGAGAACGCGAATTGCCGCTTTTCCTCTCCTTGGTCATTCCAGGCTTAAGTTGTAACCAGTGCTAAGGGAGGTTTTCCCTACAAAAATCAATCTGACGGTGTACGAGTACTGGACCACGTTGTTTCTACTGTGTAGGGGTCCCATTCATGGGACCCGGCCTACACGTCCGGTTCATGACCAGATAGACTTCACGGGCGGCCAAAGCGCGTGCCCACGGGCGCGATGAAGCGCGCCCCTACACCCAAGAACCACTGTGGTCCAGTACTAGCCCTCTCCCGTCAAGGCAGAGGGGACAAGGCGAAAGGAAACCCCATGTCCTTCACGCTCGACGACCTACTGGCGTCCCCGATCCCCCGACTCGCCGACCTGATGACGCGATCGTTCGAGGACTACCTGGTTCCGATGCGCTTCACGCCCGAGTCGATGGCCGGCCTGCTGCTGAGCGACGGCGTGAGCCTGTCACACAGCCGGATCGTGCTCAAGGAGGGCGAGCCCGCGGGCGTCGGGCTCATCGCGCGGCGCGGCTGGGCGTGCCGGCTGGCCCACCTCCCGCGTGAGACCTGGCGCGTGCCGATCTCTTGCCCGAAGGGCTGGCGCCGGGGCTGTTCGAAGGAGTGGGCTTCGAGCGCGAGCGGTTGAGCCAGTTTCAGATGCGGCTCGACCTGACGAGGTAACGGGGAAGGGACCGGCTGGCAAAGCCGACGCCGCTCCCCTAGCCTGGGCGCAAACCGTCAGCGAGGGAGCGATGCATGGCCATCCACGTCGGGATTCAAATCGAGCCGCAGTTCGGCTTCAGCTACGATACGATCAGCGCGATCGCAAAACGGGCCGAGGCAAGCGGGTTCCACTCGCTCTGGTGCTCGGACCACTTCTTCCTCAACGACGAGTCCGAAGACCGCAACTGCCTGGAGTGCTGGACGACCTTGAGCGCGCTGGCGCGCGACACCGAAACGCTGCGGCTCGGCCCGCTGGTGAGCTGCGTCTCGTACCGCTATCCGTCGCTGTTGGCCAAGATCGCGGCCTCGATCGACCACCTGAGCGGCGGGCGGCTGGAGTTCGGCCTGGGCGCGGGCTGGAAGGAACCCGAGTACGAGGCCTACGGCATCCCGTTCTCGCCGGCCGGCGAGCGCGTGCGCCAGCTCGACGAGGCTTTGGGCGTGGTCAAGGCCATGTGGACCCAGGCGCGCGCCAACTTCTCAGGCGAATACTTCCAGATCAAGGACGCCGTCTGCGCCCCCAAGCCCACCCAAAAGCCGCGCCCGCCGATCTGGGTCGGCGGCGGCAAGCCGCGCGTGCTCGAGATCATGGCCCGCCACGCCGACGGCGTGAACTTCATCCCGTTTCCGACCGCGCAAGGCTACGCTTCAACGCTCAAGGCGCTGGAACGGACCTGCAACCGCCTGGGCCGCGACCCCGGCGAGCTCACCAAGTCCCATTTCACCCAGATGATCGTGGCGGGCGACGAGTCCGCGCTCTCAGCCACGCTCAAGGAATTTGCCGACCGGGCCGAGCAATCCGTGGACGAATTCCGCGCCAAGCGCCCCCAAGTCTTCATCGGCACGCCGCCCGAGGTGGTCAAACAGATGACCGCCTTCACGGACCTGGGCGTGACCCAGTTCATGCTCATGTTCCCGTTCGAACACGAACTCGACATGCTCCAGCTGGTGGCGGACCGGGTGCTGCCGCGGTTTGCGTGAACGGATGGCCACAACCATGTAGGGCCTGCTGTGCAGGCCGGTCGAATTGGCCCGCACAGCACACGTGCGTTTCGGGCGCGATGGTGCGCGCCCCTGCATGGGGCTTGACGCCGCCGTAGGGGTCCAATTCATTGGACCCGGGACGACGCGTCCGCTTCGACCGGAGGTCCCGCTAGATCTTCCCCAGCAGCGAGCGCGCGATGATGATGCGCTGGATCTCCGAGGTGCCCTCGTAGAGCTCCATGATCTTGGCGTCGCGGTAGAAGCGCTCGACGTGGTACTCCTTGATGAAGCCGTAGCCGCCGTGGATCTGGAGCGCCTCGTTGGCCACCTCGCGGCCGACCCGGCTGGCGTAGAGCTTGGCCATCGAGGCCTCGCGCGCGGGGTTTTCGCCCTGGGCGATCGCCCAGGCCGCGCGGTAGACCAGGCCGCGGGCGGCCTCGATCTCGGTGGCCATGTCGGCCAGCTTGAACTGGATCGCCTGGAAGTCCACGATGGGCCGGCCGAACTGCTGGCGTTCTTGGGCATACTTGAACGCCTCGTCGAAGGCGCCCTGCGCCAGACCCAAAGCTTGGGCGGCCACGGCCGTGCGGCCCGAGGCGAAGAAGGTCATGAGGTGATAGAAACCCATGCCCTCCTGCCCCACGATGTTCTCGGCCGGCACGCGCACGTCCTCGAAGGTGAGCTCGGCCAGGTCCGAGGCGCGGATGCCCAGCTTGTGGTGCAGCGGCTCGGCCGTGAAGCCCTTGCGGTCGGTCTCGACGATGAAGGCCGTGATGCCGCCGTGGCGCTCGGGCGGCTCGGTGTCGGTGCGGGCGAACACGATGATGAAGTTGGCCACCGAGCCGTTGGTGATGAACATCTTGGCCCCGTTGAGCACGTAGTCGTTTCCGTCCTTGAGCGCGCGCGTGGTCATGCTGGCCACGTCCGAGCCGGCCTCGGGCTCGGTGATGGCGCTGCCGCAGACCCAGTCGCCCTTGGCCACGGGCACGACGTATTTCCGTTTCTGCTCCTCGGTGCCGTAGCGCAGGATGATGTCGAGCCCGAAGCCGCGCGCCGTGACCGACTGGGCGATGCCGGGGTCGCCGCGGAACAGCTCTTCGATCACGAGCATGGCCGTGAAGAAGTCCAGCCCGCCGCCGCCGTATTCCTCGGGAATGGCCGGGGCAAGCAGGTCGAGCTTTTGGGCCTCCTCGATGACATCGTGGGGATAGGTACAGTGCTCGTCGTACTCCTTGGCTTTGGGGCGGATGACCTCCTCGGCAAACTGCCGAGCCGTTTTCTTGATCAGTTTTTGTTCTGAAGTCAGCTCGAAATCCATGCGGCCTCCTTGAAGAAAATGGCAAACCGTCCAGCCCGCGGGCCAGACGTGCCCATTATGGCATAGATCGGGGAAGGAGTCGAATCAGAAAAGCAGGAAACGTAGGGCCGGCTGTGCCGGCCGATTGCGGCCCGCGCAGCAGGCCCTACCGCTTTCAGATCGCGCTAGTCCACCAGCTTCCACAGGTACCAGCACGCGACCGTGCGGTACGGCTTCCAGCGGTTGCCGTGGCGCTGCATGGTGCGCTCGGCCGGGAGTTTTTTGTAGCCGTAGACGTGCTGCACGGCCTTCTGGATGCCCAAATCGCCCACGGGATAGACGTCCACACGGCCCAGCACGAACATCAAGAACATCTGGGCGGTCCAGCGGCCGACCCCGCGCACTTGGGTCAGATGCGCGATAGCCGCCTCGTCGTCGTGCTCGGGGAGCGCGTCGAAATCCAGCGCGCCCTCGTGCGTTTTTCGAGCCAGGTCCTGCAGCGCCAGCAGCTTGTTGCGCGAGATCCCGACCGCGCGCAGCGATGCGTCGGGCGTGTCCAGCAGTTGGGCGGGCGTGGGGAACGCGCCCCCGTAGAGCGCCTTGAAGCGCCCCTCGATGGTGGCGGCGGCCTTGCCGCTCAGCTGCTGGAACAGGATCGCGCTGCAGAGCGCGCCGAAGGGGTCGGCGCCGTCGGGCTGCCACTGGCAGGGGCCGAGCCGCTCGATGTGCGCGCCGAGTTGGGGGTCGTTGCGCTTCAGGTGAGCGAGTTCGCGTTCGTAAGGCATGAGAAAAGCGCCGGGGCGCGCTTGAGCACGCCCCGGCGCGCTGGCGTTTAGTTTTCCTTCTTGAGCTTCTTGGCCTTCTCGACGGCCTCTTCGATGCTGCCGACCATGTAGAAGGCCTGCTCGGGTAAGTCGTCGTACTTGCCCTCGACGACCTCGGCGAAGCTGCTGACGGTCTCGTCCAGCGAGACGTAGCGGCCCGGCAGGCTGGTGAAGCGCTCGGCCACGAAGAACGGCTGGCTCAGGAAACGCTCCAAGCGGCGGGCGCGGCCCACCAGCAGCTTGTCCTCCTCGCTCAGCTCGTCGATGCCCATGATGGCGATGATGTCCTGCAGATCTTTGTAGCGCTGCAAGATGCGCTTGACCTCCTGGGCCACCTCGTAGTGCTCCTTGGAGATCAAGAGGGGATCGAGCATGGTCGACTTCGAGGCCAGCGGGTCGACCGCCGGGTAGATGCCGCGCTGCTGCAGCGCGCGCGAGAGCTCGATGGTGGCGTCGAGGTGGGCAAACGTCGTGTGCGGGGCCGGGTCGGTGAAGTCGTCGGCCGGCACGTAGACGGCCTGCACGCTCGTGATCGAGCCCTGCTTGGTCGAGGTGATGCGCTCCTGCAGGTCGGCCATCTCGCCGGCCAGCGTGGGCTGGTAGCCCACTTCAGAAGGCATGCGGCCCAAGAGCGCCGAGACCTCGTTGCCGGCCTGGGCGAAGCGGAAGATGTTGTCGATGAACAGCAGCACGTCCTTGTGTTCCTCGTCGCGGAAGTACTCGGCCATGGTCACGGCCGTGAGCGCCACGCGCAGGCGCGCGCCGGGCGGCTCGTTCATCTGGCCGTAGACCAGCACGGTGTAGGGCAGCACGCCGGCCTCCTCCATCTCGAGGTAGAGGTCGTTGCCCTCGCGCGTGCGCTCGCCCACCCCGGCGAACAGCGAGTAGCCCTCGTGCTCGTAGGCGACGTTGCGGATCATCTCCTGGATCAATACGGTCTTGCCCACGCCCGCGCCGCCGAAAAAGGCCACCTTGCCGCCCTTGCGGAACGGGGCCAACAGGTCGATGACCTTGATGCCCGTCTCGAACACCTCGTCCTTGGTGGACTGGTCGATCAAGACGGGCGCCTCGCGGTGGATGGGGTAGTTCGTCTTGGCCTTGAGCTGCTCCTTGCCGTCGATGGCGTGGCCCAGCAGGTTGAACATGCGCCCCAGCGTGGACTCGCCCACCGGCACGGTGATGGGCGCGCCGGTGTTGGTCACCTGGACCCCGCGGCTCAGCCCGTCGGTGGAGTCGAGCGCGATCGTGCGCACGACGTCGTCGCTTAGGTGCTGGGCGGTCTCGAGCACGAGCGTGCCCTGCTCCCCGCGGTCGATCGTGCAGGCGTCGTTGATGCGGGGCAGGTCACCGTGCGGGAACCTGACGTCGACCACGGGTCCCTTGACCTCGGTGATGTGCCCGACGCTCTGGCCCGCCTTCGGGGCCTTCTTCTCGGCCTTCTTGCCTTTGGACTTGGATTGGGTGGCCATGGATCTCCTTTCACTCGAACGCCGGGAGCAGGGAAAACGGAGGATGGGGAACTGTGGCCAGCCCCCGAGACCCGAGCCGATGTTGACTTGTTGGCCGTTTCCGCACCGGCGTCTCGGGGGTAGAGGCTCTGAAGCGTTTCCCGTTCTCCCTCTTCCTTCCTCCTATCCTTTGAGCGCCTCGGCGCCGCCCATGATGTCCAGCAACTGCCGCGTGATCGACTCCTGGCGCGCCTTGTTGTACTCGATGGTCAGGCTCTCGATCAGCTCCTCGGCGTTGTCGGTGGCGCTGCGCATGGCTTGGCGGCGGATGGCGTGCTCGCTCGTCTTGCTCTCCAGCAGGGTGCGATAGACCTGGGCCTTGAGGTACATCGGCACGACGGCCTCGAACACCTCGGCCTGCGAGGGCTCGTAGAGGTAGCGCAGCTCCTCGGCCTCGTCGTCCTCCGCCTCGGCGACCTGCGCGCCCCCGTCCGCGGGAGGGGCCAGCGGCAGCAGCCGCTCGAGTTCGACCCGTTGCCGGAAGTCGTTTTCGAAGCGCATGAACACCATGTCGATCGGCGTGCCGGTCTCGCGGTAGAGCGACAGCAGGTCGGTGGCGATCTGCTGGGCGTGCTCGAACTTCGGCTGGTCGTAGAGCCCGACGTAACGCGCCTGGATCGGATACTCCGACTTGCGGAAGTAGAGCAGCGCCTTCTCGCCGCCAATGATAAGCTTGGCCCCGGGGGTTTCCTTAAGCGCTTTCTCGGCGCCGCGGTTGACGTCGCCCTTGAAGCGGCCGCAGAGCCCGCGGTCGGAGTTGACGGCGAACACGAACCCGCCCTCGCCCCAGGACTTGAGCAGCGGGTGCGCCTCGTCGACGCTGCCGATCACACCGTCCAGCAGCCCGCGCTGGGCGCGCTGGTAGGCTTTGGCCTGCTCGAGCTGCTGCTTGGCCTTCATCACGCGCGTCATCGAGATGGCGTACATCGCCTTGGTGATCTGCTTGATCTTGTTGATGCTCCCGATATGGCGTTTGATGTCGCGAAGCTGCGCCATGCCTTACCCCTGCCCGAAGGTCTCTTTGAAATGCCCGATCGCCTTTTTCAGCCGCTCGGCCACCTCGTCGCTCAGCTCGCCCGAGTCCATGATCGGCTTGAGAATATCGTCCTCGTGCTGGGCGTGCAGGTGGTCGAGCAGCCCGCGCTCGAACTCGCGCACGCGCTTGACGGGGAGGTCGTCCAGGTACCCGTTCACGCCGCAGTAGACCGCCGCCACCTGCTCGGCCAGCGAGCGCAGCTCGTGCTGGTCCTGCTTCAGCAGCTCCATCATGCGCTGGCCGCGCTCAAGCTGGGCGCGCGAGGTGTCGTCCAACTCGGAGGCGAACTCGGCGAAGGCCTCCAGCTCGCGGTACTGGCTCAGCTCCAGGCGCAAGGGACCGGCGATCTTGCGGATGGCCTTGCGCTGGGCCGCACCGCCCACGCGCGAGACCGAGATCCCGACGTTCATGGCCGGGCGGAAGCCCGCGTTGAACAGGTCGGTCTCCAGGTAGATCTGCCCGTCCGTGATCGAGATCACGTTGGTCGGGATGTAGGCCGAGACGTCGTTGGCCTTGGTCTCGATGATCGGCAGCGCGGTCAGGCTGCCGCCGCCCTTTGAATCGTTCATGCGCGCGGCGCGCTCCAGCAGGCGCGAGTGCGAGTAGAACACATCACCCGGATAGGCCTCGCGGCCCGGCGGGCGGCGCAGCAGCAGCGAGAGCTCGCGGTAGGCCACGGCCTGCTTGCTGAGGTCGTCGTAGATCACCAGCGCGTCCTTGCCGTCGTGCATGAAGTGCTCGCCCATGGCGCAGCCCGCATACGGCGCGATCCACTGCAGCGGGGTGGGCTCGCTGGCCTCGGCGCTCACCACGATGGTGTAGTCCATGGCGCCGTTGGCCCTGAACAGCTCGATCGTTTTGGCCACGGTCGAGGCCTTCTGCCCGATGGCCACGTAGATGCAGACCACGTCCTGATCCTTCTGGTTCAGGATCGTGTCCACCGCGATGGTCGACTTGCCGGTCTGGCGGTCGCCGATGATGAGCTCGCGCTGGCCGCGCCCGATGGGCGTGAGCGCGTCGATGGACTTGATGCCGGTCTGCAGCGGCGTGTCCACGGGCTGGCGCTCGATCACGCCGGGGGCCTTGACCTCGACCAGGCGCGTCTGGTCGGTCTCGATCGGGCCCTGACCGTCCTTGGGCTGGCCCAGCGGGTTGACCACGCGCCCCAGCAGCTCGTCGCCCACCGGCACCTCGAGCACGCGCCCGGTGCGCTTGACCAGATCGCCTTCCTTCACCATGTCGCTGGAGCCGAACAGCACGGCGCCCACGCTCTCCTCCTCGAGGTTGAGCACGAGCCCCAGAATATCGTTGGGGAACTCCAGCAACTCCAGAGACATGGCGTTTTCGAGCCCGTAGATCTGGGCGATGCCGTCGCCGACCTCCACGACCACGCCCTGCTCCTCCATCTGGAGTTCCTGGTCGAAGTCCTTGATGCGCTGTTCGATCAAACTGCTGATCTCGGCAGCGCTGATTGCCTTTGTCTTGGCCATAGTCCTCCTCGTTTATCCTTCCGCCGTCGAAATCAGCGATTTGCGCAGCCGAGCGAGCCGGGCCGTCACCGTGCCGTCCAGCACCCTGTCGTGCAGGCGCAGCCGGATCCCGCCCACCAGCGTCGGATCCTCGACCACCGACAGCCGGACCTGCCTGTCGCTCAGATCCTCGACCCGGTTCACGATCTTGTCCAACTGGGCCTTGGTGAGCGCCATCGGGGTGAAGACGACCACCCGCAGCGCCCCGCCCAACCGGTCGCGAACCCGGACGAACTCCCGAAACAGCAGCGACAAAAGATCGATGCGGTTGCGCTTGATCATGATCCGGACCGTGTTCCGCAGGTAGGGGTGGTACTCGGCCGTCAGGGCGTCGGCCAGCTCGCGCTTCTCGGCCTTGGGCACCAGGGGGTTGTGCCAGAAGCGCCCCAGTTCCGTGCGCTGGGTCAGGTCGGTCAGCGCCTCGAGTTCCTCCTCGATGCGCGCGCTGGCCTCGTCCTCTTGGCCCGTTCGAAACAGGGCCTCGGCGTAGTTGCGGGCGATCTCCGCCTGGCTCATGAGAACCTCACGCTTTCCTCGTCCAGCTCGTCCAGGAACGCATCGAGCAAGCGCCCGTGGTCCTGCTTGGTGATGGCGCCGGTCACCAGCTCGCGCGCCCGCGCCAGGGTCTGTTCGACCACGTCGTTCTGGAGCGCGCGCAGCTGTCGCTGGCGCTCGCTTTGGGCGGTCAGGCGGGCCTGCGCCTTGATGCGTTCGGCCTCCTCGCGGGCCAGCTCCAGCAGCGCCTCCTTCTCGCGCTCGGCGCGCTCGGCGGCCTGCGCGCGCATCTCCTCGGCGCGCCGGTCGGCTTCCTGCAGCGCGGTTTCGGTCTCGGCCTTGATGCGCTCGGCCTCCTCGCGGTGGCGCGCGGCGGCGTCGAGCTCGGCCCTGATCTCGCGGCGGTAGTTGCCGAACACGCGCTCGAACAGGTCGTACTTGCGCACGAGCCAAACCGCGATCCCGGCCAACACGAGGAAGTTGACGACCTTCCAGACGAAATCCCAAATCACGACTTATCACCCAGCTTTCGGCCCAGCAGCCGTCCGGCGGCCGCCTCGGCCAGCGCGTCGAGCCGTCCGGCCAGCTCGTCCCGCACGGGCGCCAGCTCCTCTTGCGCCTCGCGTCGGGCCTGTGCGAGGATGCGGTTGGCCTCGTTGTCCGCCTCGTCGCGCAGTTGGGCGCGCACCTTGTTGGCCTCGGCGCGCGCGGCCTCCAGCACTTGCCGGGCCTGCGCGCCCGCGTCGCGCAGCTCCTCCTCGCGACGCGCCTGGAGCCGCTCGGCCTCCTCGCGCTGCCGCTCGGCGTCCTTCAACTGCCGCTCGAGCTTGGTCTCGCGGCGGTCCATGAAGGAGAGCACCGGCTGGTAGATCAGGCGGTTGAGCACGACCACCAACAGCAAGAACTGGACCAGGTTGATCACGAAGGTCCAGTTGACGTTGGTGACGATGGTTTCCCAAGTCAGGTGCATTGCGCGCCCCTCCCGGTCCGGCTAAATCACGAACAGCAGGATAATCGCGATCACCAGCGAGTAAATGCCGGTGGATTCGGAGACCGCTTGGCCGATGAACATCGTGCGCACCAGCACGCCCTGCTCCTTGGGGTTGGCCGCGATGCCCTGTAGCGCCGCGCCCGCGGCCAGCCCCTCGCCGATGCCGGGGCCGATGGCCCCGAAGCCCATGGCGATGCCCGCGCCCAGGTACTTGGCCGCCGTGATCAGATCTTGTCCGCTAATCGCTTGGCTGGCTTCTTGCAGCATGAACGCCTCCTTAAGTTCAAGAAATCGCAAACAACAGGATCAACGCAATTACCAACGAGTAAATCGCCGTGGACTCGGTCACGGCCATCCCCAAGAACATCGTGCGCACGAGCGCCCCTTCCTGATGGGGTTGCCTGGCGATGCCGGTCAGGGCCCGCTCGGCCGCGATCCCGATCCCCAAGCCCGGCCCGATGGCCCCGGCGCCCATGGCGATCCCGGCACCCAAAAAGCGCGCGAAGTCGTGCAACCCTTGGCCCCAGCTCAGCTCGAGCGGGACCCCGATGACGAACAACAGGATGAGCGAGACGACCAGGGCGTAGATCGCCGGCGACTCGGTCACGGCCATCCCCAAGAACATCGTGCGCGTAAGCACGTTGTCCTTGTCGGGGTTGCGCGCGATGCCCCAGGCCGCCCCGGCCGCGGTCATGCCCAGGCCGACGCCGGCGCCGATCGCCCCCAGCCCCACCGCCAGGCCCCCGCCCAGGTACTTGGCCACCACGACCAGGTCGTTGCTCGTGAACGCCGCCGCCGCCTGGGTCTCGCCCAGCACGAAGATCAGCAGCGACGAGACGACCAGGGCGTAGATCGCCGGCGACTCGGTCACGGCGATGCCTAAGAACATGGTGCGCAGCAGCGCGCCCGAACGCTCGGGTTGGCGCGTGATGCCGCGCAGCGCCTGGTTGGCCGCCAGCCCGATGCCGTAGCCCGCGCCCAGCGCCCCGGCGCCCATGGCCAGCCCCGCGGCCAAGTAGCGCGCGCCCATGAGCCAGTCGATGCCGAACAGGCCGTCCGTGCTGCCCCCGCCCACCACCAACAGCAACATGAGCGCGATCACGAGCGCGTAGATCACGGTGGACTCGGCGATGGCCATGCTGATGAACATCGTGCGCATGTACTCGCCCTGGCGCTTGGGCCGCAGGCTGATGCCGTGCAGCGCGCCCAAGGCGGCGTAGGCGATGCCCAGCGCCGAGCCGATCGCGCCCAGCCCGATGGAAAACCCCGCGCTGATGAAGCGGGCGATCGTGACCAACTGTTCTCCGGTTAGATCAAACATTTATTCCTCCGGTTCGCCCATGGCGATGTAGGCCACCGCCAGCAGGGTGAACACCATCGCCTGAATCGCGCCCACGAAAATGAGGTAGAAGAAGTTCAAAAACACGTGGAGCGGGAACACCCACAGCGGGATCAGGTTGGACAGCACGATCAGCAGGATCGCCCCGCCCATCATGTTGCCGAACAGACGGAAGGAGTGGGACACCGGCTTGGCCAGCTCGCCCACCAGGGTCAGCGGCACCATCACCGGGGCCATGGCCTTGGGTCCTTCGACGTAGCTGGCCAGATACCCCTTGACGCCGCGCAGGCGCAGGCGGTAGTAGTGCGAGAGCGCGAACACCATCAGGCCCAGGCTGATGGGCACGTTGATGGTCTCGGTGGGCGACTTCATCCCGGGGATGATGGCCAGCCAGTTGAGCATGACCAAATAGACCCCCATGGTGGCCAGCAGCGGGAAGAGCCGGTTGGCCAGCTGCCGGCTGTGGAACCCGCCCCCGAGTTGATCGCGCAGCGCCTTCATGAGCATCTCCAGGAAGGCCTGGCGCTTGGAGGGCACCTCCTCCAAATCGCCCCGCAGGTTGAGCCCGCGCCGCAGCACGAGCGCGCCGCCGATGATGACCGCGATCACGATCCAGGACATCAACAGCATCAGGATGTCCACCTTGAACACGTAGCCACCTAAATCGATGGCCAGGATGAGTTCCTTACCGATCTCCTCCATGTCGCCTCCGCAGAACAGGGGTTAGTCCGATCAGCAGCTTGGCCGCCAGCAGGCCCGCCGCCGTCGCGAAAAAGTCGAGCCACGGCACGAGCGCGCCCAGCGCCAGCACGCCGGCCATCAAGGCCACGCTGGCCAGCGTCCCGGAAAACGCGCCCCGCTTAAACTGCCCCTCGGTGCTCGTGGGCGCGCGCTCGAACAACTGCCGCAGGTGCAGCAGGGTCAGATACGAGCCCAAGAGCGCCCCGGCGGCCCCCAGCGCAAACCCCAGCGCCAGCGGCCATGCGAACAGGAACAACGCCGCCGTGGCGGTCAACAACACGGGCAAGAGCGCCGGCAAAGAGGCCAGTTCAATAAAACCGTGCTCCCTTGCGTGCTGGCTCATAGAATCGAGTAATCCCTCTCGCAAACGAGTTGATAGTGCCCCGAGAAGCGCGCCTTGAGAAACCTCCTGCCGATGGCCTCAACGTGGCGAGCGCATTGTACCAATGGCCCCGAAGGCTGTCAAACGGCCTTCAGTTGCTCATCTTTGGCGGCCACCTGCTCGTCCACGCGGTCGCAGTACTCGTGGGTGAGCTTGTCGAGCGAGTCCAGCTCGCGGTGGAAGTCGTCCTCGGGCAGCTCACCGTCGTTTTTCAACTTTTCCAGGTGTTCCTTGGTCTCGCGCCGCGCGTTGCGGATGGCCACCTTGGTCTCCTCGCCGCGCTCGTGCACGATGCGGACGAGCTCGTTGCGGCGCTCCTCGGTCAGGTGCGGCACCTTGACGCGCACGACGTCCTCGTCGACCACGGGGTTGAAGCCCAGGTTGGCCTCCAATATGGCCTTCTCGATCGCCTGCCGCTGCGAGGGATCGAAGGGGCGCACCAGAATCATGTCGGGCTCGGGGGCGCTCAGGTTGGCCATGTGCTTCAGCGGGGTGAGCGCGCCGTAGTAGTCGGCCTTGACGTCCTCGATCAGGCCCGGGTTGGCCCGCCCGCCGCGCAGCTTGAGCAGTTCGTGCTCCAGGTGCTCCAGGCTCTTTTTCATGTGCGTTTCGGCGTCTTTGAGCAACGGATCTGTCGCCATCGGTCTCACCTCTTGCGCGGATTATAGTTTCGATACAACCCGCAGCGCAACTGGCTTCCCAACGTCCGCTCCGCTCGCGGTCGCGGCCGAACGGCTTGAAGGACGTCCCGCCCCGCCCGATAATCGCCCCCGCGCCGGGACCGCCGCCAGTCAAGACCCAAAGGGGACCGCATGAACTGGGACGAACACGAACTGCAACTCGACTACCCGTGCCGCTGGGCCTACCGCCTCATCGGCGCCGACCCGGAACGGATGCGCGCCGCCGTGGCCGAGGTCGTCGGCGAGCGCGACCACACGCTGGAGCATGCCAACACCAGCAAGGCCGGGCGCTACCACGCGCTGCACCTCGAGCTCGTGGTCGACGACGAGGCCCAGCGCGTCGGGATCTTCAAGGCGCTGGCCAAGCACGAGGCGATCAAGATCGTGCTTTGATCAGGAGAGCAACGTAAGGCCTGCTGTGCAGGTCCAATCCCGGCCCGCGCAGCGGGCCCTACTTTTGGATCCTTTCCACAGGTTGACAGACCGCGCGCCCGTTGCTATAGTGTGCGCACTTTTCCCATGAACCCGACCAACGCGACGCGCAGCCAACCCGAGACGCACCCCCTCAAACGCCGCCTGCGTTGAGGCCCTCAGCGGGCATCGCGCAGGGGCTCTTCCTTTCATCCGTTCGCATGACGCCAGAGAGCGCCTGAAATCTCGCTTTGTCGGCTGAGGGCTAGCGGACCGCCACTCCCCCAACACTCAGCTCACAAGGAGGCGCCGTTGAAAGACTTGAAGCCGAACAAAGTGATTTTGTTGTACTCGGGCGGGCTGGACACCTCGTGCATGCTCAAGTGGATCCCGCAGCACTACGGGGAGTGCGAGATGATCGCGCTCACGCTCGATTTGGGCCAGGGCGAGGACCTGGCGGCCGCCAAGCAAAAGGCGCTCGACCTGGGCGCCTCGGAAGCCTACGTCGTGGACGCGCGGCAGCGCTTCGCGCAAGACTTCCTGGCCCCGGCCGTCCAGGCCAACGCGCTCTACCAGGACCAGTACCCGCTGGCCACGGCGCTGGCCCGGCCGCTGATCGCTTCGATCGCCGTCGAGCTGGCCCACGAGACCGGCGCCGACGCCATCGCCCACGGCTGCACCGGCAAGGGCAACGACCAGGTGCGCTTCGAGGTCTCGATTGGCGCGCTTGCCCCCGAGCTGGGCGTGATCGCCCCCGTGCGCGAGTGGGACATGACCCGCGACCTCGAGATCCGCTACGCGCAGGAAAACGGCATCCCGCTTCCAGATCAGCTCAACACCGACTACTCCGTGGACGCCAACCTCTGGGGCCGCAGCATCGAGTGCGGCGTGCTGGAGGACCCGAACCACGAGCCGCCGGCCGAGATCTTCACGCTGGCCGTCCACCCCGAGGCCGCGCCCGACGCGCCCGACACGGTCGAGATCGCCTTCGAGGGCGGCGTGCCGGTCGCGCTCGACGGCGAGCGCATGGACTTCGTCTCGCTGGTCGACGCGCTCAACGCGCGCGCCGGCGCCCGCGGCGTCGGGATCATTGACATGGTGGAGGACCGCGTGGTGGGCCTGAAGTCGCGCGAGATCTACGAGGCCCCCGCGGCGGTCACGCTGGTGCAGGCCCACCGCGACCTGGAGCGCTTCTGCAGCACGATCCACCAGAACGAGTTCAAGCCGCTGGTCGACCGCCGCTGGAGCGAACTGGTCTACAAGGGCCTCTGGCACGACCCGCTGCGCTCCGACCTGCAGGCGCTGGTGGCCTCGGCCAACGCGCGCGTGACCGGCACGGTCCGGGTCAAGCTCTACAAGGGGCGCGCGCAGGTCGTGGGCCGGGCTTCCGAACAGGGACTCTACGACCACAACCTGATCAGCTACGCGCAGGGGCATACGTTCAGGCAGGAGGACGCGGAAGGCTTTATCGCCCTCTGGGGCCTGCCGACCAAGAGCGCCCGGCGGCTCAGCCAGGCCAAGGTGTAGGGCGGGATCAGGCGATGTCTGTCACGGTGAATCCGGATATCGTTTTCTGTTCGTAGGGGTCCCATTTATGGGACCCGAGAGCACGCGCCGAGGCGGCTGCGAGATGGCGCGTCGCGGAGAACCATGTGTGCCCCGGGGCGCGATGAATCGCGCCCCTACGGGTGCGGAATGCGTTGCGGTGATTAAGCAAACGCAAGGTGCGGGGGGACGACCATGAAGCTCTGGGAAACCGGCGCCGAAGAGACCGACGCCCTGGTCGAGCGCTTCACGGCCGGCGAGGACGCCCGGCTCGATGGTGCGCTGCTGTATTACGACCTGTGCGCCTCGGCCGCGCACGCCGAAGGCTTGGCGCGTATCGGCCTGCTGAGCGGCGACGACCTCGGCCGGCTGCGCGCGGCGCTGCGCGCGCTCTGGGCCGAGGGACTTCTGGTCCGCACCGAGGACGAGGACGTGCACACCGCGGTCGAAAACGCGCTGGTCGCGCGAGTCGGCGCGCTGGGCGAGCGGCTCCACGCCGGGCGCTCGCGCAACGACCAGGTCGCGGTCGACCTGCGGCTGCTGGCCAAGGACCGGCTCAGCGGGATCGCGCTGGCCGCGCTCGAGCTGGCCGAGGCGCTGCGCGAGACGGCGACCCAACACGCCTCCGTCCCCATGCCCGGCACGACGCACACGCGCGCGGCCATGCTCTCCTCGGTAGGCCTGTGGGCCGCCTCGTTTTCCGACGCGCTGCTCGAGGCGTTGATCCCGCTGGAGGCGGCCTATCGAAGCGTGGACCGCAGCCCGCTGGGCGCGGCGGCCGGCTACGGCGCCCCGCTGCCGCTGGACCGCGAGGGCGTGGCCGAGTTGCTGGGCTTTGCGACCGTTCAGCTCAACCCGCTCAACGCCGTCGGCAGCCGCGGGCGCCTCGACTTCACGGTGCTGAGCGCGCTGGCGGGGATCGGCCTCGAACTGGGCCGCTTGAGCGCGGACCTGATCTGGTATTCCTCCGAGGCCTACGGCTTCTTCGCGCTCCCGGTGGCGTTTTGCACCGGCAGTAGCATCATGCCCAACAAGCGCAACCCGGACGTGCTGGAATTGGTCCGGGCGCGCGCCGCGCGGCTGCAGGGGAGCGCAGCGGGCGCGTTTGCCGTGACGCAGGGGCGGATCTCGGGCTACCATCGCGACCACCAGGAGCTCAAGCCCCTGCTGCTCGACGGGCTGCGGACGGCGCGGGACTGCCTCGAGGTGCTGACGCCGCTGGTGCGCGGGCTCGAGGTGGACGAGCATCGCCTGCGCGCCGCGCTGCCGCGCGCGGTGTTCGCGGTCGACGCCATGCTGGAGCGGGTCAAGGCCGGAACGCCCATGCGCCAGGCCTACCGCGAGGTCAAGGCCGCGCTGGATACGATCGAGGTCCCCGAGGTGGCAAGCGCGTTGCGGGCGCGGGATCATCGGGGCGGGACGGGGGACCTTGGGTTGGACCCACTGGCGGAGCAGATCGAGTCGGAACGGAACGCGTGGCAAGCGCGCAAGACGCGCCTGCAAGAACGGTTGGCGGCCCTGGTGCCAAAAGAACAAACGGAGGACGAAACCAAGTAGGGCCCGCTGTGCGGGCCCCGATACGGCCGGCACAGCCGGCCCTACATTTTTTCAAAGGAGGACCCCATGCCCAACTGTCCGGAATGCGGCAGCCCGCTGTCGCTGGCCGACGACGTGATGGCCCACGAGATCGTGGCCTGCGACGCCTGCGGGGCCGAGCTCGAGGTGACGGGCACCGACCCGCTCGCGGTCGAGCTGGCCCCGGAAGAAGAGGAGGATTGGGGGGAATGAGCAGGGGCCATGGATAAAGTCCGGCTGGGCCTGCTGTACTCGCGCCTGCGGCTGGAGGAGAAGCTGCTCATTCAAGCCGCGCGCAAGCGGGACGACCTCGAACTCGTCTTGCTCAACACGGGCAAACTCGTGCTCGACTTCGAGCGCCTGCCCGCGGTCGACGTCGTGCTGGACCGCGAGCTGTCGCAGTCGCGCGCGCTGCACGTGCTCAACGTGCTGGACGCCAGCGAGATCGCCACCGTAAACACGTTCGACGCCGCGCGCGTGGGCGGCGACAAGGTGCTCACCTCCAAGCGGCTCCACAACGCGGGGGTCCCGACCCCTAGGGTCAAGGTGGCCTTCACGCCGGAGAGCGCGCTTGCGGCGGTCGAGGCCATGGGCTATCCCGTCGTCCTCAAGCCCGTGGACGGCTCCTGGGGGCGCTACATCGCAAAGCTCGAGTCGCGCGCCGCGGCCGAGGCCGTGCTGGAGCACAAGGCGGGCCTGAGCTCGTACTTCCACGGCATCTTCTACCTGCAGGAGTACATCGCCAAGCCCGAGCGCGACATCCGCGCCTTCGTGATCGACGGCGAGACCGTGGGCGCCTCCTACCGCACGAGCGCCCACTGGCTCACCAACGCCGCGCGCGGGGCCAAGACGTTGCCCTGCCCCGTCACGCCCGAGCTGGACGCCCTCTGCCGCCGGGCGTGCGCGGCCGTGGGCGGGACGGCCATCGCGGTCGATTTGATGGAAACGCCTGACGGGTTCACGGTGCACGAGGTCAACTGCGCCATGGAGTTCAAGACCTCGCTGTCGGCCATGGACGTGGACCTGCCGACCAAGCTGATCGACTGCTGCGTGCGCGCCGGGCGGAAAGCGCGGCGGGCGCGGGCCGAGCAGGGTGGTGTGGCCAGTACGGGCTGACGGTGGACGCCTGCAGCACAAGAGGCATTGTGTGGCAGCAAAATGCCCCTTCTCCCCTGGCGGGAGAGGGAGGTTTGTCGGGCCCGCTGTGCGGGCCGGTTTGACCCCGCTGACGGGATGAGACAGAACCCAACGAGGAGCGAACCGATGAGCGATTTCCGCATGGGCATGTTGTTCTCCCGCATCCGCGTGGAGGAAAAGCTGCTGTTGGAGGCGGCCAAGCGGCGCGGCTGGCGGGTCGAGCTGGTCGACAGCCGCGAGGTCGTGTTCGACCTGGACAGCCGTTTCGACTACGAGGTGCTGCTCGAGCGCGACGTCTCGCACTCGCGCGCGCTCTACGCCTTGAATTTGTTCGAGAACTCCGGCGTCAGGGCCATCAACCCCTACCGCGTCGCGCTCACCTGCGGCGACAAGGTGGCCACCTCCAAGGCGCTGCGCGACTGGGGCGTGCCCACGCCGGACGTCAAGGTGGCCTTCACCAAGGATAGCGCGCTTGCCGCGATCGAACAGATGGGCTATCCCGTCGTGCTCAAGCCCGTCACCGGCTCCTGGGGCCGGCTGATGGCCAAGCTCAACGACCGCGACGCCGCCGAGGCCGTGCTGGAGCACAAGGACCACCTGGGCTCGTACTACCACAAGATCTTCTACATCCAGGACTTCGTCGACAAGCCCGGCCGCGACATCCGTTCGTTTGTGGTGGGCGACGAGGTAATCTGCGCCATCTACCGCGCCAGCGACCACTGGATCACCAACACGGCCCGCGGCGGGCACGCCAGCAACTGCCCGCTCACCCCCGAGCTCAAGGGGGTGTCGCTGGGCGCGGCGCGCGCCGTGGGCGGCGGCGTGCTGGCCGTCGACCTGATGGAGACCACTCACGGCCTGCTGGTCCAGGAGGTCAACTACACGGTCGAATTCCGCAACAGCATCGACACCACCGGCGTGGACATCCCGCAGAAAATTCTGGACTACGTCGAGGCGGTGGCCCGTGGCTGAGTTTCTGACGGCCGGCATCGTGGGCGGCTCGGGCTACACGGGCGGCGAGCTGCTGCGGCTGCTGCTGGGGCACCCAAACGTCGAGCTCAAGTACGTCACCTCGCGGAGCTCTGCGGGCAAGCCGGTCACGCGGGCGCACCCCAACCTGCGCGGGGCGACCAAGCTCAAGTTCGTGTCTCCGGAGGACATCACCCCAGTCGACGTCCTGTTCACGGCGCTGCCGCACGGGGTCTCGATGACGCGGGTCGACGACTTCGAGGGCGTCGGGGAACGCTGGATCGACCTGGGCGCGGATTTTCGCCTGAAAAACCCGGCGGACTACGTCAACTGGTACGGGGGCGAGCACGCCCGGCCCGAGCTGCTCGAAACGTTCGTCTACGGGCTGCCGGAGTTGCACCGGGAGGAACTCAAAGGGGCGGCCCGCGCCGCCGCGCCGGGCTGCACGGCCACGGCCGCGATCCTGCCGCTCAAGCCGCTGGCCGAGGCCTTCCCCGTCGAGCTGGCCGTGGTGGACGCCAAGGTGGGCTCCTCGGCCGGGGGAGCGGCGTTCAACCTCGCGACGCACCACCCCGAGCGCAGCGGCGTCGTGCGGAGCTTCGCCCCCAGCGGCCACCGGCACACGGCCGAGATGATCCAAGAGACGGGGCTGCCGGCGGAGGCGGTCCACTTCTCGCCGCACGCCGTCGAGCTGGTGCGCGGGATTCTCTCGACCTGCCACGTGTTCATTGCAGGCGACTACACGGAGCAGGACGTCTGGCAGGCGTATTTGAGGGCCTACAGGGACGAGCCGTTCGTGCGGCTGGTCAAGGAGCGCGGCGGGATCTACCGCTTCCCCGAGCCCAAGCTGGTGGCCGGCACCAACTATTGCGACATCGGCTTCGAGAAGGACGAACGGACCGGGCGCTTGATCGCCATGGCCGCCATCGACAACCTCGTGAAGGGCGCCGCCGGCCAGGCCGTGCAGTGCATGAACCTCATGTGTGGCTTCGAGGAGACCGAGGGCTTGGGCGCGCTGGGGCTGCATCCGTAGCGGGGCAATTCCCGTAGAGGTCCGCGGAGATAGCAGCTTAGGGGACCAGCCGCAAGTCGCGCCCGATTTGTGTGAAGTGGGCATCCTCACTGAGCACTTGCGTGATGCCCAGTCCGTCCATGACCACCACGGAACTCAAATCGGTGAACGAGATCCGCGGCTTGTCCTGCAACTGCAAGCGCAGCGTCTTGGCCTGCCCGAACCGCTCGGGCGTGATCCGTTCCAGTTGCAGATACCCTTCACGGATGGCTCTGTCCAGTCGTTGTAGGGAGTCGCGCGCTTGAACAAACGGCAGTCTTCGAAACAGCAGCGTGATGGTTTCATCCAGCACGTAGTCCGACGTTGCCATCCTCCCGTTTTGGGTCCGCAGTTCTTGATAGAACGCGTTGATCTCCTTGTGCCTTGTTTCCTTATCGTCCATTAAGGTTAGCCAACCCCAGGTATCGACGAACACCTCAAGCGCCATAGAGTTCCTCGTCAATGTCCTTGGCCAATGCGCCGTGGGACACCGATCCAATCAGCTTCAAGATGGGGTCTTTCTCGGGGTCCAGCTCGCGCGGCGGCGGGGTTTCTCGCTCCGCCTTGCGCTTCAGATGGCCCACGAAGTCCAGCACCTCGCGGAGGCGGTCCTCCGGCAACTGGTCCAGTTCCTCGATCACGCGCTGCTTCAACGGCTTGGTGGCCACGCGTCCTCCCTTCGCTTGGATTCCCATCCCCACTCCAACGCATGGGGTTACTTCCAAATTCTAGTGCGGGCCTTGGGGAAAGC
This sequence comes from uncultured Thermotogae bacterium, assembly GCA_964572855.1. Lineage (GTDB taxonomy): Bacteria > Bipolaricaulota > Bipolaricaulia > RBG-16-55-9 > JAJCYT01 > CAZNGF01. The sequence goes on along the minus strand of CAZNGF010000007.1, from coordinate 11,794 downwards.
CAAGACACGACAACCGGCTACCAAATCACGTCCACCTCGTAGCGCCGGATCTGCCGGTCCGCCGTGATCAAGGGCATGTCCTCCAGTTGGGCCTGCGCCACCAGCAATCGATCGAACGGGTCGCGGTGGTGGTCGGGCAGGCGCTGGACGCGCAGGGCGTGGGACACCTGAACCGCCAGCGCGCTGAATCCGTTGCGCGAGAGCTGCTGAACGACGAACGCCTCCAGCGGTTCGTGAACCGTCAAGCGCCCGAGCCGGGCCTTGATGGCCAACTCCCACGCGCTGGCCGCGCTCAGGTAAACCGCGTTGTCGCCAGAGGCGATCAGTTGGCGCGCCCGGGCCGAGAGCTGGGGATCGTCGGCGATCCACCAGAGGAAGGCGTGCGTATCGAGCAGCGCCTTCACGTCTGGAACGCCTCCAGCACGTCGTCGGGCAGCGGCGCGTCGAAGTCGCCGGCGAGTTCGATTTTGCCGCGCGCGCTGCCGGGAACCCGGTCCTGGGCGCTCGCCAGCGGCACGAGGCGCGCGACCGGCTTGCCCGCCTTGGCGATGACGATCTCCTCGCCCGCCCGCACCCGCTCCAGCAGTTTGGACAGCTGTGTCTTGGCCTCGTGGATGTTGACTTGAGCCATGGAAGCCACCTCTTCATCAGAATAAACTAAGGAGTGGACTAAGACAAACCCGACGCGCGGGAACGCGCTCCACCTATGTGGTCGCCCTGTACCACATAGAATTCGGCTAAGGCGACCCTCCCCGCCTGTGCCCCGGATGGGGTATTTAGGGGGAGGGTGGAATTGGCCGCTGCCCGATAGGGCTGGAGCCTTTTCGTCCCTTGCCTTGTCACCTCACTTATGATATACTGAGAATCGTGGAACTCGTTAAGACCGTCAAGTGCAAGCTCGAAGTCATGCCAGAGGACAGAGAAGCATTGTCTGATACGTTGCTCAAGTATTCTCAGGCGTGCAATGACGCCCTCGATGTGGCGCTTGAGAAGGGCATCACCAACAACATTACCCTGCACCGGGCTTGCTATCACGACTTGAAGCCCAGATATGACCTCACCGCGAACTACATCTGTCGATGTTTTCCCCGCGTAACTGGGGCGATCAAGGCCGCGAAACGCAAGCGTCGCAAGCCTAAGCTGTTTCGGCCCACGTCGCTTGATTTGGACAGTCACCTGTTCCGGCTGATCGTGATGGGTGACGACTTCGGTGTGAACGTCAGCACCACGCGCGGCAGGCGTAAGATCAGGTTGGCCATCGGCAACTACCAGCGTGGCTTGCTGGCTGGACAAAAACCTATCAGCGCCACGCTCAACTACAGCAAGCGCAAGAAGCACTTCTACCTCAACATCGTGCTGTCCGAGGAGCGCCCCGCGCCCAACCCGACTGGGCGCAAGGGCAAGCTCGTGGGCGTGGACCTCGGCCAAGTCAATCTGGCAACGACCAGCACGGGCCTCAAGTTCAGCGGCAAACACGCGCTGCACAAGCGACGGGAATCCCGCGCTATCCGCGAGTCTCTCCATAGAAAAGGCACACCCAGCACGCGCCGGGTGCTCAAACGGCTGTCTGGTAGAGAACATCGCTGGATGCGCGATGTGAACCATCGCATCAGCAAGCAGATCGTGACCACGCTGAACCCAGGAGATACTGTAGTCCTGGAAGACCTGACGCACATCCGAGACCGCACGCAACGCCGCAAGGACGAACGCTACGAGCACCACTCTTGGGCGTTTCGCCAGTTGCAACAGTTCATCGAGTACAAGGCGCAGTGGGCGGGGGCCAACGTGGTTTACGTCAACCCCGCCTACACCAGCCAAGACTGCTCGATGTGCGGCGTGCGTAGCTCTCGCTCCGGTCACAGGTTCTCCTGCAAAACTTGTGGTCATCGTGCTCACGCTGATTTCAACTCCTGTCATAATCTGCTCCGGCGGGCAGAGCCCCAGTTCGCGCTGCCGGAGAGGCCGCCGTCAACCGGCCCAAAAGCAACGCAGCCTCTTGCAGTTGCAAGCCCGTTCCCCCTTTAGGGGGCGGGTCGTTGACAGGTTCTCAAACGTAGGGGTCCAATTCATTGGACCCGCGGCTACGCGCCCGGAGCGTCGCACGACGTCACATCGCAAGGGACACGGCGCGTAGAGCGGGCGCGATGAATCGCGCCTCTACAGGATCGTATCACGATCACACTGAGGTCAACGATCGCGGCGGTCGTGTCGTAGGCAGCCCTGCGTCCTTCTTGTACGATGGGCCCGAAAGGGGGGAGCCATGCCCTTGCAGGTCGTCGACGAGCGCAAGAACCCGATTCGCGAGCCCTACGTGCTGCGGCTCGGCGGCTGGAGCCTGGCGCGCTACCTACGGGAGGCGCCGGACAACGCGATCTGGGAGTACGTGCGAGGGGAGGTGTTGATGAACTCACCGGCCACGGCGGAACACCAACGGATCGTCGGCTTTCTGTTCAATTTACTGAGCGGCTACTGCGAACGCAAAGGATGGGGGGAGGTCCTAACCGGCCCCGCCGCCGTGCGCTTGGCCCCCGAGGTCGTGCGCGAGCCGGACGTGTTCGTGCTCGCGCCGGACGAGGCCGCGCAAGCCACAGGCGTGCCGCTGGACGTGCGTCCCGCGCTCGTGGCCGAGGTGCTCAGCCCCGCCACCCGCACGGTCGACCTGACCGAAAAGGCTGCGGACTACGCCCGCGCCGGCGTCCCCGAGTACTGGGCGCTCGACGCCGAACGTGCGACGCTGGTCGTCCACCGGCTGCGGGAGGCGCGCTACGCCGTGGAATCCGTACAAACGGGGACCGTGGCCAGCGAGGCCGTGCCCGGCTTCTGGCTTTCCGCCGACTGGCTGTTCCAAACGCCGTTGCCCCGCGTGCTGCCGTGCCTGTCGGAGATGTTGGGGGAATAGCCACACCCGCCGCACGCCCTCTGGAGTGCAACCGGCCCTACTCGATCCTGGTCCCCTCGGCCGTCGGCGCGTAGCCGGGCACGAGCTCGCGCAGCGCCGCGATCACGGCCGCGCGGTCCGCCTGGGTCAGCTCGCGCAGCCGCGCGAGATTCGTCTCCAGCTCCTCCGCAGTCCACGGCGCCTCCAGCCGCGCCACGAAGATCTTCTCGTGCCGGGTGGCGGCCGTGCCCTCCTCGGCCGTCAGGAGTTCCTCGTAGAGCTTCTCGCCCGGGCGCAGCCCCGTGAACACGACGGGGACGTCGCGGTCGGGCTCCAGTCCCGACAGACGGATCATCTCGCGCGCCAGCTCGACGATTTTCACCGGCTCGCCCATGTCGAGCACGAACACCTCGCCGCCCCGCCCCAGCGCGCCCGCCTGCAACACGAGCAACACGGCCTCGGACGGGACCATGAAGTAGCGCTTCACCTCGGGGTGCGTGACCGTGACGGGGCCGCCACGCGCGATCTGGGCCTGGAAGGTCGGGATCACGCTGCCCCGACTGCCCAGCACGTTGCCGAAGCGCACCGCCGAAAAGCGCGTGCCGCCCGGCTCGTTAAGCGCCTGCACCACCCGCTCGGCCAGGCGCTTGGTCGCGCCCATCACCGAGCTGGGGTTGACGGCCTTGTCGGTCGAGATCAGCACGAACCTCTCGGCCCCGAATTCGCGCGCGGCCGCGGCCGCGGCGTACGTGCCCAGCACGTTGTTTTTGACGCCTTCGTCGGGGTTGGCCTCGACCAGCGGAACGTGCTTGTAGGCCGCGGCGTGGAACACGACCTGCGGGCGTTCGCTCTGGAACAGCCGCGCCAGCTTGCCGCGGTCGTTCACGTCGGCGATCACGGCCCGGACGGGGAGGTCGGGGGCCGCCTCGCGCAGCTCGGCCTCGAGGTGGAACAGCCCCGTTTCGTCCTGGTCCAGCGCGAGCAACTTGGCGGGCGCGAACTGGACGATCTGCCGGCACAGCTCGGCGCCGATCGAGCCCGCAGCCCCCGTCACCAGCACGGCCTTGCCCTTGAGCTCGCGCTCGACCTCGCGAACGTCGACCTCGACGGGGTCGCGCCCCAGCAGGTCCTCGACCTGAACCGCGCGGATGTCGCCCAGGTCCACCTGCCCGGTCACGAGCTCGTGAAAGCCCGGCAGCGTCTTGATCGCCTTCAGACCCGCTTCCCGGCCCAGCGCGATCGTTTCGCGCACGGCTGCCGGGCTGGACGAGGGCATCGCGATCAGCAGCTCCTCGACGTCGTACTTGGCCACAAGCTCGGGGATGGATGACCGCGGCCCCAGCACGCGCACGCCGTGGATCGACACGCCCCGCTTGGCCGGGTCGTCGTCGACGAGGCCCACCGGCATGTAGGCCGTGCGCCGCTCGTTGAGCATGGCGCGGGCGATCTGCTCGCCCGCGTCGCCCGCCCCCACGATCAGCGTGCGCCGGCCCGAGAGCGGAAAGCGCTTGAAGAACTGCAGGTAAACCCGCCGCGCCGCGCGCAAGCCCCCGACCAGCACGAGGCTCAGCAGCAGGTCGATCACGAGCACGGAACGCGGGAAGCCGCTTAAAATCGGCTCCATACGGAACACGAAGAAGGCCGTCCCCAGCAGCAGCGAGCCGTAGACCACGCCCTTGCCCACCGAGATCAGCTCGCGCACGCTGACGTAGGACCAGCTGATGCCGTAGAGCCCCTGCAGGTAAAACACCGGCAGCTTGAGCCCCGCGGCCAGCGGGATCAACAGCTCCAGGTCGCCGAGAAAGCGCGCCGGGATCTGGCCCTCGAACCGGAGCCAGAGCGCGGCGTAAATCGAAAAGGAGAGCAAGAACACGTCGGCCGCCAGGAAGAACAGCACGCGCTTGAAGCGGGTCTTAACCAGCAGGCGTCTGAAAAACCCCGTCAACGCACACCCTTCCGCGTCGCAAATCGTGCGGCCGTGGCCGGACCGCCCGGCCACCCCGGCCCTTTGACACGAGACCTTGCTTGCAAAAGCCCCGGCGATGCAGCATGTTCTCTAAACGCCAATTCTACCCGTGGGAGGGCCATGTTGAGAGTCGTAGCGGGCACGTTGATCGCCTTTGCGCTGGCCTCGGGGACGGCGTTTCCCCTCGTGGGCGCCATGCCTGCCGACCACAGCAAGCCCATCTTCGCCGAGCGGGAGGTGCTGGTCAAGCTCAAGCCGTTTCCCGGCTTTCTGGCCGAGAGCGGCTTCAGGGACGCGTACCCCGAGATGACGTTGGTCAAGCGGTATCGCTCCGTCGACAACCTGCTGTTGATCGAACTGCCCCCCGGCGAAACGGTCAGCCAAGCGATCAGGCGCCTCTCGAAGGATCCGAGCGTCGAATACGCCGAGCCCAACTACGTCGTGCATCCCACGGCGCCCGCCCCCCCGCCGAGCCACGCGCTGAGACCCGAGCTCGTGCCCGACGACGTCCACTTCGCCGCGCTGTGGGGGCTCGACAACACGGGGCAGACCGGCGGCACGCCCGACGCCGACATCGACGCCGCCGAGGCCTGGGACCTCAGCACGGGGGACGAGGAGCTCGTGGTCGCGCTGCTGGACACGGGGATCGACTACACCCACCCCGACCTGGCGCCCAACGCGTTCCAAAACGCGCCCGAGTGCGCCGGGACGCCCGGCGTCGACGACGACGGCAACGGCTTCGTCGACGACTGCGTCGGGATCGACACGTTCTCCGACGACGGCGACCCCCTCGACACCGACGGGCACGGCACGCACGTGGCCGGCATCCTGGGCGCGGCCGGGGACAACGCCCTCGGGGTCGCCGGCGTGGCCTTTCGGGTTCAAATCCTCCCCTGCCGCTTCCTGGGACCCGGCGGGGGCACGATCGCCGACGCCATCGACTGTCTGGACTACGTCCTGCTCATGAAGCAGCGCGGCGTCAACGTGGTGGCCAGCAACAACAGCTGGGGCGGCGGCGGGTTCTCCCAGGCGCTCAAGGACGCCATCGCCGCCCAGATGGACGCCGGGCTGCTCTTCTTCGCCGCGGCCGGCAACGGGGGCGGCGACAACGACCTCGTCCCGTTCTACCCCGCCAACTACTTCGTCCCCAACGTCGTCTCGGTGGCGGCCACCGACCACGACGACCGCAAGGCCCCGTTCAGCCAGTTCGGCGCCCACACCGTCCACCTCGGCGCGCCCGGCGTCAGCGTCCTGAGCACGGTCGACGGCGGGGACTTCAGCTTCCTGAGCGGGACCTCGATGGCCACGGCCTACGCCAGCGGGACCGCGGTCCTGTTGAAGGCGCACGACCGCGCGCGCGACTGGCGCGCGCTCAAGAACCTGATGCTGGCGGGCGGGGACACCCTCCCCGCGCTCGCCGAGACGATCACGGGCCGGCGCCTGAACGCGTTCCAAGCGCTGCAGTGCCAGAACCGGACGCTCTTCCGCCTCCTGCGCCCGCAACAGGACCAGCTGGCCGTGCCGGCCGGTTCGACCCTCACGTTCCAGGCGCTCAACCTGCGCTGCGGCCAGGCGGCCGGGACCGTGACGGTCGACGTCAACGCGGGCGCCCAAACCGTGGCGCTCAGGGACGACGGCCAGGGCGCGGACCTGGCCGCCGGCGACGGGCTCTACGCCGGCACCTGGACCGTGCCCGAGGGCGGCCCGTTCGCGCTCGGCTTCCCGGACGGCTCGACCCTCACGGTCAACGCGCCCGCCACGGCTTACCACGTCCGGGCCGAGGCGTTTTCCTGGCGCGAGATTCAGGGAGCGCCGCTGGGCTTCGGCGACGACGGCGAGCGCACGGTCGTGCCGCCTTTTCCGCTCCGGTTCGCCGCGTCGCAGTTCTCCCACGTGCGCGTCTCCAGCAACGGGGCGCTCAGCTTCGAGGTCGCTCCCTTCGTCCCGTTCCAGAACGCCTCGCTGCCCAACGGCAACTTCCAGACGCTGGTGGCGCCCTTCTGGGACGATTTAATCTTCTTCGGCGACGGCGACGCGTTCTGGGAGGTGGTCGGGTCCGCGCCGCGCCGCGAGCTCGTGATCGAGTGGCGCCACGCGCGGCACTTCCCGTCCTGTGCGGGAGCCATCCGCTTTCAGGTCGTGCTCTCCGAGAGCAGCGACGACCTCCTGTTTAACTACCGCGACGTCCACTTCGGCGACGACTGCGCCACGTTCGACCGCGGCGGGAGCGCGACGGTGGGCGTGCAAGTCTCCCCGAGCGCGGCCACCACCTTCAGCGAGAACGCCCCCGCCCTCGACGACGAACTCACGCTGCGCTGGACCCTGCAGGGGAAGGCGCGCTGCGACGTCCAGCGCGACCAGGACCGCGACCTGTTCGACCTCAACGAGCTGGCCGGCTTCCTCATCGGTCAGAAATCGCTGTCGGCGGCGCAACGGGCCAACGCCGACGCCAACCGCGACGGGCAGATCGACCTGCAGGACATCGCCCACTGCGCGCGCTTCCTCACCGGCGCCATCCGCACGCTGGGCACGAAGCCGCAGGCGCGCGCGCCGGACGAGGCCGCGCCGATCGCGCTGACCTGGCCGAAAGCGCTCACGCTGACGCCGGGCGAGCGCGCCACCGTGCGGCTGCGGGCGGGCGCGCCGCTGGCGGGGCTGCAGGTCGGCCCTGCGGGCCGGCTGCGCTTCGACCCGGCGGTGATTCAGGTGCGCGAGGTGCGCGGGTTGAACGGCCACCGCGTGCTCGCCGCCGCGATCGACCCCGTCCGCGGCGAGGTGCGCTTCGTGGCCGCCAGCTTGCGCGGGCAGGTCAGCGGTGCGCCCGTGGAACTGACCGTCGAGGCCGTGGGCGAGCCCGGCGCGCGCAGCCCGCTCGACTTGCGGCCGGACCTCGCGTTGGACCGACGAGGACAGCCCGTGCAACTCGCCGTCGAGGCCGGGCGGGTCGCGCTGGGCCAACGGGTGCCGTTGGCGGTGCGGGGCGCCTTTGCCGCGCGCCGCGCTCGGGGCGTGGAGTTCAAGGTACAAGGACAGGGCGTCCGCGCGCTGGCGGTGACCGTGTTCGACCTAGCGGGCCGCCGGGTCTTCCATGGCCGGGCAGACGGCACGGCTCTGCGCTGGTCCTTGCGCGACGCCCGCGGCCGCCCCGCGGCCAACGGCGTCTACCTGTACGCCGTCGTCGTGGAGGGGGTCAACGGCGAGCGGCTGACCCTGCCGATCCGGAAACTGGCGGTGCTGCGATGAGACGCGCGTGCTCGGCGATCGGACTGGGCGGGCTCGCGCTCTCGCTGGGCGGGTGCGTGGGCAAGGAGGCGCTCTTGCTGTTGCTCCTGCTGCCGGGCCTGGTCGGCGACGGGAGCGGCCTAGCGCTCTCCGACGCGACGCTGGGCGCGGGCCAGACGGCCGCGCTCACGCTGTCGGCGAGCGCGCCGGCGGGCCAGCGGCTGCAGGGCATCGAGGTGAGCCCGCTGGCCGGCGACGCCATCGCCTTCGACCCCGCCTTGCTCCAGGTCCAGTCCGTGAGCGCGCTCCCGCCGTGGACCCTGGACGCGGTCCACGTCGACAACGCGCAGGGCCGCGTGACGTTCATCGCCCGCGTGGCCGCGCCGGGCCCGTTCCCGCGCGCCGGGGGCGTGCTCAACATCGCGCTCAAGGGCTTGAAAGCCGGTGCGACCCAGGTCCGGATGAGCGTCACCAACGCCGCCAACCAGGACAACCTGCCGCTTGCGCTGGACGTGCGGGAGGGGCGGGTCGTGATCCGATGACCGCGACCGCTTGGGATGTGCTACCATGCGGAAGAGGATGGCACGCAATCGCTCGAGGAGGTTGATGCCGCATGCGAGCTGAACGATCGCTGAGCCAGCGCGCCGCCTGCGCCCTCGCGCTGACGTTGGCGCTGGGGGTCCTGTCGGGGGCCGGGGTGAGCCACGCCCAAGGCGCGGCCAACGGCAAGCTCGACCCCGTGCTGCGCGGGCTGTTGGCGCGCAACGACGCGCTCATCTCCAAGGGGCAAGGCCCGCTCGACCTGGACCAGCTGGCGGGCTTCGTCGAGGCCAGGGACGGCCGGGTCGGCGTGCTCGTCCGGCGCACGACGGCGTCGCTGGACGCGCTGCGCGGGACGGGCGCCCAGGTCGGCGCGGCCGTCGGCCAGGTCGTGACCGCGCGCGCCACGCTAGCCCAGTTGCAGGCGTTGGCCGCGCTGGCGGGCGTGGTCAAACTCGAGCCCTCGCTGAAGCTGACCCCCACCCGAGCCCAAAGCGCGCCCGGCTTCCTGGCCCGGCCGGAAAACGACCTGGGCCGCGCCGAGGTCGGGGCCGACGACCTGCACGCCCAAGGCATCACGGGCGAGGGCGTCATCATCGGCGTGATCGACACCGGCATCGACTACGACCACTTGGACTTCCGCGCCGGCGGTGGGGGCGAGCTGGGGGCGCGCATTCTGGCCATCTGGGACCAAACCTGCGAGCTCAGCGACAGCGGCCCGACCCCGGACTGCGGACCCGGCGCCTCGACGGTGCCCGGCGGCTTTTCCACGGGCGGCGGGTTCTACGACCAGTCCGACGTCGAGACCGACATCGCCAACGGGCACGACCACACAACCGGCCTGGTGTTCGAAAACGACGGCGGGGCGTTCGACTTCGGCCACGGCACGCACGTGACGGGCTCGGCCGCGGGCGACGGGTCGTCGACGGGCGCGTTCGGCGGCATGGCCCCCGACGCCGACGTCGTCTTCGTCAAGACCAACTTCTTCAACACGGGCATCCTGGAGGCTGCCCAGTTCATCTTCGATCAGGCCGACGGCTTCGGCCGGCCGGCCGTCATCAACATGAGCTTGGGCGGGCACTTCGGCCCGCACGACGGCACGTCGAACTTCGACGCGGGCCTGACCGCGCTGCTGGGAGGCCCCGGGCGCGCCCTCGTGGCCGCGGCCGGCAACGAGGGCAACGACCTGATCCACGCCAGCGCGGCCCTCGCCCCCGGCGAGTCCGCCGACCTCGTCTACGACAGCACGACCGTCGACACGTCCCAGAAAGCCTGGGATTGCTGGTACGACGGCTCGGCCAGCTTGGAGGCCACCGTGAGCAGCCCCAATGGGGACTCCAACCTCGGACCCATCGCCACCGGAGCGTTCGATTTCGTCGACGGGGACGATGGCAGCGTGGACATCGACAACGCCTCGTCCGGCGCCGACCCGCTCAACGGCGACCACGAGCTGTTTTGGATCCTGCGGGGGACCGATTCCGATTTCGCCGTCGGCGACATCGCGGCGGGGGATTGGACCTTGAGCTTGGAGAACACCGGCTCGGTCACGGTCACGGTCCACTGCTGGCGCTTCTCCGACGGCTTTGGGGCCGGCGCCGGGACCACGGGCTACGACAACGACTTCAGCGTCGGCAGCCCGGCCACGGCCAACGACGTCATCGCCGTGGGCGCCTTCGCGACGCGCGAGACCTGGACCGACGCCGACGGCAGCGTGCGCAGCTTCGGGCAGACCGATGACGAGATCACGACCTTCAGCAGCCTGGGGCCCACGCGCGACGGGCGCACCAAGCCCGAGATCGCCGCGCCCGGCACGGCCATCATCTCCGCGCTGTCCGAGGCCGCGGCGGCCAGCGGGTTCAACGGCGGCCCGATCGGCGACACCAACCTCGACGTCCAAGGGGACAGCCAGCACTTCGTGCTCCAGGGCACCTCGATGGCCAGCCCGCACGTCGCCGGCGCGGTCGCGCTCGCCTTCGAGATCGACCCCACCCTGACGGCCTCGGAACTCATCGACGGCATCGAACAGACCGCCAAGGCCGACTCGTTCACGGGCTCGACCCCCAACAACACCTGGGGCGCCGGCAAGCTGGACGTCAGCGGGTTCCCGAGCCAGTTCGGCTCGCAAGGCTCGGATCCGACCAGCGCCGTCTTCCTGGTGGACAACGACGGCAACGTCTCGGCCGACCGCGCCTACCACGGGGCCAGCTTCAACTCCGGGTCGGGCGCCGACCTGGCCGAGGGCATCCGCAGCTTAGAACGCCTGCAGCCGGGCGACGTGGTCGAGCTCGACCCCGCGCTGCCGGGCTTCTTCCGCAAGAGCCGGGGGACGGACGCGGTGGCGGGCGTGATCTCGACGCAACCGGGCATGACGCTGGGCGACGTCCTGCCACAGAGCGCGTTCGCGCGGCTGTCTTTGGAACAACCGTTGATCGATCCGAACGATCTGGGGCGAGAACTCAGCCTGGGGTGGAGCGTGGCCACATTGGCTCAGCCGCGCGTCCTGCTGGCGCTGGCGGGGCGGGTGCCGGTCAAGGTCACGGCCGAAAACGGGCCGATTCGACCCGGCGACCTGCTGACGCCCTCGCCGACGCGGCCCGGTCACGCCATGCGCTGTTCACAACCGTGCACGACGGCGATCATCGGCAAGGCGCTGGAGGCGCTCGCCCAAGGGCAGGGCACCGTTGAGATGTTGATTTTGCGACCATGAGACCTCGGGCAAGCGCTTGGCAAACGGCGAACCCACCTAGTTCTCTGAAACGCGAGTATGCGCTTTGCCAAGCGCGTAGTCAGGCCCTGAACAGGGAGCAGAGCCTATGAAACGAACGGGATGAACATGCGACTGACTCGGATAATCAAAGGAGGTTAGCGTGACGAGCAAGCGTTACATGAGGATCGGGATGGTGAGCGTGGGGCTCATGCTCGTGTTGGCCGTGTTCGGGACCTCGCTCGTGCTGGAGGGCAAGGGCGGTCAATCCTTGACCGCCACGCTCTACCAGAACGCGGCCCGCTTCAACACCTCGCTGTCGGAAGCCAGCGCGCTGCGCGTGGAGCTGTTCGATTTGCAGGGAGCGCGCCTGTTCGACAGCGGCCCCATCTTCGGCCGCTCGGTGGACTGGCCCTTAAGCAACCAAGCGGGCCAGCGCGTGGCCCGCGGGGTCTACTTGTATGTGGCCACGGTCTGGGACGAC
>CAZNGF010000006.1:0-69983 GCA_964572855.1 uncultured Thermotogae bacterium | reverse complement strand
GCTGTGAGAAAACTGTCGTGTAGTTAGCTCTCGCCGGGGGGGGGGGGGCGCAGGTGGGGCCATCGCTCCCCACGAGCTGCGCTAATCCCCGGCGGGCCCCGGCGCGGGTTCGTAGTACACGGCCACAATGGTTCTTGGGTGTAGGGGCGCGATTCATCGCGCCCGCGGGCACGCGCATTTGCCGCCCACAACGTCCCCCTGGTAAAGCACCAGGCGTGTATCCCTGGTCCCATGAATGGAACCCCTACGCAGTAGAAACAGCGTGGCTCTGTACTAGCCGAGGAAGGAGCGAAAGTCGCGACTCATCGCGATCGCCATCCCCCCGGGACGAAGTAGATCAGTGGATGGGAAGCAGGGGCGTGTCAGACCCCGAACCAGAGGAACAGCAGGCCGCTCAGGCCGGCGACCCCGAGCGCGACGATGATGGCGAACATGAGCTGGGTCGGGTTGCGTCGAATCATGGTGATCGCTGTCATGATGACCCAAACGCGCGCCGCTGTGAACCCGCCTCGCCGGCAACGGGAGCGGCGTGCCTGCCGCCGAGCGGGATGAAATCAGGGCTGTGGACCTACACCCCCGTCAGCCTCGATTTCCCCCCCTATATTGGGCTTATAGGCCCTGGTTGTCTACGCGCCCAGCCGGCGCAAGTGTCGCGGGGCGAGCAACCACTCCAGGCGCGCGCAGCGATCGTAGCGCAGTGTGTCGACCTGCAGTTTGCACAGGCCGCCCTTCTTGAACCGTACGCCCGTCGTCCCGGCCCCACCCGAGATCAGCGCCGAGACGAGCTCGCTCAGGTAGGGCTCGTGGCCCACCAGCAGGACGCGCTCGTCGGCCGCGGGCGCCAGCGCCTCGACCAGCGCGCGCGGGTCGCCGTCGGCGGCCAGCGCGGGCGTCTCCTCCAAGATGTCGCGCGCGTCGAGCGCGTCGGCCACGAGCTCGGCCGTCCGCCGCGCGCGGGCGTAGGGGCTGGTCAGGATGGCATCGAATTCGAGCCCGAGCGCGACCATCCCGCGCGCCGCGCGGCGCATGCGCCGTTGGCCCCGCTCGGTCAACGGCCGAGCGCTGTCCCGCGGGTAGCCGGGGCCGCGCTCGGCCGCGATGGCGTGTCGCAACAGGTAGAGCTCCATCGAAATCCCCCGTTTCAGCATCGCAACAGCTCGTCGGCCCGAAGGCGGCCACGGTCACCCCTTGGGTCACGTCAGCAGGCGCTCGACCGCGTCTTTTAATTTCTGGGCGATTTTGAACGGCGAGCGGTTGCCGTCGACGATCTCGAAGCCGTAGGTCGCTTGCAGCTGCCGGAAGGCGCGCTGCATGCGACGCTGGTAGCGCAGGAAGCTGGCGTACATGTCCCCCGAGCGGCGGATGTCCATGCCGGATTCCCAGTAGTCCAACGTGTGGTTCTTGCGGAAGTTGCGTTCAGCTAGCCGTTCTGGGCTCACGCGCAGGTAGAAGACCGCGTCCGGCACGAGCGCGATGTCGTAGACGTCCTGGATCCAGCCGGGGTCGACGCCGCGCACGATGGCGCGGGCCATGAGCGTGTAGATGTAGCGGTCGGCCAGCACGACGAAGCCCGAACGTAGCGCGGGCAGGATCTTGTGTTCCAACTGCTCGGCGAAGTCGGTGGCGTAGAACAGACTGAGCGTGAGCGGGTTGAGGATGTTGCCCTGCTGGATGCGATCCAGCTCGGCGCCGATCCACTCCGAACGCTTGAGCCCGACCTCGACCGTGGCCTGCCCGCCGTGCTCGAGCCAGCCCCGCAGGCTCCCGATTTGGGTCGAGCGGCCCGAGCCGTCGGCCCCCTCGAGCACGATGAGCCGGCCGCGCAGCGCCTCGGCCCCGATCCCCGGCAGGGGCGTTCCGTAAAACTTCCTTGGGGTTAGCGTTCGCGTTTCCATAGGTCCCGGGGCAGTTCCAGGGGCACCTCCCACTTGAACCGATCCAGCTCGAAGCGGCCCCGCACGATGGCGCGCATCTCCTCCTGCTGCCGCTCGTGGGGCTGGCCCGCGTCGATCCGGGTGAAGCCGTATTCGTCGCCGAGCCGCTGGTACTCCTGGTGGATGCGGCCCTGAAACAGGCGGAAGCTCTCGTAGGGGTCCTCGGCCAAGCCCATGTCCATGCCGGCCTCGTAGTACTTCAGCTGCGGGCGCCCGTCCAGAATGCGCCCGAGCGCGACGTCCAGCGGGGCGTCGAAGAAGAACGTGAGGTCCGGGTGGGCGGCGAAGCGGTAGAGCCGGCTGATCCAATCCCGGTCGCAATCGCGCGCGGCGTCGCGGGCGAAGGCCGTGTAGATGTAGCGGTCGGCCAGCACGAGGTAGCCCGCCTGCAGCAGCGGCAGGATCTGGCGCTCGTAGCGGTCGGCGAAGTCCGTGCAGTGGATGAGCGCGAACGTCGTCGGGCTCAGGATGCGCCGCTTCTTGCCGCGTTTGGTCGAGCGCTTCACCACGGGCGAGGAATTCCACTCGGTGAAAAACACCTTGTACCCGCCCAGCTCGAGCCAGCGCTTGAGCAGGAAGATCTGGGTTGACTTGCCCGAGCCGTCCAGCCCCTCGACCGCGATCAGCTTGCCCGGCCGCTCGGATCGTTCCGTCGCGTGCGTCAAGACAACCTCCCCTCCACGCGCAATGCGCGCTCGAAGGTCCGTTCGAACAGGTCGCGGCGCTCGAGCAGCGCCCAGGTTTCCAACAACAGGTCGCCCTCGCCGGCCAGGCGCACGACGACCTCTTCCCGCCCCACCTCCAGGGCAACCTCCCGCACGCGCCCGGCCTGTTCGGCGTCCAGCGCCGAGGCCAGCCGCAGCAGCGCGGCCAGCCGGGCCACGGCGCGCCGGTCGCGCGGCGCCAGGCAGCGGTAGGGCTTGTGGCGCTCGCTGGGGAACGCCTTGCGGTGGTAGCGCGCCACGTTGGCCACCAGCGCCATCTGGGGCCCGCTGAGCCCGGCGATCGGCGTGACCTGCAACAGGTACTGGCTGTGCTTGTGGTGCCCGCTGTTGCCCACGAAGTGCCCCACGTCGTGCAAGAGCGCGGCCACCTCCAACAGCAAGCGGTGCTCGCCGTCGAGCCCGTGCAGCGGGGCCGTCTGGTCGAACAGTGCGCCGGCCAGGCGGGCCACGGCCGTGCCGTGCGCCTCGTCGAAGTCGAACTTGCGTCCGACGCGCAGCGCGGCGTTCCAGACGGCGCGGCGGCGCTGGCTGGCGCGCACCTCCCCGGGCTCCGCCTCGGCGAGCAGGTCCAGCAGGAGTCCCTCCTTCACGCCCACGTTCGGGATCGAGAGGCGCTCGGCGTCAGCCAGCCGCATGACGGATTGCAGCACGATCACGGCCGGCAGGATGACGTCGGCGCGATCGGGGCGCAGCCCGAGCCGCGCGACCCGCTGGCCGTAATCCAGCGCGGCCAGCCGCTCGTAGAGCGCGTCCAGCTCGGCGCGCCTGACAAAGGACCGGTCGGACTTGCCCAGAAGCTGGACGCGCAACTCGCCCAGCGCCTCGACGTTGCCCCCCACACCGACGCACACCTCGACCTGGTGCCCGCCGATCTGGCGCTCGAGCCAGCGCCGCGTGGCCCCGACGTACTCGCGCATGAGGCGGTGCTGGCGCTCGGGCGGCTCGCCCTCCGCGCCCAGCAGGCTCAGCAGCCGCACCGTGCCGACCCGCAGGCTCTCGAGCGCGACGAGCTCCCCGGCGACGCTGAGCGCGATCTCGACGCTGCCCCCGCCGATGTCGATCGTGAGCGCGCAGCGATCCCGGAGTTCGAGCGCGCGCGTCACGGCCAGGTGCACGAGCCGGGCCTCCTCCTCGGCGCTGATCACCTCGATCTCGAGCCCATAGAGCCAGCGCGCGCGTTCGACGAGCCGCGCCGCGTTGCGGGCCTCGCGCAGCGCGCTGGTGGCCACGGCCCGCACCGTGACCACCCCGAAGCGGTCGATCGAAGCGCGAAAGCGATGCAGCGCCGCCAGGAAGCGCCCGGCCGTCTCCTCCGTGATGCGCCCGTCGCCGAAAGCATCCCGCCCCAGGCGCACGGGCTCGCGCAGCGAGGCCAACAACTCCGGGGCGCCGTCGGGGAGCCGCTGGCCCACGACCAGCCGCATGGCGTTGGAGCCGATGTCGATGCCCGCCACGGGCGCGGGCACGGCCGGCCGCTTCAACGCGCGTCCCCCGGCCCCGTCTCCACGAGCAGGAGCGCGCGCAGCTTCTCCAGCGCGCGCGCGGCCAGCTGGCGCACGCGCTCGCGGCTCACGCCCAGCTGGGCGCTCACCTGCTGCAGCGTCTGCGGGGCGGCGTGCTCGATTGTCAGGCCGAAAGGACCCTGCAGGAAGCGCACGCCGAAGCGCAGCTGCAACACCTCGCGCTCGCGCTCGCTGAGCCCCGCGACCAGCCGGGCCAGGGATTCGACCTGGAGGCGGCGCAGCGCCGCGCCCTCGGGGCAGGGATACTCCTCGCTTTGGATCAGCTCGTCCAGGGTCGTATCCTCCTCCTCGCCGACGGGACGGTCGAGCACGTTGGCGTCGTGGGTCGTGCGCTGCAACCGGACGACTTCCTCCCACTCCCAGCCCAGACGACGCGCGAGCTGGTCGCTGTCCGGGGCGCGGCCGTGCTCCTGGTAGAACGCGTCCGTCGCCCCCCGCAGCTCGCGCAGCTTCTTGAACAGGTGGGACGGGATGCGCACCGTGTGCCCGTGGTTCTTGAGCGCCTGGCGCACGGTCTGCAGGATCCACCAGGAGGCGAAGGTCGAAAAGCGCGTGCCCCGCTCGGGGTCGAAGCGCTCGGCGGCCATGATCAAGCCCAGGTTGCCCTCCTGGATCAGGTCCTCCAGCGAGAGGCCCAGCCCCTGGTAGCGCTTGGCCAGCGAGACGACCAGGCGCAGGTTGGACTCGACCATCGCCCGGCGCGCGCCCTCGTCGCCGGCCGCGGCGCGCCGGGCCAGGGCGCGCTCCCGCGTCCGGTCCAGCAGCGGGACGCGACTGATCTGCCGCAGGTAAACGCCGACGAGATCGTCCGAGGTCGCCCGGGACGACTGGGTCGCGGGCCTGAACCGTGGCCGCTGTGACGTGGCGGTGCTCATGAACTGCCCCCTTCGCGCGGCTCTTGGCAGCGCGCCGGGCGCACCCTGCCGGCGCGCCCGGCTATATAAAGACGGTTTTTAATATATATACCCGAGAGCGTCCGGGCGCGCAAACCGCTGGGCTCCCGTTTTAGGCGCAGCTTTCCCGCTCAGTCCCCGCGGCGCGCCGCGCGCACCCCGGGCACGGCGCTCGGTTGGCTGCTGAACGCGCTGGAGCGCTGTAGAGTCCACCGTAGGGTCCATAACGCGGCCGACCCGCTGGGCGCGGGGAAGGCGTTTTGGAGCGCGCTTGCGCCCGCAAGCCCGGGGCCGCCCCTTGCGCCCGTGCGGCGGGGCATGTATATTTCGATTAGGAATATATATCTAAGAGCTTATTTATATAATCCTTGCCCGCAACCGCGGCCTGAAAGGAGCGTCCATGCGGCCACAACGCAGTCAAGAGGAACGGCTCATCGAACGATTGCGCATCGAGGGCCCGCTGGTGTGGGACGGCCGGGAGTGGTTCCTGGAGGACGACGACCGGCTGCGCGCGCGCGTCGTGGCCCGGCGCCGGCCCGGCCAGCTTCCGCTCTTCGGCGCCGAGCCGGGCGAGCGCGGGTTGGCCCGCACGGCGTGAGCAAACGGGACGCCGCAGGCGTGCCGGGGGAGGGGCCCCTACCCGTCCAGCCCCAGCTCGGGGTTCATCTCGCGCGTGAGCACGAGCTGCAGGTCGTTGAGGTGGCGCGTTTCGAAGGCGGCCTCGCAGTAGGCCAGGTAGAAGTCCCACTTGCGCAGGAACGTTTCGTCGAAGCCCAGCGCGCGCACCGCGTCGGCGCGCTCCCAGAAACGCTGTCGCCAGGCGCGCAGCGTGGGGGCGTAGTGCGGGCCGATGTTCTCGGCCCAATCGATCGTGAGCGCGGTGTGCCGGGCCAGCAGCGCGGCCAGCGCGCTCAGGCTCGGCAGGTGGCTGCCGGGGAAGATGTGCTTCTGCATCCAGTCCAACCCCTGGCGGCGGTACCAGCCGTAGCGCGCGTCGGGCAGCGTGATCGCCTGCAGCACGACCAGCCCGTCCGGCGCCAGCAACGCATCGAGCGCGCGCGCGTAGGCCGGCAGGTACTCGCGCCCGACGGCCTCGATCATCTCCACGGAAACGATGCGGTCGAAGCGCCCCTGCAGCGTCCGGTAGTCCTGCAACCGAATCTCGACCCGATCGGCCAGGCCGCGCTCGGCGACCCGCGCCCGGGCCCAGTCGTGCTGGGCCTGCGAGATCGTCACGCTCGTGACCCGGCACCCGGCGCGCTCGGCCAAGCGCAGCGCCAGCGCGCCCCAGCCCGTGCCGATCTCGAGCACATGGTGCTCGGGCCGGACGCGGGCGCGCTCGATGAGCCGATCGAGCTTGTGCAGCTGGGCCTCCTCCAGCGACTGTTCCGGGTGGGCGAACACGGCCGCGGAGTAGACCATGTGCCGGTCGAGCCAGAGCGCGTAGAAGTCGTTGCTGAGGTCGTAGTGCGCCCGGATGTTCTGCCGGCTGCCGCGCAGCGTGTTGCGCCGGCGGCGCGCCTGCGCCCGGCCGGCCCAGTTGCGCAGCCGGTCCAGCGCCGGCGCGGGGGGCGCCAGGCCGCCCATCCCCTGCAAGAACATGGCGATGAGGCCGGGCAGATCCTCGGCCTCCCATTCCCCCGCCATGTAGCCCTCGCCCAGGCCGACGTCGCCGCCGAAGACCAGGCGCGTAAACGCGCGGTAATCGCGCACGCGGGCGCGTTGGCGCCGCGGGGCGTCGTCGGGGCCGAACGTTTGGCACGAGCCGTCCGGCAGCGCCAGCTCGAGCCGGCCGCCCTGTAATCCTTCGAAGGCGCGCAGGACCTGGGTCATGGCCCAGCGCTGGCGGCGCGTGGGCGGGGCGGTCCGGATGGTCATGGGGTGGGTCGGGATCGGCTTGTCGTACACGGGCAGTCCTTTCGAAAAGTGCAACTTGGCCGCCTGCCACACGATGCGCGGCATCGTGAGCGCGGCCGTCAGGGGGTAGCGTAAGAGCGTCTTGAGCAGGTTCTGGTGCGAAAACGGCCGGCCCGCACCCAGGAGCTGGGCGCTGAAGGCGGGGCGGTCCCCCTTGATCAGGTGCATGCGGATGTCGAGCTTGGCCCCGAGCGGGCTGAAGTAGAAGTCGTAAGACCCTTCCATATCGAACATGGGCGAGACGTGGAAGGCCTTTTCGCGCCGGAAGCGGAAGAAGTGCGATTTTTCCAGCAGCTCGGGCTCGCTGAGCACGTAGGCGTGCGTCTCCCCGAAGGTGTTGTTGACCTCGGCCAGGACGTGGCGCACGCGCCCGTCCCCGTCGTAGTAATAGTAGAAGCTCACGGGGTTGAAGACGTGGTTGAAGTAGCGCGCCGCGGTCACGAGCACGACGCGCGCCGGCTCCTCGGCCCCGGGGACGTGCTGGCGCAGGAACGCTCTGGCCTTCTGCGCCAGCGGACCGGGCAGGTGCCGGAGGTAGTCCTTGTCGTGGACCGACACCGGGCGGACGCGGTTGTAGCCAAACAGCGGGCTCAGCCGAGCGGTCTCCTCCAGCGCGTCCAGGTCGAAGGCGTAGGTGTAGACCGGGTACTGAAAGCGGTGCCGCTTGGGTGCAATGCGGGTGTGGATCAGCTTTCCGGCGTAGATCGTCGCGCTCATAGGCCCAATCCTAACGTCTCGGCCAGTCGGACGCTTGAGCGCACGGCGTCCTCGTGGAAGCCGTAGCCGAAGTAGCTGCCGCAGAAGTAGGTACGCCGCCGCCCGTTCAGGCACGGCAGCTCGGGCTGCAGCGCCATGGCCTCGAAGCTGAAGCGCGGGTGCGTGTAAAGGAATTCGGCCACGACACGCTCCTCGCGCGGCTGTTTGGGGTCGTTGAGCGAGACGAAGTAGCTCGCCTGCGTCTTGAGCCGCTGCAGCCGGTTCATGTAATAGGTCACGGTCACGGGGTGGGCGCTGTGGGTCTTGACGTCGCGGATGTAGTTCCACGAGGCCCAGGCGCGCCGCTGCGGGCCCATGATGACCTCGTCGCTGTGCAGCACGGTGCGGTTGTTGGAATAACTCCAGACGCCCAGCAGCCGCTGCTCCTCGGGCGAGGGGTCGGCCAGCAACCGCAGCGCCTGGTCGGCGTGCGCCGCGATGGCAACGCGGTCGAAGTCGAGCCCGCGCCCGTCGGCGAGTTGGAGCAAGACGCCGTCCTCGCGCCGGGTCACGGCCCGCACGGGCGTCCCCGTGAGCACGGTCCCGGGGAAGCGCGCCAGGAAACGCTTGACGTAGGTCTGGCTGCCCCCGACCACGGTGTGCCACTGCGGCCCCGAGACGTGCGAGAGCATGCCGTGGTGGTGGTAGAAGCGCACCAGCGCCTCGACCGGGAAGTCCAGGATGTTGGCCGTCGGCGCGGACCACACGGCCGCGGCCGACGGCACGAGCTGGTCCTCGACAAACGCCTTGGAGTAGCGGTTCTTGACCAGGTACTCGCCCACGGTCCGGCCCGCCAGCCGGCCGGATTCGAGGTCGCGCACGGCCGCGCGGTTGAAGCGCAGCGTCTCGCGAATCATGCCCAGAAAAGCCGGCTTCAACAGGTTGCGGGGCTGGGCGAACGTCCCGCGCGGGAAGTCGCTGGAGTAGGTCAGCCCCGTCGTGCGGCAGTGGAAGCCGAACGACATGTCGGTGGGCTGGATGGCCACGCCCAGCTCGTCGAAGAAGCGGTTCAAGAGCGGGTAGTTGACGTCGTTGAGCACGATGAAACCCGTGTCCACCGGCGTGCCGGCGTCGGGCCCGTCGGGGATCAGGACGGTGTTGGTGTGCCCGCCCACGTCGTCCTCGGCCTCGATCAGCGTGACGTCGTACCGCTTCGACAACAGGTGCGCGGCCACGATGCCCGCCACCCCTGCGCCCACGACGGCGAAGCGCTCAGCGTTGCGTTCCATCGGTTTCCTTTCCTCCCGTCGCTGTGGTTTTAGACAACCACACCAGCGCGGGCACGACGGTGCCCCAGATCAGCGCCAGCGCGCTCACGCTGACGGGCGCGGGCGGGTTGAGCGTGATCGCCCCCAGCCCGGCGCCGGCCAAGTAGCTCAGCGGCCCGAAGACCGCGCCCATCAGGGCCGCCAGCCAGTAGCTGCGCCGCAGCCAGCCCAGCGACGCGCCCAGCGTGCTGGCAAACAGCGGCCACATGAACACGATCCAGAGCGGCGCCAGCCAGGGCAGCGCCGGCCAGTCGGCGGCGTAGGTGATCAGGCCCGAGGCTTTCTTCGCGCTCTCGATCGCGAGCCCGACCAGCGCGGCCAGCGCCAAAAAGCGCGCCTCACGCGCCCGCCTCGGGCTGCCCCACAGGTGCACGCCCAGGTAGCCGGTCACGACCAGCGGCCCCGCCCAGGGCACCCCCTGCGCGGCCCCGACCACGCAGGACCACCAGCCCACGCCGGTGCCCGCGTAGTTGAAGACGTTGAAGAAGGCGCGTTTGAGCTGCGCCGCCGTGATGCGTTTCAAGAACACCTCGCCGTTCGATACGTGATCGCCCATCGTCTTGCCCTCGACTTGATTTTCTGGTGGATTATATATACCATCGCCTCGAGTCAATGTCAAATATATTCTACAACTGTGCGGCAAACGCCTGCGGAACGGAGCCATCCATGCTCGACCAAGGAAACCCGACGCGCGCCTGGCACACGGCCCACTGGCCGGCGCTGGCCTGGCTTGAGACCGGGCTCAAGTTGCCGGCGTTCGGGATCGGATTGGGCGCGCTGCTGGCCGCCGGGGACCGTCCCTGGGCCATCCCGACGGGGCTCGTCCTGGCGCAGGGGCTCGTCCTGCTGGCCTTGAGCCTGGGGCTGCTGGCCGCGGTCTACGACCGCTGGCTCGACCGGGAGCGGATCGCGCTGGGGTTCGTCGCCCTCAACAACCTGGGCCATTGGGGTCTGCTGTTGGCGTTGCTGCGGCCGCCCCTGGCCCCCGGCCTGTTGGCGACGTTCGCAGGCCTGATGCTGGCAGGGGATTTGGCCAAGCTCGCCTTCCTGCGCCGGCACCGCTTCCGCGTGCGCGACGTGCCACCGCGGGTCGTCTACGGGCTCACGCTCGCGTACGCGCTGGGGTATGGGATTCTGTTGGGGTTGGGATGGGCGGCATAAGGGGAAAGGAGGACGCATGACGCTGGCACGTGGTTTTCTGGGGCTCTGCTTCGCCGTGATGGCCGGGGCTGTGCTCTACGGGGTGCTCGCGGGCGACTTCTTCGCCGAGGGCGGCCGGCTGCTGGCCCTGCCCTGGGGGATCGTGGCGCTGGTCGACCTCTACGTCGGCTTCGCGCTCTTTGCGGGCTGGGTTCTGTTCCGAGAGCGCTCCTGGGTCGCGCTCCCGTGGATCGTCCTGCTGCTCGTGCTGGGCAACCTGGTGGCCGCGCTCTACGCGCTCTTAACGCTTGCGCGCAGCGGCGGCGACTGGCGGCGCTTCTGGCTGGGGCGGGCGGCGTGAGCGCGTGCTTGCGCCGCTTGGACGATCTTTTGGACTGGACCGTCGTCCTGAGCTACACGCGCCTGGGTTACAGTCTGCGGCGGCGCGGGTGGGACCCGGCCGACCTCGACGTGGACCTGAGCGGCCAGGTCCACCTGGTGACGGGTGCCAACGCCGGCATCGGCTTTGCGGCCGCGCAAGGGCTGGCCGAGCGCGGCGCGCGCGTGATCCTGGTGGCCCGCGGACGCGCCAAGGGCGAGGCCGCGCGCGGCGAATTGATCGAGCGCACGGGCAACCGGGGCGTCTTCCTCGAGCTGGCCGACCTCAGCTCGCTCGAGCAGACCCACGCCTTGGCCGACCGCGTGCTGGCGCGCTTCGAGCGGCTCGACTGCATCGTCAACAACGCCGGCGTCATGCGCCCGACGCGCGAGGTGACACCGGAGGGAAACGAGCTGACCTTTGCCACCAACGTCCTGAGCGCCTTCGCCCTCACCGAGCGCCTGCTGCCGCTGTTGTACAAGAGCGCTCCCGCGCGCGTCGTGCTGGTCTCCTCCGGGGGCATGTACGCGGCCAAGCTGGACGCCGGCGACCTCCAGACCGAGGGCAAGGAATACCGCCCGGCGTCCGTTTACGCCCAGACCAAGCGCGCGCAGGTGATCCTGGCCGAGCTCTGGGCGGAAAAACACGCGGGCAGCGGCGTCGTCTTCCACGCCATGCACCCCGGCTGGGTGGACACGGCCACGCTGCGGGCGGCGCTGCCGCGCTTTTATCGCTTCACGAAGCCGTTCCTGCGCTCGCCCGCGCAGGGAGCCGACACGATTGCTTGGCTGGCAGCCTCCGACGAAGCGCTGGGATCGAACGGGAAATTCTGGCTCGACCGGCGCCCGCGCCCGACGCACCGGATGGGTTCCACCCGCGAGACGCCCGCGGCCCGACAGAAGCTCTGGGAGGCGTGCGTCCGGCTCAGCGGGCTGGAGGACTCCGCGCTGCCGGACTGAGCGCCGGGGCGCGTTCGCCCTCCAGGGGAACGTTGATTTTTTTCCTTCATCTGCCATCATAGGGACCTTCGGCCGGTCTCCATCCACGAACCGAGGTGTCCCGTTTGAAACGGCACAACGCCACAGTCTCCACCAACTGGAAGCGCACGGTCTATATCATGTTCTTCGCCCAGCTCGTGACCGCGGTGGGCTTCTCGAGCATTTTCCCGTTCCTGCCGCTCTACGTGCAGGACCTGGGTTCGGGTCTGGGCTGGAACCTCGAACTCCTCGTCGGCTTGGTGTTTTCGGGCCAGGCGGTCACGATGATGATCGCTTCGCCCATCTGGGGCGCGCTGGCCGACCGCTTCGGGCGCAAGATCATGGTCGAGCGCTCGCTGTTCGGCGGCGCGCTCATCATCCTGCTGATGGGCTTTGTGGGCTCGGCCGAGCAGTTGGTCGTGCTGCGCGTGATCCAGGGGCTGATCACGGGCACGGTCTCGGCGGCCAACGCGCTGGTGGCGGCCGAGGCCCCGCGCCAGCACGCGGGCTACGCCATGGGGCTGCTGCAGAGCGGGCTGTTCGTGGGCGTGTCGGTGGGGCCCATCCTGGGCGGGGCGCTGGCCGATTTGTTCGGCTACAGCGAGGCGTTCCTGGTCACGGCCGCGCTCCTGCTGCTGGCCGGCGTCATGGTCGTCTTCGGGGTACGCGAGGGCGCCAAGCCGGCCCAAAAGTCCGCTGATTCCGCTTCCCCCACGTTCTTCCAGACCTGGCGGATCATCCTGTCGGCCTCGGGCGTCAGGATCGCCTACGGCGTGCGCTTTCTGGTCATGCTGGGCCGCGTCATGATCATCCCGATCGCGCCGCTGTTTATCGCCACGCTGCTGGCCAGCCAGCAGGGCGTCAACACGATGACCGGCTTGGTGATCGGCGCGGCCTCGGCGGCCACCACGGTGGGCACGATGTTTCTGGGCCGGCTGGGCGACCGGATCGGGCACCGCAAGGTGTTGATCGCCAGCGTGCTGTTCGGCGCGCTGCTCTACCTGCCGCAGAGCCTGGTGAGCTCGGCCTGGCAGCTGCTCGCGCTGCAGGCGTGCGTGGGCTTGAGCTTCGGCGGCGTCGTGCCGGCCATCAGCGCGCTCTTGACCAACTACACGCGTGCCGGCGACGAGGGCGCGGTGTTCGGGCTCGACAACTCGATCAACTCCGGCGCGCGTGCCGTGGCTCCGCTGGCCGGCACGGCCGTGGCCTTCTGGTTCGGCTTGCGCGCGACCTTTGTGGCCACCGCGATCCTGTTCCTGCTCGCCGCCGTCTTGGCCTTCTGGCGCCTGCCCGACCCCAAGTCGGTCGAACCCGTGCGCGTCGAGGCCTCGTAACGCTACTTCTCCCGCGGCGACTTGAACTTCGAGACGAACGTCTCCCCGGCGGGCTTGGCGCGCTGCTTGCGCGGGAGGAACAACTCCAGCTGGCCGGTATCGTCCCGCTCGGCGTCGCCCTTGTGCGAGGCGCGCCGGGCCTCGAGCGCGTCCAGCGCCTCGAACAGCGCGGCCTGGGCCCGGGCCAGCTCGTCGCCCGCGGGGTCGTCCAGCAGGTAGCGCCAGTCGGGCGGGCGGTTCTCCAGCGCCGCCAGCGCCGCCCGAAAGCGCCGCGCGGCTTGCACGACCTCCCAGAGCTCGGCTTTGGTCACCCGTTTGCCCATTGGTTCCCACCCTTGCCCCGATCCTATGCGCTCGATCCCCTGAAGTAAAGGGCCGAGCGCGACCGCTTGCGCGCGGCCTCGGTGTGCCGTATCACTCCGAAAGGGCTTTCCGCTGGCTAGAATGCCTGACGACAGACGTGTCATCGGGGTGGGAGCCTTGCGGGCGTTGCCCCGCCGTTTCGTCCGAGCCGGCCGCACGCGTCGGTCGGCGCAGGCCCTTCGGAAAGGAGAGATCGTGCAACGAATCGCACTGACCGGATTGGTGCTGGCGGCGGTGCTGCTGAGCGGGTGCGGCCTACTACAGGGCACCAAGCTCGCGCCCGTGGCCGTGATCCAGGCCGTGCCGCAGCAGGGGAGCGTGCCGCTCCAGGTCGACTTCAGCGCGGCGTCGTCCCAAAACATCTACGGGGACATCGTCTCCTATCGATGGGATTTCGGCGACGGCGCCACCAGCGAGCAGATGATCGTGACGCACACCTACGACCGGCCCGACAACTACGTGGTCTCGCTCACGGTGCAAAACGGGTTCGGCATCAGCCACAGCGCGCAGGCCACGCTGTTCGTCAAGCGCCGCCCCGTGCCGGACGCGCCCACGGGCTTACAAGCCGAGGCCGACGACGCCGGCGCCATCGCGCTCAGCTGGCGCGACGGGGCCGACAACGAGACCGGCTTCCGGGTCGAGCGCCGTCCCGACGGGGGCGACTTCCAGGCGCTCGAGACGCTCGGAACCGACGCCGAGAGCTTCACGGACGCCGAGGGGCTGGAGCCGGCGGCGACCTTTTGCTACCGCGTGATCGCCTTCAACGACCACGGCGACTCAAACCCGTCCAACACGGCCTGTGCGGACACGCCCGAGGCCCCCAGCGGCAACCGCACCGACACCAACGAGAACGACCTCGTCCTGGTCGAGCGCACCATCAGCGTGGGCGAGGAGACGATTGAGGTCGAGATCCGGGTCGAGGCCAAGGTCGAACTCGAGCTGGCCGCGATCGTGGAGTCCCTGGGCGGCGGGCTGGCGCTGGCCAGCGGCGAGCTGAGCGCGTTCCAGACCAACCTCAGCCCCGACGGCGACCCGCTCGTGCTCAGCTACACGCTCGAGGGCGGCGAGGTCGAGGGCGAGATCCTTGGTGAGATCCGGGCCAAGCCCGTCGACGAGGAAAGCCGCACGCTGGAGCTCGTCTCGCCGGTGGACACATCCTCGGACGAGGGCGGCGAGGGCTGAAGTCCTCTCGTTGCTTGAATCGGCAAGGGAAGCGGGATAGACTGGCCCCGCTTCGCGCCGGGGTAGCTCAACGGCAGAGCAACGGTTTTGTAAACCGTAGGTTGTGGGTTCGACTCCCATCCCCGGCTCCAAGAGCTAGTACAGGACCACGCTGTTTTTACTGTGTAGGGGTCCCATTCATGGGATCCGGCTTACGCGTCTGGTTCATGACCAGATAGACTTCACGGGCGGCCGAAGCGCGTGCCCACAGGCGCGATGAATCGCGCCCCTACACCCAAGAACCACTGCTCAACTTCCGTTCAACTCCCCTCGTGTACAAGGCCGAAAGTTCCAATTGCTGCTCCCATCTGGAACACGAGCCCAACAGCCGTCTCCAGTGTCGCTTAGCGATGGTGTCGAGTCGATGACCGAAGACGAGGAGTTTCTTAACTCAATTACCTCATCTTCGTTGTCCAAGACCTGCCCCATTCCTTGGAAGTCCAGGACTTCTCTCGGGCCGATTTCTGTACCTGGAGGGAATCTGATTCTACCTTCGTTATTCCCTCCTTGACCTTGGAAATCTGCCACGATAAACCAATTACTGATATCTACAGCATCTTCCCCTGAATTGAACAGCTCGACCCATTCGCTGTCTTTATCTTCTCCAGGTGGATCTGCATCAAATTCATTAATCAATACGGCGGAATTTCCATCTGTAGTAACATTGGTGGTTTCAGTTTGATTAGATTCGGTAACGAGTTGGTTGTTTTCAATCCCCTTCGGAAACAGCTTGCCCATAAACGGCGCTTGGACGCCCTTGACCCGGAGCTGGAGCGAGGGGGCCGGGAGGCGGGGTTCGACCACGAAGCCGGCCAGCGCGAAGCCGGGGGCGCTCCCGTCGGCGAAGTCGCCGAACGCGTTGACGAAGACCGGCGCGCCGACCGCGCTGCGGGGGAGGCGCTCGAACGTGCGGAACGTGAACGCCTTGGCCGGGCCGTTGGGGCGTTCGTGGACCCCCTCGATTTCTTGCAGCCCCGGCAGGACGCGCACCGCCCCGTCCTCGGCCGCGTAGAGGAGCCCCGCCCACTGCAGGCCGTGCATCGGGAGGAGTTGGCGCACGGCGAGGGGCGCAAAGGCCCGGTCTTGGCTTTCGAGTAACAAGGCATACGTGCCGCTGAAGTCATCGACGACCGCGCGCACGCTCAGGCTCGCCTCCGAATCGCTCAATTGCACCTCGGCCAGCGTCGCGTCCACGTGTCCCGGCAGCTCCAGGGCCGCCGGCGCGGTGAGCCACCACGTGCCCGCCTCGTCCGAGGCCAGCGCCACGGCCGTGCGCACGTGGTTCCGCAAACCGAGCTCCGGCACGTTGAAACTCACCTCGAGCGCGCGCACGCGCTCGGAGAAGACCTCGGCCAAGCGCTGGCTCTGTTCGGTCGGGAACAGGGGAGACGCACCCAGCAAGGCCAGCAGGACGAGCCCCACGGCCGCGTTTCGCATCCAGTTCATCGGGGTCACCTCGGTCACGCCGGATTGGTCCCTCACTCCGGATGAACGCCCGTGGCAAGATAGCCCAAGTTCGACCAAACGTGCAAGAGGGGGGCGCCTCATGCGGTGGAGCGCTCCAATTGAAGCAAGGGAAGCCGTCTGCTACCATAACCCGCAATTCCACGACGCTTGCACGAACCGGGAGAGGTTATGACGCTACCCAAAACGTACGATCCACAGCTGGCAGAGGACCGCTGGTACGAAACCTGGGAGGCGCGCGGCTACTTCCACGCCGAGCCCGACCCGTCAAAGGAGCCGTTTGCGGTGGCCATCCCGCCGCCCAACGTCACGGGCGAACTGCACATGGGCCACGCGCTCAACAACACGCTCCAGGACGTCGTCGTGCGCTACCAGCGCGCCGACGGCAAGGCGGCCAACTGGTTCCCCGGCATGGACCACGCCAGCATCGCCGTGCACGCGTTGATCGAAAAGGGCCTGCGCGAGCGCTCGCTGGACCACCTGCTGCGCGAGATCGGTTTTGAGCTGCCCGAGCACGACGAGCCGCTCAGCCGGCAGGACCTGGGACGCGAGTGGTTCCTCAAGCTGGGCTGGGCCTGGCGCGAACACTACGGCGGCAAGATCCGCGGCCAGCTCAAGGTGCTGGGCGCCTCGTGCGACTGGCGACGCGAGCGCTTTACGATGGACGAGGGGCTCTCCCGGGCGGTGCGCACGGCGTTCGTGAAACTGTACGAAGGCGGGCTCATCTACCGCGGCGAGCGGCTCATCGGCTGGTGCCCGCAGTGCCGCACGGCGCTTTCCGACATCGAGGTCGAGCGCGAGGAGCAGCCCGGCACGCTCTACTACATCACGTATCCGCTGGAAGACGGCGGGGGCGAACTGCAGGTGGCCACCACGCGGCCCGAGACCCTGCTGGGCGATACGGCCGTGGCCGTCCACCCCGAGGACCCGCGCACCAAGGGCTTCATCGGCAAGAAAGCGATCCTGCCGCTGATGGACAGACCGATCCCGATCGTGGCCGACGAGGCCGTGGACCCCGAGTTCGGCACGGGCTTCGTCAAGGTCACGCCCGGCCACGACCAAACCGACTTTGAGATCGGCGAGCGGCACGGGCTCGCGTTCATCAACCTGCTCAACCCCGACGGCACGCTCAACGACCAGGCCGGCGCCTACGCCGGACTCGACGTGGCCGAGGGGCGCGCGCGCGTGGTCGAGGATCTGCAATCCCGGGGCCTGCTGGTCAAGACCGAGGACATCACGCACGCCGTGGGCCACTGCCAGCGCTGCGGCACCGTGGCCGAGCCCATGCTCTCGACCCAGTGGTTCGCCGACGCCCACACGCTGGCCCAGCCCGCGCTCAAAGCCGTGCGGGAGCGGAGAATCGAGTTCATCCCGTCCCGCTGGGAGAAGGTTTACTTCAACTGGCTCGAGCACATCCGCCCCTGGTGCATCTCGCGCCAGCTCTGGTGGGGGCACCGCATCCCGGCCTGGCACTGCGGCGCGTGCGGCGAGATCACCGTGGCCGTCGAGGACCCCGAGGCCTGCGCGCACTGCGGCTCGGGCGAGATCCGCCAGGACGAGGACGTGCTCGACACCTGGTTCTCCTCGGCCCTTTGGCCCTTCTCGATCCTGGGCTGGCCCGAGGAGAGCGAGGATTTGCGCTACTTCTATCCCACGGCGTATTTGAGCACGGGGCCCGACATCATTTTCTTCTGGGTGGCGCGCATGATCATGACCGGGCTGCACTTCATGGAGGACGTGCCGTTTTACAAGGTGTTTTTCCACCCGCTGATCGTGGACGAGCACGGCCAGAAGATGAGCAAATCCAAGGGCAACGTGATCGACCCGCTCTCGCTCAAGGAGCAGTACGGCGTGGACGCGCTGCGCTTCACGCTGGCCGCCGGCACCTCCAAGGGCAAGGAGCTGCGACTGACCGAGAGCGCCATTCAAGGCTACCACAAGTTCCTGAACAAGATCTGGAACGCCGCGCGCCTGGTGCTGTCCAACCTGGACGGCTACGACGGCAAGCCCCCGGACCCCGGCGCGCTCACGCTCGAGGACCGCTGGGTGCTGAGCCGGCTGCAGCGCGTGGTGGGCGAGGTGCGACAGCACCTGGACCACTACGACTTCAACCTGGCGGCCGGCGCGCTCTACAACTTCATCTGGGGCGACTTCTGCGACTGGTACCTGGAGTGGATCAAGCCGCGCCTCTACGGCGACGACGCGCGCGAGCGCGCGACCGTGCAGGCCGTGCTGCATCGGGTGCTGACCGAGGTCGTGAAGCTGCTGCACCCGTTCGTCCCGTTCATCGCCGAGGAGCTCTGGCAGCACCTGCCGCACGCCTCCGGCGAGAGCGTCGTGACCGCGCCGTTCCCGCGGCCCGACGACGCGCTGCTGGACGAGCAGGCCGAAGCCGAGTTCGAGACGCTCAAGGGGCTGATCACGGCCGTGCGCACCATGCGCTCCGAGCTCAACCTGCCGCCGGACAAGCCCACGCCCGCGCTCATCCGCACCGAGAACGAGGGCGTGCAGCGCCTGGCGCGCGATTACCGCGCGGCCTTCGAGTCGCTGGCGCGCGTGACCCAGCTCGACGTGGGGCCCGAGGTGACCCGCCCGGCCCAGGCGCCGCGCAAGGTGTTCGAGTACGCCGAGGTGTTCCTGCCGCTGGAGGGCGTGATCGACATCGCCGCCGAGCGCGTGCGGCTGGCCCAGGAGCTGGCCAGGGCCCAGGACGACCTGGAGCGCTCGGCCCACAAGCTCGACAACGAGGATTTTCTCAAAAAAGCCCCGCCCGCCATCGTCGAGAAGGAACAGCAGAAGCTGGAGGAGTTCCAGGAGCGCGTCAAGCGGCTGGAGCAGAACCTGGAGCTGCTGGGAGTCAAGACGTAGGGGCAAGGGGTCAGGATGAAGGGATAAGAAAAAGCGCTCCGGCGTTACTTCCCGCTCGCCTATGGACACTGGATCGTCTCACGAGCTCGACCGCCTGCACGCGCACCTGAGCGCGTTCTACCCCCGGGACGTGATCAAACCGGGGCTGGAACGGGTGCGCGCGCTCTGCGCGGCGGCGGGACACCCCGAGGACGCGTTCCCCGCGGTCCACGTGGCCGGCAGCAACGGGAAAGGCTCGGTGGCGCTGCTGGCCGCCCGCGCGCTCTCGGCAGCGGGCTTGCGGACCGGGCTCTACACCTCGCCGCACCTGACGCGCTGGAGCGAGCGCATTCAAATCGACGAGGCCGAGATCCCGCTGGGGACGTTCATCGAGTGGGTCGAGCGGCTCAAGCCCGCCGCACAAGCGGTCGACGCCACGGTGTTCGAGCTCGTGACCGCGGTGGCCTTGGCGCACTTCGCGCGCGCGCGGGTGGATGCCGCCGTGGTCGAGGTGGGCCTGGGCGGCCGGTATGATGCCACCAACGTCGTGCGCCCACTGGCCACGGCCATCACGGCGCTCAGCCTGGAGCACACGGATCTGCTCGGGGACACGTTGGCGCAGATCGCCAAAGAAAAGGCGGGGATCGTCAAACGGGGCGCGCCGCTGGTGAGCGCGCCGCTGCCCGAGGAAGCGCAGCGCGTCGTGGCCGAGGTCTGTCGCGCTCGGGGCGTGCGCCAACGCGTGGCCGAGCCGCTGCGCCGGCTCGACTTCTCCTGGGATGGGCAACGCTTCGAGACGGATTGGGGGCCAATCACGCTACGCATGCTCGGGGGCTACCAGGCGCAAAACCTGAGCACGGCGCTGGCGCTGCTGGAATCGCTCGAGAGACGATTCAATCTAGACCGCGCGCAGCTCAGGGCAGGGCTTGAATCCGCGGTCTGGCCCGGGCGTTTCGAGCCCGTCCGGCGCGCGCCGCGGTTCGTGCTGGACGGGGCGCACAACCCCAACGGTGCCGAGCGCTTGCTGGAGACGCTGCACGAGTACGAGCCGCTGCTGCACGCCGGCGCGCGCAAGCACCTGCTGTTCGGCATCCGCGACGACAAGGACTACACGGCCGTGGCCCAGACGCTTTTCCCGTGGTTCGATGCGGTCGTGCTCACCAAGGCGGCCGCGCTGCGCGCGCTTGACCCTGTCGCGCTGCTGCCGTACGCTCGCTCCATCGACGCGGGCGCGCTGGCGTTTCAGGACGCGGGCGACGCGTTGGCGCACGCCCTGGCGGCCAGCGCCGAGGACGACCTCGTGTGCGCGACCGGCTCGCTCTACCTGGTGGGCGAGCTACGGGAGCGCTTGCGCGCGCTGGCGCCCGAGCCGGAGAAGGGACACCCATGAGCGCGCAGCGCGATCGGCGCACAGGACGGCCCCAGCATGCGTGAACTCCTCCCGCGTACGCTCACCGCCGTGGCCTTCATCGCGGTCGTGACCGGCCTGCTGGTCTTTTCCAAGAGCACCGGCAGCCCGTGGGGCGTGGCCTTGCTGCTGGGCGGGGTCGTGCTCATCTGCACGGTCGAGTACGTCTACCTGGTCAACCGCTGGGGGTATCAACTCGAGGGAAACGCCCTGAGCGCGCTCAACGTGCTGTTCGGGGTCTCGCCGCTGTTTTTCGGGGGGCGCTACTGGCCCTGGGCGCTCGCGCTCGCGCTGCTGTGGCCCTGGGCCTGGGACCGCCTGCGCGGGGCGACGTGGCGCCACACGCTGCTGGCCTGGGCCAGCGTGCTCTACTTTCCTGTCCTGCTCCAGTTTTCGCTCTGGGTCTACCTGCCGGTCTACGGCGGCTACTACCTGCTGTTCTTGCTCTGCTCGGTGTGGGCCTACGACATCATCGCGTTCTTCGCCGGCTCCTTCTGGGGCCGGCAGCGGCTGCTGCCCGAGCTCAGCCCCAAGAAAACCTGGGAGGGCGCCTGGGGCGGGGCGGCCGGGGCGTTTCTGGTCGCGCTGAGCGCACCGCTCTGGGTCCCCAACGCCGCCTGGAACCTGCAGTGGCTCGTGTTCCTGCCGCTGGCCCTGAGCGTGGCCACCCAGGCCGGCGACCTGTTCGAGTCCTGGCTCAAGCGCAACGCCGGCGTCAAGGACGCCGGCGCGATTCTGCCCGGCCACGGCGGCCTGCTCGACCGCGTGGACGGCCTGCTGTTCGCCTTCCCGGTGTATTTCGTCTACCTCAAGTTCGTGCTGGGGTTGATCTAATCGGGGACCGTGTGATCGCGTTCCGTAGGGGCGCTTCGCGAAGCGCCCCTACCCGATGCAGGAATTACCGCGTGCGCGCCACGATCCAGGGAATGAGAAACTGCAAGCCGAGCCCGGCCAGCAACAACCCGCCCAGCGCGTACTGTGGGAAGAGGACCTGCACGTTGCGCAAGACGACCACGGCAATCAGCACGTAGAACCCGCCCACGACCAGCGCGGCGAACAGCCGCGGCAGGCTGAACCCGTGCCACAGCAGGCTGACGGCGACCGGGGCGACGGCCGTCAGCAGGAGGGAGATCGAAAGCGCCCCGACCAAAAAGGCCAGATCCTCCATGCCCTCACCGCCGGAACGCCCCTGCCACCAGGCCCAGCCGAAGGCCAGCGCCACGCCGACGGCGAGCAACAGCAGCGAGAGCAGACCGGCAAGCAGCGGGGACCTGTTCATGGGACGACCGACCGCCTTTCCAAAGCGCCGGCATTGTAACCGATCGGGCGGGGCGCCTGCTCGACACGGCCGACCTCCTGATCGCCGGCTGTTGTTTGCGCGCGGCTTGGCCCCTCCTGACGCGCAACGAAAAGCACTTCGGTCGCATCGAATCGCTCGAATTGGCCGACGTTGCCCAATTGGCCCGCGCCGGCGACTGAGCGGGTCCCTCACGCGTTCGCTACAATCCCCCCAATCAAAGGGCGAACAAGACTAGGCTGAGGTGAGTCCGTGGACCAGCCTCACAACAGCCGTCCGGTTTGTCGGTTTCTCCAAAGGGTTTTTCGATGACCGCACTCATCCTGCAGGCGCTTAACGGGCTGGTGTGGGGCTGGATCGTCGCGCTCATGAGCGTGGGGCTCAACCTCATCTACGGCGTGCTGGGCGTGATCAACGTGGCCCACGGCGCCTTCTACATGCTGGGCGCGGTGTTGGGCTGGCTGGTCGCCCAGCACTTCGGCTTCTGGATCGCGCTCTTGCTCGCGCCGCCGGCCGTGGCCTTGATCGGGGCGGCCGCCGAGCGCCTCACGCTGCGCCCGCTGATCGGCAAGCCGGTCATGACCATCCTGGCCACCTTCGGGCTCATGCTGATCGCCCAGCAGGTCGTGCTGCTCACCTTCGGCACCTCGGTCCAGCGCATGAGCGCGCCCTTCCGCGGGGCGCTCTGGCTCGGGAGCGTGCCGTATCCGAGCTATCGTCTGTTCGTGGCGGGCGTCTCGGTGCTGGTCATGCTCGCGCTCTGGGCCTTCCTACACCGCACGCGCTTTGGGACCTGGGTGCGGGCCGTGCGCCAGAACCCCGAGCTCGCGCTCGGGCTGGGCATTCCGGTCCCGCGCGTGTATTCGCTGGCCTTCGGGCTGGGCGCCGGGCTGGCCGCGCTGGCCGGCGTGCTCACGGCGCCGCTGGTGTCAGTGAGCGCCTACATGGGCCTCGACATCCTGATCCTGGCCTTCTTGGTCGTGATCGTGGGCGGGGTGGGCAGCCTGGGCGGGGCCGCCCTGGTGGCCGTGCTCGCGCGCGTGACCGAAGGGGTGCTGAGCGCGTGGATCCAGCCCACCGAGGCCCAGTTGGTCACGCTGTTGTTGCTGGGGGCGCTGCTGCTCTGGCGGCCCGACGGGCTGTTCCGGGGGGCGGAGTGAGCCGGCTCCTCTGGGTCGCCGGGGCGGGGCTGCTGTTGGCCGCGCCGCTCGTCCTGCCGCCGTTCTACCTGCTGTTTGCCAGCGAGCTCTTGGTCTGGTCGCTGTTCGCGCTCGGGTTCAACCTGCTCTACGGTTACGCCGGGCTGCTGAGCCTGGGACAGTCGGTCTACTTCGGCCTGGGGGCCTACGGCGTGGCGCTGGCCATCCTCTACGGCGGGGTGGGCCTGCCGCTGGCGCTGCTGGCCGGCGTGGGCGCGGCGGCGCTGGGCGCGGCGGTGTTGGGCGCGCTGGCCGTGCGCACCCACGGGCACGGCTTCATCATCCTCACCGCGGTGACCGCCATGGCGCTCTACCTGCTGGCGCTCAACCTGAACGCGATCACGGGCGGCGACAACGGGCGCACCTTTGCGCTGCCGGCGCCCTTCGGGCTCGACCTGACCGATCGGACGACGCTCTATTTCGCCCTGCTCGGGACGACGGCCGCCGCGCTGGCCGGGCTGCGCTGGCTGCTGCGCACGCCGCTGGGGTTGTCTTGGCGCCTCGTGCGCGAGAACGAGCGCCGCGCGGCCGAGCTGGGGTATCCGGTGGCGGCGCTCAAGTGGACGGCGTTTTTGGCCTCGGGTGTGCTTTCCGGCCTGGCCGGCGCGCTGTTTGCGACCTTCAACCGCTTCGTGGACGCCTCGCTCTTCCACTGGATTCTCTCCGCCGACGTGATCGTCTGGACGCTGTTCGGCGGGGCGGGCACGTTGGCCGGACCCGTGCTGGGCACGGCCGGCTTCAAGGGGCTCGAACTTCTGCTGAGCCGCTGGTGGAGCACGGGCCATCCCCTCTTGCTCGGGGTCGCGCTCATCCTGGTCGTGCGCTTCTTCCCCGGAGGGCTGCTGGGCCGGCGGCGGCGCCCGGACGCGGCGGACGGGCGCGGCGTTGCCCCCCGCGAACCTGACCGGGATCAGCCGCGCCGGTAACCCTTATCGTTCGGACGCGCGCGGAATCGTGCTAGGGTTGCAGCGATGCCCAAGACACACACGCGGCAGACAAGTGAATACGCCACAGATCCCATTTCGCCGAGGACCTCGGCCGACTGGCGCACGGGATACTTGGGTAGAGCTCGACAAAACGCTCTCCCCAAGTCCGTTTCTTCCCGTTGAATCCGATCAGTTTCCGACTGTTCGCGCCGCCTCGACGGCGCGGCGCGCGTGCACGATGCCCGCGCCGAAGGAATCGTCCCGGCCGGACGCGCCGCGGTCGGTGGCCGTCTCCCGCAGGATTTGGGTGATCTGGTCCGGCGTCAGGTCCGGGTTGGCCGAGCGCATGAGCGCGACCACGCCGCTCACAAACGGCGCGGCGGCCGAGGTGCCCGAGAACCAGCCGTAGCCCTCGCCGGGATACGGGGCCACGATCAGGGAGGCGAGCTGGGGCACGACCGCCTGGAAGTCGTCGGCCAGCGAGGCGAACAGCGCGCGCAGTTGCTCCTCGCTCAGGTCGCCGCCGGGGGCGGTCACCACGACCTCGCCGCCCCGGTTGCTGTAGCCGGCCACGCGGTTCTGCAGCGTGGTGGCGCCCACGGCTAGGGCCGATTCAAAGCGCGCCGGGAAGCCCACGCCGGCGCCCTCGTTGCCGGCCGAGGCCACCACGACCGCGCCCGCTGCGCGCGCGGCGTCGATGGCCGCCTCCTGCGCCGCCAGCAGGGCATCGAGCTGGTCACTGCAAATCGCGCGCGTGGTCGGCGGGCAGAACTCGGCGGCGTTCTCGGGCGCGCCCAGGCTCAAGTTGATCACGTCCGCCCCGTGCGCCACGGCGTAGTGGATCGCGGCCGTGACGTCGTCGAAGCCGCCGAAGCCGCGGCTGTCGAGCACGCGCAGGTCCATGAGCCGGGCACCCGGGGCCACGCCGGTCGTGCCGCGGCCGTCGTCGGCGGCGGCGACGATGCCGGCCACGGCCGTGGCGTGCAGGTCGCGCGGCGTCCCGCCCAGGTTGTTGTCGTCGTCGACGAAGTCCCAACCGTGTACGTCGTCCACGAAGCCGTTGCCATCGTCGTCTTGGCCGTTTCCGGGCGCCTCGCCGGGGTTGGTCCAGAGCCGGTCGGCCAGCTCGGGGTGGCTCCAGTCGATGCCGGAGTCGACCACGGCCACCACCACGTCCTCGCTCCCGCGCTCCAGCGCCAGGGCCTCGCGGCCGCCGATCTGGTCCTGCCACCAGGCGTCCAGCTCGGCCTCCTCGATGAACACGGCGCGCTCCAGCGTGTTGTTGCGCTCGTCGGCCTCTTGCACGCGGTCCAACGGCGCGTCGACCGTGGCGCGCAGGCGCAGCAGCGGCACGCCCACCACGGTCCAGGGGAAGCTCACGGTCCGTTCCTCGCCGGGGCGCAGGCCCCGCCCCTGGCGCTGGATGGACACGGTCAGGTCGTTGATGGGCGCGCCGAAGGTGATGGCCACCTGATCGGGCGCCAGGCTCAGGTGAAAGCGCACGTTGAAGCCGCCGTCCGCTTCCGCCTCGCCCGCGTTCTTGATCGTGGCCCGCACCGTGAGCTCGTCTCCGGGAGCGGGGCGCTCGTTCGAGAGGGTGATCTCGGTGACCACCAGGTCGGGCTCTTGAGGCCCGAACTGGGCGTGTGCCGGCCACAGGGAAGTCAGCGTCAGGAGCGCCGCGGCGCTCAACGGTCGAATCCATCGTGATGCCAAAGGAACATGACCTCCTCTGATTGACGTCGGGGTGGTCATGATAAGGCACCGGGGGCCGGCGTGCAGAGGCGCCTTGACATCGCTTGAACGCCCCTTCATTCGACGGCTGCCAATCCGCCTCCCTCGGTGGCGCGCAGGCGCCGGTTCACCTCGACGTCGGCGAAGCGGTCGGTCGCCCCCGAAGGCCACTCGATCACGAGTTTGTCGACCCAGGAGGCATCCCCGAACCCGAAGTGGACGCGCAGCATGTTGTGCCCCAGAAAGCTGTTCTGGCTCGAAACCTCGCGCTGCTGCCAGACGTGCCGGCCGTCGATCCTGGCCCGGGCATGGACCTTGGCGCCGATCCCGGCGCGGTTGGAGACCGTACCGACCAGGTCGAGAGCGATCCAGGCGTTGCCTTTGGCCAAGTCGTTGCGGTAGAGAAAATGCCGCGCGTTGGGTCGCAGCGCGGGGATGAACACGTCGAGGTCGCCGTCGTCGTCGTAGTCGCCCAGCGAGGCGCTCCAGTTCGCGTTGCTGTCGGCGACGAACGCGCCTTGGGCGACGCGCTCGAACGTCCCGTCGCCGCGGTTGAGGTAGAAGCCGTTGCGCCCGCTGTTGGCCACCACCACGTCGAGGTCGCCGTCGTTGTCTAGGTCGCCCCAGACGTTGGCCAGCGAGATGGCCCGGTCGGTCACCAGCGGCCCCTCGGTGACGCGGACGAACGTCCCACAGTCGTTGCGGTAGAGCTCGTTTTCGAGCCCGCCCAATTGCCCGCCCCAGTTGGTGACGAAGAAGTCAAGGTCGCGGTCGTTGTCGATGTCGATCCAGTTGACGACCTGGCCGTCACGGCGCTGGTCAGCGAAGGGGGTGCCGCGGATGCGCTCGAACGCCGCTGACCCAGTTTCGCTCAGCAGGTTGCGGTAGTAGAAGTCCAGCCCCTTGAGCCCATTGGCCGGTCCGCTGCCGACGAACAAGTCCAAGTCGCCGTCGCCGTCGAAATCCGTCCAGTTGCCGCTGGTGAACGGCGCGCTCTCGGCGCTCACGGCCACCTCCGGCACCCGCGTCAGTCGGAAGTCCGGCGGGCCGCCGTTGCGGAACAGGTGGTTGCGCTGCACTGAGCCGGCGAATCCGGCTGGGTGCGTGATGAACAGGTCCAGATATCCGTCGTTGTCGTAGTCGGCCCAGGACGGGGACCAGCCGCGTACGTCCGGCGCGACCGCGTCGCCCAACTCGACCACGGTGAAGGTGCCGTCGCCCGCGTTGCCGTACACCAGCGAAGGCGTACCGGCCACGGCGACGTCTAGGTTGCCGTCGTTGTCGTAGTCGCCCCAACTCAGGCCGCGCAACACGTTGCCGGTCTCCAGCAGCGTCCCACCGCTGAGCTTGGTGAAGGTGCCGTCGCCGTCGTTGCGGTAGAGCCCTTTGACGAACGTGTTGGGCATGGTGCCGACCGTAAACAGGTCCAGATCGCCGTCGCCGTCGAAGTCGGCCCAGGCCGCGCCGGTCGCGCCACCGTCAGAGGCGATGGGACCCTGGGCGACCCGCGTGAGGGAAAGGCCTTCGCCCTGTGCGCTGGCTCCGGCTGCAAGGCCGACACAAAACAACATGAGTCCGACTACCCGACCGATGATAGGCATCAAGTTCTCCCTATTCTCCTTAGCGCCGCTCGTAGTGGATGAGCCAGAGCGTCTCCCAGCTCTCGCCGCCGTCGAGCGAGCGCTCCCAGCGCCAGTCCATGCTGTCTTCAGACACGTTTTCCCAGACCATGCGCTGGGTCACCGTCTCCCCCTCGGGGTTGGTGAACGCGCGCCAGAACGACATCAGACCGTCGTCGCGCACGCCGCCGACGAAGTCCAGATAGCTCCCGCCGTTGTCCACCCAGGTCTGTTTCCACTGCCCGGCGCGCGCGTCGAACATCGAGACGCTCATGCCGTAGTAGCCCTGTTCCGGGCTGCTGAAGTTCTCCTCGATCACGCAGCCGCCCAGGGTGCGCCGGATGACGTTGGTCCCGCTGCCGCCGTCCCAGCTGAGGTCCCACTCGCCCACCCAGAAATCGAGCTGGGTGGCCTCCGGCGCGTCGCAGTTGCCGGACATCTCCACGGCCGACACGTCCATCACGATCTCCTTTCCGGCCGGCGCCGCCGGCGAGGGGCCGGACAGCAGGAAGTAACCGCCCAGCAAGCCCAGCGCCACCAGCGCGACCCAAAGCGCGTTTTGCATGCAAACCTCCTTGTGATGCCGAACTCGTCCTCCGTTTTCGGATGCTAGGCGGCCGCGCTTCCGCTTGCCTTCCGGGCGTAAATTCCCGCGGCCCGTCCCCTATAATCGAGCCCGCAAAGGGGGGCAACCGTGGCGGATGCGCGTGACGAGGGACGAAACCGTGCGGGGCTGCGCGCGCGCTTGATCGGCCCGTTCGGCGCCTGGCGCGACGGGGAGCCGATTGCCCCGAGCGCCTGGGGGCGGCGCAGGACCCAGGCGCTCTTCAAGCTGCTGGCCTGCCGGCGCGGCCAGGTGCTGACCCAGGAGCAACTGGTGGAGTGGCTCTTCCCCGACCTGGCGCCGGACAAGGCGTTGCAGAACCTGCACGCGCGCGTGAGCGAGCTGCGGCGCGCGCTCGAGCCCGGGCTGCGGCGGGGGGCGGACTCGCGCTTCGTGCGTAGCGAGGGCAAGGGGCGCTACCGCCTGAGCGAGACCGCCCCCTGCTGGATCGACCTGGAGGCGTTCGAGCAAGCGCTCGATGCCGCCGCTCGCGCCGAGCGGGAGGCGCGCTGGGACGAGGCGGTGGCGGCCTACGAGCGGGCCGCCGCGCTGGCCGAGGGCGAGCTGCTGGCCGAGGAGCGCTACGCGCCCTGGGCGGAAGGGCCACGCCGCCGCTTCGCCGAGCGGGCGGGCGAGGCGCTCACTCGCTTGGCCGAGTTGCATGCCCGGCGCGGGACGTTCGAGCGCGCCGTGGCCTGCGCCCGCGCGGCGCTCGAGCGCGACCCGTACCGCGAGGCGGCCCACCGCCAACTGATCAGGTGCCACGCCCGCGCCGCCGAGCCCGGCAAGGCCGCGCAGGCGTTCCGCGACTGCGAGCGCGCGCTGGCCGAGTTGGGCGCCGAGCCGGACGCCGAGACGCGCGCGCTGGCCGAGCGCGCGCAACGCGGGGAGGCCGCGCGCGCCTTCAAGTCGATCGCCGTGCTCCCGTTCGTCCAGCTCTCCTCGCGCCAGGCGCACACCGTGTTCAGCGACGGGCTCACCGAGGACCTGATCGCCCAACTGGCCCGGGTGCGCGACCTCAAGGTGATCGCCCCGGCCTCGGCGCTGCGCTACAAGCACACGAGGCGCAGCCGCCGCGAGATCGGCGCGGCGCTCGGGGTGGGGGCCGTGCTGGAGGGCAGCGTGCGCACGCAGGGGGGTCGGGTGCGCGTGGCCGCGCGCTTGGTCGAGGTGGACTCGGACGAGACGCGCTGGGCCGAGATCTACGACCGCGAGCTGACCGACATCTTCGCGATCCAGAGCGAGCTGGCGCGCCAGATCGCCGCCGCCCTGCACGCCGAGGTCTCGGCCGCCGAGCGGCGGCGCCTGGACCAGCCGCACGCCGGGAACCTGGACGCCTACCACCTCTACCTCAAGGGGCGCTACTTCTGGAACAAGCGCACGGGGGCGCAGATGGAAAAGGCCGTCGCATGCTTCCGCGGGGCCCTCGAGCGCGACCCGGCCTACGCCCCGGCCTGGGCCGGGCTGGCCGACGCGCACGCCACGTTGGCCTGGTTCGGCTACCGCCCCCCGCAAACGTTTGCGGAGGCCAGGGCCGCCGCGCTGCGGGCGCTCGAGCTCGACCCGGATTCGGCCGAGGCGCTCACGCCGCTGGCGCACGTCCGGATGAACCACGATTGGGACTGGCGCGCGGCGCGCGTCACCTTCGAGCGGGCCTTGGAGTTGAACCCCAACTACCCCACGGCGCGCCAGTGGTACGCCGAGCTGCTGGCCGCCACCGGGGAAGTCGAGGCGGCCGTCGAGCAGGTTCGAACGGCCCTCACACTCGATCCGCTCTCGCTCACGATCAACACCGTGCTGGGCTGGAAGCTCGTCTACGCCCGCCGCGGCGAGGAGGCCGTGGCGCAGTGCGAGCGCGCCCTCGAGCTCGACCCCGACTTCGGCCCGGCGCGCGCCGTGCTGGGATTGGCCTACGAGTCCCTGGAACGGCACGAGGACGCGCTGCGGGAATTCCGCGCCGAGCTCGACCTCGTGGGTCCCAACGTCCCGACGCTGGCTTCGCTGGGCTACCTGAACGGCCGGCTCGGGCGGCGCGGCGCGGCGAGCTCCGTGCTGAAACAGTTCGACGCTTGGAAGGGCCCCGTCCCGGTCTCGCCGTTCCACCGCGCGCTGGTTCACCTCGGTCTCGGGGCACACGACGCCGCGCTCGACGAACTGGAACGGGGACTCGAAGAGCGCACCTGGCTGCTGAGCTACCTCGGGGTGGGGCACCGCTGGGACCCGTTGCGAAACGAACCGCGCTATCGCGCGCTGCTAGCGGCCGTGGGGCTCGCATCGGAAGTATCGTAGGGCAAACAGAAATGTAGGGCCTGCTGTGCAGGCCGGCATGTGGCCCGCGTAGCGGACCCTACCGCCTTGGATTACCCCAGCCAGAGCGCCAATAAGAGCCCGATGTTGATTAGAACGCCCAGCAGTCCCTTTTGAACCAGCATGGAGACGTCCCCATCCCAGAACAGCAGCGTCACGACCATTGAGAACGCAGCCGCGGTCAACAGCAGCGGGCGCCACCAGTCGGCACGCAGGGCGATCCCGACGCCGCAGGCCAGCAGCAGCAGGGCCGCCAGCGCGAACAGGCCGCCGGCCAGCGTGCGCGCCGCGGACGATCCGATCAGGGGGGTGAGCAGCCAGGACCGCCCGGTCCAGCCCATCGCGGGCTCGAACGGCACCCAGCCCCGGCTGAGCGTGACGTACCAGAGGTGCACGAGGCCGTGCAGCACGACGAAAACGCTGAACAGGTAACGCACGACGGACGCCCCGCTAGCGCAGGATGAGCGCCATCAGGATGCCGGCCACGCCCGTCAGCAGCGCCAGCAGCGCCAGGCCGTTGGCGATCTGGGCCTGCTTGGCCGCGTCCTTGGCGTCCTGGATCGTCTGCAGCAGACCCTGGATCTCTATGCGGAACTCGGCCGTGATGCGCGCGATCAGCTCGCTGCGGTTGAACGTGCTGCCGCTGCCGCGCGCCTGCAGTTGGGCGCTCAGCTCGGCCACGACCCGGTTGTGGCGCTCGACCTCGATCAGTTGCGAGGTGATCTGGTTCCGCAGCGCCTTGATCTGGGCGCGTAGGTCGTCCAGCGGACCGGGCTCCCGGGCGCCGGTGTCGATCGAGGCCGACGCCTTGAGCGCCATCACCATGGCCTCGGCCTCGTCCAGGCGCGCACGCAACGCACGCAACTGGGCGCGGGCCTCGTCCGGCGAGGGCGGGGCTTCCAGCTCGATTGCGTCCAGCCGCGCCTCGAATTCCTGGTAGCGCAGCGAGAGGGCGCCCACGCTCGCCTCCAGCTCGGCGGCGCCGCCGTCCAGCACGCCGTAGTCCCCCAGCCGCGCCTCGAGCGCGGCGATGCGGCCCTCAAACCGGCTTTGCGCTTCGACGACCGACTCCAGCCGGGCGTTCAGTTTGAGCAGGAGGTGGGACCGGTCCATGAGCGCTTGGGACCGCTCTCTGAGCGAGTCGATGCGGTGCCGGTTGAAGCCGATCTGCTCGTCCTGCTGGGCGAAGCGGCTCCGCAGCTGCAGGAAGTCGCTCGAGAGCGCCTCCAGCGCGCCGCCGGACCCGCGCACGAACGCGTCGACCTCGGCGCGCAGCAGCTGCAGCGCGCTCAGCTGGTCCCGCTCCAGCGCGCTCAGGCGCGCGGCGAGCCGGTCGAGCATGTCCCCCAAGTCCGACACCCGCACGCTCAGGAACGAGGTATCGCGTTCGGCCCGCTCCAGCCGCAGGCCGAAGGCCTCGATCCGCGCCTTGAACCCGAGC
Source organism: uncultured Thermotogae bacterium (assembly GCA_964572855.1). Classification (GTDB taxonomy): domain Bacteria; phylum Bipolaricaulota; class Bipolaricaulia; order RBG-16-55-9; family JAJCYT01; genus CAZNGF01. The sequence continues at coordinate 38,707 of CAZNGF010000006.1, read as the reverse complement.
ACGGTGGGGCGGAACTCGCCCACCTGCGCGGCCAACTCGCTCACGCGCCGGTGCAGACCGCGCCAAGCGTCCATGAGCTTTTTGACCTCGAACGAGACGTCGCGCGCGACCCCCTCGGCATGGTCGACCCGCGGCGTCAGGCTGCCGCCCTGGGCGTCCAGGTTCTTGTCGGCGGCGTGGATCGCTTGAGCCAGGTCCTCGGTCAGCGTTTCGAGCTGGTCGATTTTCACGTTGAGTTGGGCCACGTCGTCGGCGTCGGCGGCCAGGGACGGCGGCGCCAGCACCCCCAGCAGCAGCGTCACAATCAGCAGGGCCAGGCCCCTGAATGGCGTGTGCATCCGTGCTCACCCCTTCGGTGGTCGCGCAAACCTCGGTCGATACGCAATCAAGGCGCTTTCTCGGTGCTAGATGCCCCATTGTCTACCGAGCGGGGGACACGGGTCAGTAACGGACCTCACCCCCAGCCCCCTTGTGCGGGTCACGCGGGCGACGTAGAGTGAGCGCCATGCCCCCGATTCTCCAGGTCAAAAAACTACGTCCAGATGCCGTCCTGCCCCGCTACGCGCACCCAAACGACGCCGGGCTCGACCTGCACGCCTGCGAGCCGGCCACGCTGGCCCCCGGCGCGCGCGCGCTGGTCAAAACCGGGATCGCGGTCGCGCTGCCGCCCGGCACGGAAGGCCAAGTCCGCCCGCGCAGCGGCCTGGCGCTGGAGCACGGCGTCACGGTCCTGAACGCGCCGGGCACGGTGGACGCCGGCTACCGCGGCGAGCTGGGCGTGATCCTGATCAACCACGGCGACGAGCCGTTCGAGATTCAGCCGGGCCAGCGCGTGGCGCAGTTGGTCATCGCCCAAACGCTGACGGCCGAGGTGCGCGAGGTGGCGGCGCTGGACGAGAGCGCGCGGGGGGCAGAGGGGTTTGGGTCGACGGGACGGTGATTTCCGGTTTTACATTGGAGGTTTTCGATCGCCTCTTACATCCCCAGAAACTTCAGCCACTCGTAGACCAGAAACGCGGGCCAGACAAGCGCCTTCAGAAAGCCCAGGACGCCCGTCCAGAAATCGGGCGCGTGCCCGATGTAGTAGACGGCCGCGCCGATGAAGCCCAAGCCGTAAACCGCGCCCGCCGAACCGCTGCTGGCCACGTCGCGTGAGCCGGATTTGCTCGCCATGGCTTCCCCCCTTGCCGGACTCAAATGCTTGCGCGACGCATTTTGGCCGACCTGAGCGGGCTCGGGTATGACGGGCGTCACCCGTGAGACCAACGGCGTTGGGTCGGGTCGGAATCGCTCAACACCCGTCGGTCTCGCGCCGGCCGGGGAAGGTGGGGCAGAAGTCCTGGTCGTCCGGGACGCCGTCGCCGTCGCTGTCCTTGTTCTTGACGAAGCCGAAGGGGATCTTGCGCGCGGGGTCGCACAGGTCGGGGGCGTTGTTGGTCATGCGGTTCTCGCGGCCGTTGACCCGCAGGCCGGGCTCGAGCCCCTTAACCGCCACGCCGCAGCCGGCGTTGTTCTCGATCGTGTTGCGCGAGATCGAGGCCACGGCCGTCTCCTCGCGCGCGCCGTCGAAGCCCACGCGCACGCCGCCCGCGCCGTTGGCGAAGATCGTGTTGTTGCGCAACGTGACCTCGGCGGACTGGCCCAGCCCCACGCCCCAGCCGACGTTCTCCTGCACGAAGGCGTTCTGGACCGTGACCCGGGCGCGGTCGCCGATCAGCAGGCCGTGCCCGCCGCCCTTGAGCGTGACGCCCTCCAGCAGCACGGGGTTGGCGTTGCCGGCCACGGTCAGCACGGGCTCGGCCCCGTTGCCCACCAGCACGACCTGGGCGGGGTTGACCCCGCCGCGGATCGTAAGCGCGCGCGTCACGACCGCGGCCACATTTCGATACGTGCCCGGGGCCAGCTCGATGGTCGCGCCCGAGGATGCCTGGGCCACGGCTTGGTTCAACGTGGGCACCTGCTCGGGCACGCGGATGAGCCCGCCCAGCGTGCCGGGGTTGCTCGCGGTGGCCGAGGGCGCGCGCAGCGGCGGGCCCGCGTCGCCGTCCCCCGGCGGCGTGGTGGACGAGCTGGGCGGTTCCGTCGGGTCCTCGCCCGGCGTGGAGGGTGTGGCCCCGGGCGCGGCGAGCGCGAGCGTGACGAAGGCGCGCGCCGGGCTGTTCTGGGCGTCCAGCGCCGTGATCGTGACCGTGCCGTTGTAGGTGTCGGCGGCCAAGCCGCTCGGGTCGACCGAGACGTTCAACGTGGCGGATGCGCCGGGCGCCAGCTCGCCCCCCTCGCGCCCCAGGCGCAGCCAGCCGGCGTCGGCGGAGGCGGTCCAGCTCAGGGCCCGCCCGCCCGCGTTCTGGAGCGTGATCGACTGCGGATCCGGGGCGGCGCGTTCGAGCTCGGCGGCAAAGCCCAGCCGGCGCGGGCTCACCTCCAAGATGGCCGGGGCGCCGTTGCTGCTCGTTGCGTCCTCCGGCGGCGCGATGTCCCCGGTCCAGAGGAGCGCGTTGGCGAACAGCCGCGGCACGTCGTTGTCGAGCGTGAAGGGCCACAGGTCCGGGTTCACGCGGCTGGAGGGCGGGAACAGGTTGACGTCGGCGCGGCGCGCGCCGTTGAGCGTCTTGACCGCGGCCAGGGCCGAGCCGTCGTCCCAGCTGGCCAGCGCGCGCGCGCCGGCGCTCAGGGCCGTGGTCGGCGAGTAGTGCGTGCGCGGCCCGCCGTCGATCTTGGCCACGCCCCGCATGAGCGGGTGCGCCGGGTCGCCGACGCTGCCCAGCACGCGGCGCTCGCCGATCACGTTGTTGACGCCCGGCTCGATGGCGTAGTACCCGCCAGAGAAAAAGCGCCCCCCCAGCGTGTCGGGGTCGAACGGGTCGGGCGCGTCGAAGCTGACGGCGGCCACCACCACGCCGCCGCCGCGGTCGGCGTAGTCGGCCAGCCGGTCGCCCAGGGCCTCCGCGTCGGCGAAGCCGCTGTCGGCCCAGACGAGCACGGCGGCGAACGCGTTCAGCTCCGAGGCCGAGGGCGTGTGCGATGAAACGTCGATGACCTCGAGCGTCAGGAAGTCGAGCTCGCGGGCCAAGTAGCCGGCCACGTCGGAGAGGCTGGCCGCGTCGTCGGCGCCCAGGATCCCTACGGCGCCGGCGGCGCTCACGCGTCCCTGGCCGTCGGGGGGCTGGACGGGGTCCTCGGTCCGAGGGGGATCCCCCCCCGGCGGGGCCGGCGGGTCGTCCCGATCCGCCGGCGGCGTCTGCGGGTCGTCGGCCGTTTCGTCGTCATCGTCGTCCTCCTCCGGAGGTGAGGCCGGGGATGGGGGTCTGCCGGGCGGCTCGGCCGTTTCGGGCCGCTCTGGCGCGTCCGTGCTGGCGCGCAGCGTGTAGTCGCCGCTGCGCTCTCCCGCCGAGCGCGAGTTGCGCACGCACACGAAGTAAAACCCGTCGGCCGGCGCCTCCCAGGCGAGCTTCGAGGCGCGCCCCTGGCCGCCGTCGTCGTCGGCGGCCAGCACGGTGCGCGAGTTGCGGTCGAACAGCACGAGCAGCGTGTCGATCTCGCCCGTGAGCTGGCGTGTCTCGAAGGCATAGTTGGCGCCCTCCACCGCCTCGAACAGGAAGCAGTCCGCGTCGTCGGGCGTCTCCAGCGAGCCGCGCAGCTCGAGGTCGTGGGGATCGATGAGCGTGGCCGCAAAGGGCGTGGGCTCGCTGCCGTGATCGTCGGCGCCCCAGGCAAACGGGGCCAGCGCGAGCGGCAACCAAAAGCTCGCCAGCAAGACGCGTCCAAACCGGGTCATGGGCCTCACCTCCCCGCCACCTTACCCCATGCGACGGTGCCGAATCAATAGGCCTCATGCGAATTTCACCGCTTTTTCATCCGCTTTTCACCACTGACGCTCGGCTTCACGGTGGAATTCGTCCTGTAGCAAAACGAAACCGAAAATTGCGATTTGCAAGCGACCGGCTACAATGGGTGCCATGGGAGAGCTAACGCCGTGAACACGCCGGCCGACCGCATCCGCCGGCCGCGCTCGTCTTGCCCGGTGGGCCGCGCGCTCGACCTCATCGGCGACCGCTGGACGCTGCTGGTCGTGCGCGACATGTGCTTGGGCAAGCGGCGCTTCAACGAGTTTCTGGACGCGCCGGAGGGCATCACGACCAACATCCTGGCCGACCGGCTCAAGCGCCTGGAGGCCGCAGGGCTGGTCGAGCGCGAGCTCTACCGGGAACACCCCCCGCGCTGGGAGTACCGGCTCACGCCCCAGGGCGCAGGGCTTGAGAGCGTCATGCGGTCCGTGACCGACTGGGCGCAAACGCACCTGGATCAGACCCTCTCCCCGCCAGACGCATAACCCGACCCCAAAGGAGGACCCCTTGAACGGAGAAAACCCGACCGCCCTCGTGCTCAGCTGCTCCCTCAACCCCGAGAGCAACTCGGCGCTGCTGGCCCGGGAGGCTCGGCGCGCGCTCTCCTCCGACGGCGCGCCGGTCGAGCTGGTGGACCTGCGCGAGTTCGCGTTGCCGCCCTGCGACGGCGACGCGGCCTACGACCACCCCAACGTCAAGGCGCTCAAAGCCAAAATCGACGCGGCGGATGCCGTCTTGATCGCCTCGCCGATTTACAACTACGACACGAGCTCAACGGCCAAGAACGTCATCGAGCTCACCGGCAGCGCTTGGCAGGACAAGGTCGTGGGCGTCCTGTGCGCCGCGGGCGGCAGCCGCGCCTACCTCTCGCCCACGGGCCTGATCAACAGCTTGATGTACGACTTCCGCTGTCACATCGTCCCGCGCTTCGTCTACGCCACCCGCGCCGACTTCGACGGCGACGCGATCCGTTCGGCCGACATTCGGGAACGAATCGGCCAGCTCGTCCGGGAGACCGTCCGCCTCGCCCGCGGCCTGGCGCTGGCCGACGCGCCCGTGGCCGAGCCGGCGGATTAACGACGAAGGCGGTTGCAAAAACCGCGCCCCGGCCGAAAAAAGGCGGGCGCCGGCTGTGGTACCGGCGCCCGTTCGTAAGGAGGTTCAAGCTGTTCCCACGGGCCGAGGCATGCGGCCCGGTGTCGTTTGCTTGAAGGTCGTCCCCCCCATTGTCCCCACCGCCCGAGCCGGCGACATGACCCAGCTCAGTCCCGGGCATGAGCTTCGACACCTGCGCGCTTGATCCGGAACAGGCGCGCCCTAACCGCCCGCGGGCCGAGCCGGAGGTTGAAACGCCTCCAACGCCGGTGCGCGTCGGGCGCCGGGGTCGAAGCTGGCGATGTGGAACAGGGCATCCCCCTCGTTGACCAGGGGCATGTTCGTGCGCCCGACGATGACGCCCGACCGCGTCGAGACGACCTCGACCTCGTGGCGGCCCAGCGGGTGTGCGATGTGGCCCAGCAGCTCGCCCGCGCGCACGTGCGCCCCCAGGTGCCGGCGCATGCGCAGCAGGCCGCTGTGCGGGGCGCGCACCCAAGCGCTGGCCGTGGCCAGCATCGGCTCGTGCTCCCGCCCCGCGGAGCGCTTGCGGGGCAGCATGCCGATGGCCCGCATCACCGAGACGATCCCCCGGACGCCGAACCGAATCGAGAGCTCGTCGAACCGCAGGGCCTCGCCGGCTTCGTAAAGCAGGATCGGAACGTTTCGATCGGCCACGGCCTCGCGCAGCGAGCTGTCCCGCAAGTCGGCGTTCATGACCACGGGCGCGCCGAAGGCGCGCGCCAGGCGCGCGGTCTGGGCGTCGTCCAGGCAGGCGCGGATCTGGGGCAGGTTGGCGCGGTGGTGCGAGCCCGTGTGCAGGTCGATGCCGTGGCTGCAGTGCGAGACGATCTCGGTCATGAACAGGTGGGCCAGGCGCGCGGCCAGCGAGCCCGTCTCCGAGCCCGGGAAGGAGCGGTTGAGGTCGCGGCGGTCCGGCAGGTAGCGCGACTGGTTCAAAAAGCCGAACACGTTCACCACCGGCACGGCGATCAGCGTCCCCCGCAGCCGCGCCAGCAGCTTGAGCTTCAAGAGCCGGCGGATGATTTCGACGCCGTTGATCTCGTCGCCGTGGACCGCGGCGCTCACGAACAGCGTGGGCCCCTCGCGGCGCGCGTGCGTGACGTGGACCGGCATGGAGAGCTCGGTGTGCGTGTATAGGTCGGCGATCGGCAGGTTGAACGTCGCCCGCGCGCCCGCCCGCACCTCGGTCTCCCCGATCCGCAACGCCCCCCTCATGCCCTCCAGCCCCTTTCGTTCGTGATGCGCGCCTCCGCGCGCGCTCATGGTACGGCGTACCGGCCGGCGGGTCACCCACCCAGAGGGCCTCGCGCGGCCGTCATGAAGCCTGTTCGCTGGACGCCGACTGCGCCGGATCGGGGTCGGTCTCGGTCAGCGAACGGATGGTGTCGTTCAGGGTGTTGATCGTGCGGTTGAGGCTGTCGACCGTGCCGTCGAGCGTCTCGTTCATCTGGGTCACGAGGTCGCGCTCGCTGCGCATCTGGGCGTAGCGCTCCTGGGCCCCCTCCAGCTCGCGCTGCAGCGTGGCCTTCTGGTCGCTCAAGCGCGCCGCTTCGGCCGTGGCCGCGTCCAGGCGTTGCCGGAGCGCCTCGGCGTTGCGCTCGACCGAGGTGACGTTGGCGGCCATCTCGTCGCGGACGGATTGCAGCCGGGCGATCTCCTCCCGGGCGGCTTCCAGCTCGAGCGTGAGCGCGTTGACGCGGTCGCGCAGCTCCGTCATGGCCTGGGCCGGGGAGGCCAGCTCGGTCTCGAGCTGCGCGTTGGCGGCCTGGGCGGCCTCCAGCTCGCCCCGGAGCACCTCCATTCCCGTGCGCAGCTCGTCGGCCGTGGCCTGGGCCTGCTCCAACTCGCTTGCAAGCGTTTCGTTGCGCGCTTCCAGCGCGTCCACGGTTTCCTGCGGGACGCCGGCGGACTGCAGTCCGGCCCCCAGCGCCGCGCCCAGGACGCCGCCCACCAGCAGGACGGCCACGCCGATCAGCGTGGCGCGCGGGATCGTAAGCCTCAGCTCGCCTTGCGCCTCTTCGTTCGTTTCCATCGATGCTCCTCTCTCGATCGTGTTGGTTTGGTGAAACCGGCCGCAACGCGCGTGGGGCGCGCCGGCGCGGGTTTCGCTTTGGCAATGGGGACGCCATCAGTATAATGGGCTGTCTTAAAAACGCAAAAACCGACACACAGAATATCAGTCCCCTTCAGCTTGATCAATGGTCAGAGAGTTATTGGCATTGCCTTTTGTCGGTTATCCCTGTATTGTAACGCCTTATGAGTCAAGCGCAGCGTCCGATTCCGACGCCCGCCGACCCCATACGGGACCGCCGCGCCATCCGCGCCATCAAGGCGATGCTGGGGCGGGAGCGGAACCACGTGGGCTATCTGCTGTTCACCGTGGGCGTCAACTCGGGGCTGCGGGTGTCGGAGCTCACCCGGCTCACCTGCGCCGATTTGTGGACCGACGCGGGCCGGCCGCGCCGCCGCCTGCGCCTGCAAGGCGGCGCGTTGCCGCAAGGGCGGCAGGATCGGGTCAACAAGGCGATGCGGGAGGCCATGGCCTTCTACCTGCGGGCCCACGAGCTGGGCGCGTGCGAGGAACCCGTCTTCCCGATCTCGGAGCGCACCGTCAACCGCTGGGTGAAGCGCTGGTGCGGGCGGGCGGGGCTCGACGCCGGCAACTACAGCGCGCACACGCTGAGGAAGACGTTCGCCTACCAGGTCTGGGCGCTCAACGGCAAGACCTACGCGGCGCTGGCGTTCGCGCAGCGGAAGCTGGGGCACAAGACCCCCGGCGCCACGCTCGACTACCTCGGCATCGGCCGCGCCGAGCTGCGCGACATGCGTTCCGACGTGGCGCTCTGAAAGGCCTCAACCCAAGGGGCGCGGGGGCTGTCTCCAACGCCCCGTCCGGGCTATACTCGCCCCGCCAACGACCAACGGAATGACGGGAGGTCCTGATGCGTATCGGGTTGGCCCTGGGAGGCGGCGGCGTGTGGGGCGTGGCCCACGCGCTTGTGCTGGAGCTGTTCGACGAGCTGGGGGTGCGCCCCAGCGCGATCGCCGGCACGAGCATCGGCGCGCTGGTGGGCGCGCTCTACGCCTCGGGCCTGTCGGGGCGCGAGATCCGCGCGCTGATCGAACGGCGCACGATCGCCGAGGACGACACGTGGCGGGACGTTTTGGCCAAGCGGGAGGGCTTGCTGGACTGGCTGCGGGGCCTGGCGCTGGAGGGGGACCGGGGCGGGGTGATCAGCGCGGACGGGTTCATCGGCCGCCTGTTCGAGCGGCTCGAGCTGACGACCTTCGAGCAGCTCGAGCTCCCGCTCAAGGTCGTGGCCACGGACTACAGCGCGGGCACGGAGGTCGTTTTCACCTCCGGCGAGCTCCAGCCCGCCGTCCAGGCGAGCATGGCCGTGCCGGGGCTGTTCAAGCCCGTGCGGGTGGGGGCGCGTTTGCTCATCGACGGGGGCGTCGTCAGCCAGCTCCCCTACGACACGCTGGGCGAGGACCACGACCTGACGGTCGCCGTCGACCTGAGCAGCGGGCGCGTCCGCGACGAGGACGACAACCCCAGCGCGCTCCAGTCGGCCCTGCGCGCGCTCGACCTCCTGCAAGGCGCCCTGCTGGACGAGAAGCTGAAGCGAGGCGCGCCGGACATCCACTTCAAGCCCGAGATCGTCGGCGTGTCCTTCATGGACTTCGGCCAAGCCGGCGAGGTCGCGCGCCAGGTGCGGCCCCAGCTTGAGGCGTTGCAAACCACGTTGACGGGCAAGCTCCGTTAGGGCCGGTCGAGCTGCGCTTGCCCGCCTCAAGTTCGCGTGGGGAAGATCTTGCCCGGATTCAGGATCCCGCGCGGATCGAGCAGGTCCTTGAGCTGGCGCATGAGCGCGTAGCCCGCGCCGTGTTCCTGCTCCATGAAATGGATCTTGCCCGCGCCCACGCCGTGCTCGCCCGTGGCCGTGCCGCCCAGCTCGATGACCCGGTTGACGATCGCGTCGTTGGCGGCCTGGACCTTCTCCCGCTCGCCGTCGCCGTAGAAAATCACGACGTGCAGGTTGCCGTCGCCGGCGTGGCCAAAGACGGGGCCGGCCAGCCCGTGCGCCGAGAGCGTCGCGCGCGCGAGCTCGACCGTTTCGGGGAACTTGCTGAGGGGGACGGCCACGTCCATGGCCACGAAGCGCTTGCCGGGGTTGGCGGCCGCGGCGGCGTAGGCCACGTGGTGGCGCGCTTCCCAGAGCGCGTCGCGCTCATCGCGGCCGTGCGCGGCGCGGTAGTCCGTGCCGCCGTGCTCCTCGCACAGGGTCCGGGCCAGCGACACGTCCTCCTCGACCGCGGGCGCCGTGCCGCTGAACTCCAAAAACAGCAGCGGCGTCTCGGGCAGGTCGAGCCCCTTGAACGCGTTGACGTCGCGCACCGTGACCGGGTCGAGCAGCTCGAGCGCGGCCGGGTTCAGGCCCGCCTGCACCAGTTCGACCACGGCGCGGCTGGCTCGCTCCATGTCGGGGAACGAGGCCGTAGCCGCCGCCACCTCCGGCGGGATGCCGGCCAGCTTGAGCGTGACCTCGCTGAAGACGCCCAGCGTGCCCTCCGAGCCGATGAACAGGTGCACGAGATCGTAGCCGGACGAGGTGCGCATGGCGCGCGTGCCGCAACGGATGACCTCCCCACCGGCCAGCACGACCTCGAGCTGCAGCACGTAGTCCTTGGTGGCGCCGTACTTCATGGCGCGGATGCCGGCGGCGTTGTTGGCCACCATGCCGCCGATCGAGCAGGGCGCGCCCGGGTCGGGCGGGAAAAACAGGCCGTGTTTGCTGAGTTTTTCATTCAAATCCTGCAGGATGACGCCGGGCTGGACCGTGACCTGGAAATCCTCGGGGCGCACCGCCAGGATTTTGTCCATGCGCGCGAGGTCCAGCGAGACCCCGCCGCGCAGGGGCACGGGGTTGGCCTCCAGGCTCGTGCCCGCGCCCCAGGGGGTGACCGGGATGTTTTCGGCGTTGCAGTAGCGCAGCAGCGCCGCGATCTCCTCGGTCGTCCGCGCGTAGAAGACGAGGTCGGGAGGGGACTCGTCGTGCGCCGATTCGTCGCGGGCGTGCGCGGCCAGCTCGCTTTGGTTCCGCGACAGGCGCTCGGCCGGCAGCAGCCCCCGGAGCGCGTCGAGCTGGGCCTCGCTGAGCGCGCGCATCACGTCCCCCAGATCCGGCCCTGGCCGCGGGCGAGCACGACGTGGACGCCCCGTTGTCCGAGCCGTTTCTCGATCGCCGCCCGCATGTCGGCCTCCGAATCGGCCTCGACGTCGAGCTCGTCGAGTGCGTCAACGCCGCAGGCCTCGATCAACAGGGGGATGCGCTCCATGCCGGGCAGGTCCAGGTGGCCCGGCGTCATGCCGGCGATCCCGTTGTGGAGCACGATGACGAGCAGGTCGTGCCCGTGCGCAGCGGCGTTCAGCAGCGCGGTGATCCCCGAGTGCAAAAAGCCCGTGTCGCCCACGACCGCCACGCCCTTGTCCCCGTTGAAGCTCAGGCCCGCGCCGGTGGCCACGCTCGTCCCGAGCGCGTAGGCCGTGTCCACCACCTGCGGCGGGAAGTAGCCGTGCAGGATGGAACAGCCCACGTCGCCGGCCACGGGGTACCCTTCCGGCAGCGCGGCGTCGAGCGCGCGGTAGAGCGGCTCGAACCCGCCGCAGGGGAGCTGAAATATCCCCTGGTTGGGCTCCTGGGTCACGTCGAAGTTCAACCCCTCGGGTTCGAGGTCGAAGGCGCCGGCCACGGCCTCGGCCGTCAGGGCCCCCACGCGCGGCAGGTGGCCGCTGAGCCGGCCCAGCACGGAAACGTCGATCCCGTGCGCGTGGGCCAGCGAGCGCACGGCCTCCTCGACGACCGGCGCGACCTCCTCGACGATCAGGACCCGTTTCAGCCCCTTGAGATAGTCGACCAGCTTGCGTTCGGGCAGCGGGTAGGCGTAGCCGAGCGCGAAGTGGTTTGGAACCTGGACCAGTTGGGACGCACCGCCGCACGAGATGGCGCCGTCGGGGCCATCGCCGCTTGTGACCCGGTGCAGCTCGGACGCCTCGATTGTTTCGAGCAGCCGCGGATAGATTTCCTGGTGCAGGTACTTGTGCCGCTCCAGCATGAAGCGGCCCCAGGGCCGGTCGCGGTCGAAGGCGCCGGTCGTGTTTGCGGTGTAGTCGCCCACCTCGCCCTCGTCCTGGGTGAGCCGGGCCGTGAGCTGGAGCAGGACGGGCAGCCCGAGCGTCTCGGACAGCTCGAGCCCCTCGACGGCCGCGCGCGCGAGGCCGTCGGCGTCGTGCGGGGTGAGCACGGGCAGCTCGCTCAAGCGCGCGTACCAGCGCGAGTCCTGCTCGTTGGTCGACTTGGCCGCGCCGGGGTCGTCGCCGGCGAGCACGAGCAGCCCCGCGCCCGTCCCGTGGGTGGCCGCGCCCACCAGCGCGTCGGCGGCCACGTTGACGCCCACCTGCTTGAAGGCCACCACGGCACGCCCACCAGCCACCGAGACCCCGAGCGCCTGGGCCAGCGCGCTCTTCTCCTCGACGCTCACCTCGACGGGCACCCCGGCCTCACTGAGCGCCCGCAGCAGCGCGGTGCACGGGTCGCCGTACACGCCCGCCGCCAGCGCCACGCCGTTTGCCTTCAACGTCTTGGCCAAACCGTGTTCGCCCTTCACGCACATGCCTCCTTCGTTGCGCGGTTGACGCGTCCGGCAAGGGATGAAGGATGAGGCAACCGGACGCCAAGCGTCCAAGATACCACATCCCCTCGGCGGCGGACAAGCGACCTTGCCCCCGAACGTGACGCTCATTACCTTCGACGGCGCGAGGAGGGGACATGAGAGCAACGGTGGTCGCACTGGTGCTGCTCGGCTTGGTCGCGGCGGGCGCGCAGCCCTTGGTCGCCCAACCCAAAGACCTGGGCGTGCCCTTCACCTACGACTGCATCGTGTGGCAGGAGGAGTTCGAGCCGCTGCCCGAGCGGGCGCAGCGCGCCGTGGGCACGGCGGTCGGCGGCGTCCTGTTCGCCGGGGCCGTGGCCTTTTTGGACGTACAAGACATCCTGGGACTGCCCTTCGACCCCAAGCTCGTCATCGTGGGCTTTTTCGCGGCCGGCACGGCCGTCTCGCTGTTCGACTTCTGGTGGACGAACCAGCGCATCGAATCCATGCGCGAGCGGGGGCGGGAGCTGGGCTGCATCGAGGACGAATGAGCGGGTTTTGCGGGATTCCCCCCCCTTCCCTTTTCAAAGGGAGAAGGGGCTGTTTGCGTAGCACTGCTTTCTGACTGCAAAGGGAGGTTCGAGTGATGGAAGTCATCGATCCGGGGACGTTTTTCGGTTACGAGCTGCTGGGCGGCTGGCTGGGCGCGGCGGGCGGCGGCGTGGGCGGCTTTTTGCTCGGGTTTTTCGCCTGCCTGAGCACGGTGGGCGCCGGCGACAGCTACGGCGGGCTGGCCTGCCTGGCCCCGGGGGCGCTGGGCTACCTGATCGGGACGCCGGTGGGCGCGACCGCCGGCGTGAGCCTGGTGGGCCACCTCAACGGCGTCGAGGGCAACGTCTGGCTCGCACTGGTGGGCGGGGCGGCCGGCGAGGGGATGGGGTTTCTGGCCCTCACCCTGTTGCAGAACGTCGGGCCGTTTGTCTCGGGGGACCTGGGGCCGGTGGTGCTCATCGGCGGGGTCCCGCTGCTGAGCGCGCTGGGCGCGACCGCCGGCTACAACGTGGGCTCAGAGCTCGACCTGTCCGGGTCCGTGGGCGCGCTGGCCGCGGCGCGCTGAGGGGCGATCCGCTTGCGCGCCTGCCGCGTCCTGGAAACCTGCCTCTACGTGGACGACCTTGGGCGAGCGGAAGCGTTCTACCGCGACGTGCTCGGCCTGACCGTGCTCGCGCGCGCTCCCGAACGGCACGTCTTCTTCCGCTGCGAGGGGGCCGTGTTCCTGCTGTTCGACCCCGACGCCACCGCCGAGGCCGACGGCGACATCCCCCCGCACGGCGCGCGCGGGCCGGGGCACGTGGCCTTCGCCGCCGCCGAGGATGCCCTCCCCCGCTGGCGCGCGCATCTGCAAGCGGCTGGCGTCGAGATAGAGGCCGAGGTGGCCTGGCCCCAGGGCGGGCGCTCGCTCTACTTTCGCGACCCGGACGGCAACTCGATCGAGCTGGCCTCCCCCCGGATCTGGGGGCTTGCAGCCTAGCAAGGCCTTTCCGCCACGATCGAAGGCCTCGCGGGCTGTGCTCAGTCCTTGTCTTTGTCCTTGTCCTTGGACTTCTTGCGCTTCTGCTTGACGGTCGTGCTCTTGACGACCTTGCCCTCGGCCTGGGCGGCGGCGCCGTTGGATTCCTTGCTGGCGCAGTCGGCGCAGACGTCGACCTCCCGGGACACCTCGTAGCCGGTCGAGTTGACGTTCCCGATCTGACGTCCCTTCTCGTTGATGATCTGGGTCTCGTAGGTGACGGGCCGGGTCTGGGTGACCTGGCGCATCGGCGCGTTACGGAAGTGTTGACCGCAAATTTGGCAGTTAAACGACATGAATGGACCGTGGGTTGTCGGTGCGGGATCGCGCCCCGGCGGGCCGGGCGTTCCGCGTTTGACAAGCCACCGTCCTCACCGTCCTTTCTTGGCAGAATGTGCAAGCCACCGCCGCTCCGCCTGACGGGGATAAAACCGCGCGGGCTTTGTGTTGGATCGGGGTGATTTGCCGTGCAACACTATACCCGCTCGGGCGCGAATCACAACGCGTTGCGGCCGCCCCGCGCCCCGGAAGTCCGGTGTGGACGTCCCGCACCGCCAGGGGTACACTGACCCCAGGACTTGCCAGGAGGTGCGGTGTGAGCGACGTGTTTTTCATGGGGATCGCCGGCGGCACGGGCAGCGGCAAGACCACGATCGCCCGCGCCCTGGTCGACGGCATCCCGGACGACTGGGTCACCATCGTCCCGCTCGACAGCTACTACCGCGACATGAAGCACCTCCCTTTCGAGCAGCGCGAGGGGATCAACTACGACCACCCCGACGCCTTCGAGTGGGAACTCCTGATCGACCACCTGGATCAACTGCGCGTCGGCGAGCCCATCGACATGCCGGTCTACGACTTCACGCGCCACAAACGGCTGGACAAGAGCATCCGGCTCCACCCGGGCCACATCGTGGTGGTCGAAGGCATCCTGGCGCTCTACGGCGACGAGCTCACGCACCGGCTCGACTTGAAGGTCTACGTCGACGCCGAGGCCGACGAGCGCGTGCTGCGCCGCCTGGCGCGCGACACCCGCGAGCGCAGCCGCACGATGGACTCGGTCATGCGCCAGTACCGCGAGACCGTCAAGCCCATGCACGAGGCGTTCGTCGAGCCCACCAAGGCACGCGCCGACATCATCATCCCCGAGGGGCTCAACCGCGTGGCCGTCGACCTCGTGCGCGCCAAGATCGAGCGCGTGGTCGAGCTGCGCCGCGTGTAAGCCCCACCGCGCAAAGCGCCTAAAGGTCGAGCGTTTTTCCCTTCCCGCAACGGGCGGCGAAGGCGGCACGCACGAAAAACGAGAAGGAATGGTCAATTTGACGGGTATCCGTCGGCGTGGTACAATCGATTGCGTCGGAATCGAGACGAGGAACCGCCGCACACGAAGGAGATTCGCCTTTGAAGGATCCCAAGCGGGCCGAGGACTTCCAGCGCCGCAACCGCAACTTCCGCAACATCGCGTTCGTCATCATCGCGGTGATCTTCTCGCTCATCCTGCTGCAGCAGTTGTTCGGCGAGTCGGATTCCCGCGCGGACATGACCTACTCCGAGTTCATCGCCCAGGTCAAGGGCGGCCAGGTCGTCGAGGTGACCATCCGCGGCAACGAGATCGAGGGCCGGCTCCAAAACGGCGACCAGTTCAAGACCGTGCTCCCGCTGGAGGACGGCCAGCTGGTCGAGACGCTGCTGGCCAACGACGTCGTGGTCAACGGCGAGAACCCGGAAGACCCCTCCTGGCTCCTCTCGGTGCTGATCTCGGTCCTGCCCATCTTGCTGTTGGTGTTTATCTGGATCTACATGATGCGGCGCATGCAGGGCGAGGGCGCCAACGCGCTCTCGTTCTCGCGCAGCCAGGCCAAGCTCGTCAACAAGGAGTACCCCGAGGTCTCGTTCCAGGACGTGGCCGGCATCGACGAGGTCAAGGAAGAGGTCTCCGAGATCGTGGACTACCTGCGCCACCCGCAGAAGTTCACCGAGATCGGCGCGCAGATCCCCAAGGGCGTGCTGCTGGTGGGCTCGCCCGGCACGGGCAAGACCCTGTTGGCCCGCGCGATCGCGGGCGAGGCGGGCGTGCCGTTCTTCACCATCTCGGGCTCGGACTTCGTCGAGATGTTCGTGGGCGTGGGGGCCGCGCGCGTGCGCGACCTGTTCAAGCGCGCCAAGGAGGAGGCCAAGGGCCAGCGCGGCACGATCGTGTTCATCGACGAGATCGACGCCGTGGGCCGCAAGCGCGGCGCCGGCATCGGCGGCGGCCACGACGAGCGCGAGCAGACCCTGAATCAGCTCCTGAGCGAGATGGACGGCTTCGAGAAGAACGAACACGTCATCATCATCGCGGCCACCAACCGGCCCGACATCCTGGACGCCGCGCTGTTGCGCCCGGGTCGCTTCGACCGCAAGATCTCGGTCCCGGCCCCGGACGTGCGCGGGCGCGAGGCCATCCTGGGCGTGCACGCCCACACCAAGAAGCTGGCCGACGACGTCGACCTGCAATTGCTGGCGCGCCGCACGCCGGGCTTCGTGGGCGCCGACCTGCAGAACCTGTGCAACGAGGCCGCGCTGCTGGCCGCGCGTCGCGGACACAAGCAGATCTCGATGCAGGACTTCGAAGACGCCATCGACCGCGTGATCGCCGGCATCGAGCGCAAGAGCCACCTCATCAACGACGAGGAGAAGGTCAAGATCGCCTACCACGAGGCCGGCCACGCCCTGGTCGGCAGGCTCTTGCCTAAGGCCGACCCCGTGCACCGCGTCACCATCGTCCCGCGCGGCGACGCCGCGCTGGGCTACACGCTCTCCATCCCCGAGGAGGACAAGCACCTCTACACCCAGGAGGAGCTGCTGCAACGGCTCACCGGCATCCTGGGCGGGCGCGCGGCCGAGGACGTCGTGTTCGACGAGATCAGCACGGGCGCCTTCGACGACCTGCGCAAGGCCACGGACTTGGCCAAGCGCATGGTGGTGAGCTACGGCATGAGCGAGTCCGTCGGTCCGGTCAACCTGGCTCGCGAGAACGGCAACGTCTTTTTGGGCCAGGACCTGGTGCTCAACCACGAGCACAGCGAGGCCATGTCCTCGCTGGTCGACAAGGAGATCAAGGGCATCATCGAGACGTGCTACAAGCGGGCGGTCGAGTTGCTTAGAGGCAACCTGGACGCGCTGCACGTCGTGGCCAAAAAGCTGCTCGAGGTCGAAACGCTGGAGGCCGAACAGCTCGACACGCTCCTGGGCGGTCCCAAGCCCAAGGGCCAGCCCCAGGGGACGTGAAGCTCGCCCTCCTCGGCGCCACCGGCTCCATCGGGACGCAAGCGCTCGACGTTCTTTCCGGATTTGACCCCGACACGTTCCAACTCAGCGCGCTGGCCGCCGGGCGCCGCGTCGACCGGCTCGCCGGGCAGATCGAACGGTTCCGACCTCAACTTGTCTGCGTGGCAGGGCCCGACGAAGCCGACCGGCTCGCTGCACGCCTGAAGGCGTCCGTCGAGATCGTCCACGGCCCCGAAGGGCTGATCCAATGCGCCGCCGAGAGCGGCGCCGAGCGCGTGTTGAACGCGCTGGTCGGCTCGGCGGGCCTGCCGCCCACGCTGGCCGCGCTGGAGGCGGGAATCGACGTGGCGCTGGCCAACAAGGAGTCGCTCGTGGTCGGGGGCCAGCTCGTGAAAGAAGCGCTGGCGTGTGGCGGGGCGCAGCTCTTGCCCGTCGACAGCGAGCACAGCGCGCTCTGGCAGCTGCTGGAGGGCCGGGAGCCCGAGGAGGTCGCGCGCCTCTGGATCACCGCCTCGGGCGGCGCGCTGCGCGACTGGCCGCTGGAGCGCTTGAAGGACGCGGCGCCGGACGACGTGCTCAAGCACCCCAACTGGAACATGGGCGCGCGGATCACGGTGGACTCGGCCACGCTCGTGAACAAGGCGTTCGAGCTGATCGAGGCGCACTGGCTCTTTTCGCTCCCCTACGAGCGCATGCGCGCCCTGCTGCACCCGCAGAGCGTGGTCCACGGCCTGGTCGAGCTGGCCGACGGGGCGTTTTTGGCCCACCTGGGCGCGCCCGACATGCGCGTGCCGATCCAGTTCGCGCTCACCGCCCCGCGCCACCGCCCGCTGGACGCGCCGCGCCTGGACTGGGCGGGACTCAGATTGGATTTCGGGGAACTCGACCCCGCGCGCTACCCCGCGTTCGGGGCCGTGGTGGAAGCGGGCAAGGCCGGCGGCACCGCGCCCGCCGTCGCCAACGCGGCCGACGAGGTCCTGGTGTCGCGCTTCTTGAACGGAGAAATCCCGTTCACGGATATCGCGGCGGGGATTCGGGAGGCGCTGGAATGCCACGATCCCCAGCCCGCAACGCTGGAGGCGATTCAAGCGGCGGACCGCTGGGCGCGCGGGCTGGCAAGAGCATTGTAGGGGCACAGGTGGCTGCACCCCTGCAGGCAGATGACGTGATCTTCTCGCTTTTTTCTCCCTAACTCCCCGCCAGAACCTTGCGCCCACGCGGCCGGCCCAAGAGCCGGCCGAGCAGCTCCCTAAGTCGCTTGGCACGCTTTCGGGCCATTGTGACCTCCTTCTACCTCTATCCGGTTCCATTTTACCAGAAATGAGGTGCCAGGCGGTATCCGCTGGTCCCCGCCGATCTCCCAAGTGTCCCCCGCCGAGGTCGCTGAACGTCCGCTTTGCGCTTGAAGCGTGGGCTATTGAACGCGTGACCTGCGGTTTACCCTGGACGGAGCAAGTGTCGCCGCTTTGGGGTGATCCGTGATTATGAAGTTTTATACGTCGGGAGGAACGATGATTCAACAGTTATGGAAGGGCCGAAGCCGCACGCAAAATCTGACCGCGCTCCTGATCCTGGGCGCGCTTTTGGGGCTGGCCGGTTGCATCGGGGCCGTCACCATCGTGGTCGCGCCCGCGGCCACCGTGGTCGAGCTGGGCGAGAGCGTGGCCTTCAGCGCCAGCACCAACAACGGCGCGCCCGTGGTGGGCGTGACCTGGTCGGTGAGCGCCGGGCCGGGCAGCATCGACGCCTCGACGGGCGTCTACACCGCGCCCAGCGCCGGGATCACCGACGTCACGCTGGTCACGGTCGAGGCCACCAAGGGCACGGCCACGGGCGAGGCCACCGTGACCATCGCGCCGCCCAAGACGGCCGAGCTGGTCGACAGCGACGTCGACGCCTTCAACGGCGCGGCCTACGACGTCACCAGCCTGAAGCTCGAGCGCACCGCGGCCGAGCTGATCGTGACCTACACGCTGAGCGCGGCGATCACAACCGGCGACATCGCGCCGGTGGGCGGCGTGGTGCAGGCCGGCGACTTCGGCGGCTTCCTGGACATGGACACGGACCAGAGCTTTGCCACGGGCGCCAACTCGGCCAACAGCACGTACTGCCCGAGCACGCCGCCCTCGGCCATCGGCTCGGACCGTTTCCTGTCGATGTTCGAGCGCAACGGCGACGGCAACTATCCCATCCTCGACACCGACACGCTGGCCGTGGTGGACGACGCGGACGTCTCGGTGAGCGGGGACCGGATCACGATCACGATCCCCTTGAGCGCGGGCGACGACGCCTTCAACGTCAACTCGGTAATCGGCGACGACGCCGAGCCCACCGACTGCCTGCCCGACGAGGGCGCCGCGGTGGTGAGCCCCGAGGGTACAGGCCTCAAGCCCGAGATCGACATCGTGGGCAACCCGCACATGAGCTACCTGAGCAGCATCGGGATCGTCTGGCAGACGCCGTCGAGCTCGATCTAGCACCAGAATCTACCTGCAAGGGCTAGTCCGTAGGGG
The DNA here is from genome assembly GCA_964572855.1 of uncultured Thermotogae bacterium. Taxonomy (GTDB): domain Bacteria; phylum Bipolaricaulota; class Bipolaricaulia; order RBG-16-55-9; family JAJCYT01; genus CAZNGF01. The sequence goes on along the minus strand of CAZNGF010000006.1, from coordinate 19,736 downwards.
CGCACGGCCGTGCGCCCCTACGTTTGGTTTTCGCCGGCCTCCGGCGCCTGCTTGATGTGGACGTCGCGCTGCGGGAACGGGATCTGGATTCCGGCGTCGTTGAGCGCGTTGTAGATGGCCGTGTTGAGCGCGTCCAACGCGCGGCCGCGCACGACGGGCTCGTCCACCCAGCAGAGCACCTGAAAGATCAGCGCCGAGTCGCCGAACTCGCGGAAGCGCACCCTGGGCGCGGGCTCGCGCGCGATGTGCTCGGCGCGCTCGGTGGCCCCGACAAGGGCGCGGCGCACGTCTTCGATGTCGGAGCCGTAGGCCACGCCCACGGTGGCGCGCACGCGCTCCTTCTCCCACGGCCCGCCGGACTCGTTGGTGATCTTGACGCTCGCGATCTGGGCGTTGGGGATGGTGATCTCGACGTCGTCGCGCGTGAGCACCCGCGTGCTGCGCAGCCCGATCTGGGTCACGCGCCCGCGCTCGCCCGTCTCCAGAATGATGAAGTCGCCCACCTTGTAGGGCGCGTCGGCCAGGATGAACATGCCGCCGAACAGGTTGGCCACGGTGTCCTTGGCCGCCAGCCCCAGCACGATCCCGATCACGCCGGCCGAGGCCAGCCAGGCCGTCAGGTCGATCTGCCAGCTCAGCATGAAAAAGTAGATCCCCAGGCCGAAGATCGCGATCTTGGCGACGTTGTCGAACAGCGGGAGCGTGCGCGCGTCGAGCCAGCGCACGCGGTCGGCCATGCCGCTGAGCCCCTCCAGCACGATTCTCGAGAGCCGGAACGCCGCCACGCCCCACAAAACGACCGCCAGCGTCTTGATCGAGGCGATCAGGATAAACGGGAACGGCTCGACCAACAACGGCGGGTCGGGCGCGCTCAGGCGGTTGATCGCCAGGTAGAGCCCGACGAGCACGACGCTGGTGAACACGGGCCGGTGCAGCGCGGCCACGATTCGGTCGTCGGCGGTCGAGCGCGTGCGCTGGGTGAGCCGCCTGAGCACGCGCGTGACGGCGAGGTCCACGACCCAGGCCGCCAGCAGCGACCCCAGCACGAACGCGAGCGCCTGCCCGCCGGGGGCGTCGAACCAGGATCGCAACAGGGCTAGGGTTTCCTGCACGGGTGTCCTCTAGTGGGGTCCGCCCCAGAGCGCGAGCGAGAGCTGTTCGCCTTCGGGGTCGGATCCCTCGGGGGGCGGGAACGCGTTCGTCCAGGCCTTGAGCGTGGCCAGCGGCAGGCTCAACAGCACGGGCCGGCCCAGCTGGCGGCTGACCAGCAGCGGAATCGCCTCGCTGTCGGAGGCGGCCTCCTCCAGCATGCGGTGGTGGGCGAAGCCCACGCGCGGCCGGCGGCGCGGCCAGATCAAAGGGGATTCCCCGCGCAGCCAGGCGTCGAGCAGCGTCCAGCGGAAGGTGGCCACCTCGCTGTCGTCGCGGCGGTCCACCGTGATGAGCGTGACGTAGCCCGATGGGTCCGGGTTTTCGGCGGCGGCTTCCTCAAAGAGCGTCCACAGGTGCCACGCCCGGCTCTGGTGGCAACGCAGGCCCCAGCGGGGGTATTCCTCCACCCGGATCAGGACGTGCCCGTGTCGGTCGCGGGCACGGAAGGGGGTCAGGCCGGCTTGCCACAGGTGCCTTTCGGTCACCCGGGGCAGCGCCTCCGGGCGACGCCGACTCCCCCCCTCGCTCATGTTTGGGGTTGCACGGCCCGGACCTCCGACCAGTCCAGCACCCGGTCCTCCTGGAAGGTGATGGTGACCTGCCGCTGCTCGCCCTGGTTGTAGACCCAAAGGAGCGTTTCGCCCAGCGTCTCGCTCATGAGCGGCAGGATCTCGTCGGGCTCGCCCCAACTGGCGCGCACCTGCTCCGGGGTCATCTCGTTGGTGATGCTTCCCTTGCGGATGAGCGTTTCCGTGCGCTCGTCGAGCTCGTGGGTGAGCACGTAGGCGACGCGGCGCACGAGGTCGGCGCCGGTTTCGAACCGGCCGCGGACCGCGCCCCACTCGCGCAGGTGCCCGTGCTCGAACCAGACCATGCCCTTGGGATAGGCCCACAGCGCGACCTCCGGCCTGCCCTCCGGGGTGAGCGTCCCGTCGGGCTCGCCCCAACTGACGGCGACCTGGGCGGGGCTCATCCCCTCCTGCAGGCGGCCGCGCAGGATGGCGTCCGCCAGCTCGCTCGTGATTTCGGGGTGCGTTTCAAGGTAGGCTTGGCGACGCGCCTGTTCCAGCGCCTGCTGGTTGGCGTTGATGCTCACGCCCACCATGACCGCCAGGGTGACCATGACCACGAAATTGAGCCAACGTTGCATGGGTGTTACCTCCGTGCCCGCATTGTAGAAGGACGTTTGTCCCCCATCAAGAGGACAGGCGCTTCGCACCGGGCGGCGGGGAGGCGAAACAACGTCCCAAGGAAACGGCTTTCAAGGCTGGGACGAGACGGGCGGGCGCAGGTCGTTTTCCGGTGAAGGCGCGGGCGGGCCGCGCGTTGGGGCCCGCCCGCGGGTCGGCGCGTTCGGTTCAGACGCGCTGAGGGGCCTCCGCGCTGCCGCCGATGGGCGCGCCCTGGACCCAGAGCGCGATGAGCTCGAAGATCTTGTCGTCGTCGATCACGCGCCCGTCGGTGCCCGGCACGGGGTCGCCCAACACCCAGAGCTCGATGGCGCGAGCCATCTCGGCGTCATCGATGATATCGTTGTCGTTTTCGTCCAGCGCCGTCTCGATCGAGGCGTCGCCGTTCCCGTCGCCGGGATCGCCCGGATCGCCGGGCTCGTCCGGGGCCTCGGGCGTGGCGGTCACGCGCACCTTGTCGGCGTCCGTGCCCTCGCGCCCGTCGCTCACGGTCAAATCGAGCAGGTACTCGCCCTCGACGTCGGCGACGAAGCTGGGCGCCGCGCTGTTGGGCTCGTCGAGGGTCGCCTCGCTGCCCTCGGGCTTCTGCACGAAGGCCCACGCGAAGCCGAGCACGTCGTCGTCCGGGTCGCTGGAGTTGGAGGCGTCGAGCTGGACGGTGGCGCCCACCTGCACGGTCTGGTCGCCGCCGCCGTCGGCCAGCGGCGGACCGTTGGGCTGGGCGCCGCTCACGAACACCTGGCGGCAGAGCGTGGCGCCTTCCTGCGCGGCAAACGCCGCGCGCGAGCCGTCGCCGCTGAGGACGATGTTGACGCCCTCGAGCGCGGGGGAGGCCGCCTTGGAGAGCCGCACGCGCTCGCTGCCGTCCCGGTTCATCTGCGCATAGTGGACGTTGCCCTCGCTCCCGGTCTGGAAGACCACCACGGCGCCGTCCGTGTTCAGGCTGGGGAAGGTCTCATTTTCGCCCGACGTGCTGGTCAGGTCGAAGGCCGCGGCCGAGCCGTCGGCCGGCACCACGAACACGTCGACCTGCCCGTTGAACTCGCGCTCGAAGGCCACCCAGGCCGCATCCCCGCTGATCCAGGGGTGGCGGTCCGGCACGGCGTTGTTCGTGAGCTGGCGCCTCCCCGCGCCCAGCGAGGTCATCACGAAGATCTCCTCGTCCCCGTCGGCGTTGGTGCCCAGGTAGTCGCCGTCCGAGCTGAAGGCGATCTGCGCGCCGTTGTCGCCGATCGTGGGGCTGTGGTCCAGGAATTCGGGGCTCTGGGTCAGGTTCTCAGGGCCCCCCGAGCCGTCGGCCGGCGCGGCGTAGATGTCGCCGCCCTGCTCGTAGACCACGGTCGCGCCGTCGGCGCTCAGCATGGGGTGGCGCGCGTCCTGCGGCGTCTCGGCCTCGGGGTCGATTTGGGAGATTTGAACCGGCCCTTGGCTGCCGCCGACGTCGAGGACGAACACGGCGAACGGGTCGTCGTCGCTCGGCGCGGGGACGGGTTCCTGCTCCGGGCCGCTGGGCTCGTCCCCGCCACCGCCCTGTCCGTCCTCCGAGGGCGGCGCGGGCGCGGCGCGGCGCGCGAACGCGATCCGGCGGCCGTTGGCGCTCAGCGAGGGCGACTCGATCGGCCCCACGCCCTCGACCAGGACCTGCGGGTCGCCCGCGCCGTCGCTGGGGCCCCAGAACAGGGCCTGGTTGTCGTCCGTGATCGCCACGCAGCCGTTGGCCGCGTCCTCGGGCACGACGGCGCCCACGTAGGCCACCGTGCCGCCGTCCCGGCTGATGCGCGCGAACTGCTTGTTCCCGTTGTCATCGGTGATCTGCTGGGCCTGATCCTGCGCGTTGAGCGCCAGCGGCAGGCTCAACAGCAACGCGACGAGCCACAGGGTACGTCGAATGCGGGTCGGCATGGCATCCCTCCACTCTCTAGAAGTCCCTCAAATGCGTTCGCCAATGCGCGAAAAAGCGCTCTTAGCCTACGCCCCGCAGCGCGGCTCAGCAAAGACGCCTGTCCGCTTGTCGGGGAACGGCTTCGCGACCTCGCGGCGCGGTCGCCCCGGGGAAGTGCAGGGTGTATGATGGGCCCCCAACATTCGCAGGGAGGGCGTTGCAGATGGCCTATCGCGTGCCGGGCGTCGAGCGGTTCGAGCTTCAGCTCGACTACACGTTTTCGGAACGGCAAATCGCGCGCGTGCTGGCCGTGACCCCGGCCGACGTGGGCGCACCGGACGAACTCACGGTGTGCCGGAACGCCTTCCTCCCGCTCACGACGGCCTGCCGCTACACGTGCGCCTACTGCACCTACTACGACGTGCCGGGCCAATCCAAAACCTTGAGCGACGACGAGATCAAAACGACCCTGAGCCGGGCCGCCGGGGCCGGCTGCGTCGAGGCGCTGTTTACGTTCGGGGACCGACCGGACGACCGTTACACCGAACTGAGCGACGAGTTGGAGCGTCGCGGCTACGGCTCGCTGCACGCGCTGCACCTGCGCGCCTGCGAGTGGGCGCTCGAGCTCGGCCTGCTGCCGCACTCGAACCCGGGGGACCTCACCTGGGACCAGTTGCGCGACCTGAAGGCGGTGAACGCCTCGATGGGCGTCATGCTCGAGACGTGCGCCGACGTGCCGGCCCACGCCGGGGCGCGGCGCAAGGAGCCGGGCCGGCGCCTGCAGACGCTCGAGTATGCGGGCCGGCAACAGGTACCGTTTACCACGGGCATCCTGGTCGGGATCGGCGAAACTTGGGAAGACCGCGCCGCCAGCCTGCTTTGCCTGCGCCGCCTGCACGAGGCCTACGGCCACCTTCAGGAGGTCATCGTCCAGAGCGTCGTGCCCAACCGCCGCTGGAAGCGCCCCGCGCCCGACGTCGAGACGATGCGCCGCGTCGTGGCCATGGCGCGCGCGACGCTGCCGCCCGAGGTCGAGGTGCAAGTGCCGCCCAACCTCTCCGACGTCGAACCGCTGCTGGACTGCGGCGTGGGCGACCTTGGGGGCGTCTCGCCCCTGACCGACGACTACATCAACCCCGACTACAAGTGGCCCGCGCTGCGCGCGCTGGAGGCCCTGGCCGCCCGCCACGGCAAGCGCTTAGTCGAGCGGCTGCCGGTTTACCCACAGTATCTGGAGCGCGCAGGCTGGCTCGGCGAGCGCATTCGGGCGGCGCTGCAAGCGCCGCGCTTCGAGGCGTTCTTGCGAACGGCGGTGGCGGGATGATCACGGCATTCGGGTCCAGCGGGCGTGGGCCTGCGAGGGGATTTCTTCGCTTCGCTCAGAATGACGGGATAAGGAGAACCTCCTCTGCGACCCTCTGTGTCTCTGCAGTTCCCCAAAGCGAGGTGTCCCATGGCTGACCTGTACGCGGCGCGCGCCGGCGCGCGCCCCAAGGAATACGACTTCGCCCACCTCCCGCAAACGGAGACGACCTTCGAGACAGCCTTCGAAGCCGCCCGGCGCGGGGAGCGGCTGACCGTCGAACAGGGCGTCGAGCTGCTCACCACGGGCACGGACCGGCCGGGGGTCGACCCCGAGCGCAAGGCGCGCGTGCTGGCGCTGGCCGATCGACGTCGCCGCGAGCTCTGCGGCGACGAGGTCACCTTCGTGGCCAACATGAACCTGAACGTGACCACGGCCTGCACCGTGGGCTGTCTGTTCTGCAACTTCAAGGACTCGGCCCACCTGTTCGAAAAATCCGCCACTCAAGCGCACGACGGCTTCACGCGCACGGTCGAGCAAACCCACAGGCTGGCGGCCTGGGGCGTGCGCCAGGGGGTTTCCGAGATCTGCTCGGTGAGCGGCCTGCACCCGGCCTTCGTGCTGGACGAGGCCCACCGGCGGGCCCTCGAAAAGCACCCAGCCAACTACAAGCCGCCGAGCCTGTTCGACGCCGACCCCGGCAGCTACGTCGCGCAGCTGCGCGCCATGAAGGTCGCCGGCGTCCACCTGCACTCGATGACGCCCGAGGAGGCCTACCACGCCAAGCGCGGGACCGACTGGTCCTACGCGCGCGTCTACGGGGCGCTGGCTGAGGCCGGGCTGGACAGCGTGCCGGGCACGGCCGCCGAGGTGCTGGTCGACGAGGTCCGGGACGTGATCTGCCCCGGCAAGATCGACTCGGCTGAGTGGGTCAAAGGGATGGAGGGCGCAGCCGCGGCGGGCCTGCCCATGACCGCGACGCTCATGTACGGCCACGTCGAAAACGAGATGCACCGCGTCATGCACTTAGACGTCGTCCGCGCGCTGCAGGACCGCACCGGCAACGTCACCGAGTTCGTCCCGCTCAAGTTCGTCCACCCCAATACGCCGCTGTTTCAGATGGGCATGGTCACGGGGTCGTCCAGCGACGAAGAGGACGAGCTGATGATCGCGGTTGCGCGCCTGTACCTGGACAACGTCGAAAACGTGCAGGTGAGCTGGGTGAAGTACGGCGACGAACGCGCGCTGCACCTGCTCGACTGCGGCGGCAACGATCTGATGGGCACGCTCTTGAGCGAGGAGATCACCCAGCGCGCCGGCGGGGCACACGGGACGTTCCGCTCGTTTGCCGACTACGTGCGCATGATTCGGGGCATCGGCCGCGTCCCGGTCGAGCGCTCGACCGACTACCGCCGCCGCCGCATCGTCGAAGCCGAGCCGGGTCAGGAGCCCGGTCCCACGCTGGGGCCGCTGGCCACCGGCGCGCCGCTGCTCGCCCCGGAGGGAGCGCGTCAAGGGCAGCCCGCGGCCGACTAAACTCACACACAGGAGCCCTTTATGAACCGTCACCTCCGCAGCGCGCTGCTGACGCTCGCCCTGCTCGCCCTGCTGGGCGGCGGGGCGCTGGCCCGTTCTCTGGACGGGTTCGTGCAACTGGCCACCACCGACCTGCTGCCCGAGGTGCGCCGCGCCGCGGCGCAGGCGCTGGCCGCGCTCTGGGTCGACGCGGACGTGCCCACACCCGAGCTGGAACGGCTCGCCCGCGAGGGCGCCACCCCCGAGTTGCGGGGGGCGGCCGCCCAAGCGCTGGCGGCGCGGACCGTGACGGCGGACCTGACGCGCGCGGCGCTGATCGCGCTGGCCGGGGAGGGCGAGTTCGCGCCCGTGCGCACTCGTGCGGGGGCGCTGTTGAGCCAGCTCTGGCTGGCCGAGCCGCCCGCGGTCGACGCGCTCGAGCGCACGGCGCGCGACGGGGTCACGGAAGCGTTGCGCGTGGCGGCGGTCGACGCGCTGGCCCAGGTCTGGGCCAACGGCCCCTTGAGCACCGAGACGCTCCTGGAAACGGCCAACGAGGGCGAGACGCCCGCGCTGCGCCGGGCGGCCGCGGGGGCGGCCGTGCTGCGGCTGGACGGCTTCCTCGCGGGGCTCGACACCGGGACGCTGCGCGGGGTCGCGGGCGGATCACCCTTCGAGCTCGAACGGGTCGTGGGCCGGGAGAACGCCGAGCTGCAGGCGGCCGCGGCCGGCGCGCTCGCCCCGAGCCTGCGCGCGGCGGAGACGGGAATCGAAACGCTGGAGGCGCTGGCCGGCGATCCCTCAGTGAGCCCCGCGCTGCGGGCGGTCGCGGGCGAGGCGCTGGGACAGCGCCTGCTGAGCGCGCGCCGCTCGCGCGCCGCGCTCGAAGCTCAAGCCGCCGACGGTGCCACGCCCGAGCTGCGCGGGGCGGCCGTGAACGCGCTGGTGCAGAAGCTGGTCGAGGCCGTGGGCGCGGGCGAGCTCGACGTGCAGGCGCTGGCCGACGCGCTCGCGCCGGAGGAGAGCGACGCGCTCAACCGCGCGCGCGCCGAGGCGATCCTGACGCTGCTGCGGCCCAACCTGATCTTTTTGACCGATCAGCCGCTGCTGGAGGGGATCCTGCGCGGCGAGCAGGTCACGGTGGGCGGCGTGCGCCTGGACGGGGCCAACCCGCAGCTGCGGGGGGCCGCGGCCGACTTTTTGGCCGGGTTGTTCCGCCAGTTCGGCGCGGTCAACCGCTTTGAGTCCCCGGTCGAGGAGCTGCTGGCGCTGGCCGGCGACGGCGCGCTCACCCCCGAGTTCCGCGACGCGGCCGGGCGGGCGCTGGTCAAATTTCTGGGCGCGCAGCGCGACGCCGCGCTGGAGGTGCTGGGCGAGCTCAAGGACGGGTTGGACCGGCTCGTGATCCAGGGCCGGCGCGGGCAAACGGAGGAGGCGTTCGGGACGCTTGAGCGCGTGCGGGCGCTCATCGACCGCCACACCGCGCTCATCAACACCACGGCCGACGCCGCCGGCGACCTGAGCGCGCCGCAGCGGCTGCGCAACGTCAAGGCCACTTTGGCCAACTTCCCCGACGCCATCCGCGCTGCGGACGCAAGCGACTTGCGCGACCTGAGCACGAGCGCCAAGGGCGAGCTGAGCCAGCTCGAGATCGCGGTGATCGGCGCGCCCAACACGACCGACGACGAGCTGCGCGCGCTGGCCGCCGAAGGCAAAACCATACAGGTGCGCCAGGCGGCCTCGACCGAGCTGGCCCGGCGCCTGTCCGAGGCCCAGGCCGCCGGCGAGATCGCGTTGGACGCGCTGGAGGCGCTGGCCCGCCAGGGGGAGACGGCCCAGCTGCGCGCCGCGGCCGTCCCGGCGCTGGGTGAAGCGCTGCGGGCCTCCGAGCGCAGCGATGACGCATTGCTCGAGCTGACCGTGGAAGGCGAAACGGGCGCCCTGCGCCGCGCGGCGGCCGACGCCTGGCTCGACCGCACCCAACAGCCCAACGGCCGGTTGCGCGCGCTGGCCGACGGGGCAGGGGTAACGCTGGATTCGTTCAGCGTGGAGGCCCGTTCCGAGGCGCTCCAGACGCTGCTGGCCGCGCGCGTGCGGCTGCGCTGGGAGGCCGAGCCAACGCCCACCGATGTTTTGTTAGAGATCGCGCGCGGGGACGGCGCCGAGCCGCTGCGCGCGGCCGCCGGGACGCTTTTGAGCGAGCGCTGGCTCCACGACGGCACGCTGGAGCACGAGCTGTTCGCGCACGCCGGCCAGGACCAAAGCGCGGTCGTACGCCGCGCCGCGGCGAACGCGCTGGAGCGGCTCCTGAGCGCCTCGGCGCTCAGCGAGCCCGCGCTGTTCAACCTGCTGAGCCAGTACACGCTGGCCGCCACCAACCCCCGCAGCAGCCCCGAGCTCACCGAAGCGCTGGTCAACGTGCTGGCCGAGCGCTTCCTCAACCCGCTGGTCCCAACGCCCGCCCCGTCGCGCGGCAACAAGCGGCTGGGACAGGAGTAGGGGCTCGGGAAGAACCATGGCGATCCCGTGGTAGGGGCGCAGGGCGAACGCAAGCGCTTGGTACCGCTGAGCATGTCCTTCACAGCCTCGGCGTTCTGTACCTGCAGGTCGTGCAGCGCGTCGATGGTTTCCTGGACTTTGGCGCGCTCGGCCTCGAAGGCCGTCTCGAATTCCTCTGCGGTGCCCGTCCAGTTCACAAGGAACTCCTGTAGCGCATTGTGGGCCGCCGTCACCGCGTCGCGCGCGGCGATGGGCGTCTCGGTCATGGCCTGCAGCGATTGCAGTTGTTACAGGCTCAGCTCGGCGCGGTTGAACGCGATCAGCATCTGGCTCTTCAACTGGTCGGCATCCGGCGCACGGCGGCCGGGCTGGGCAAAGCACAGCGCGCTCAAGCCAAGCAGCAGGGCCAACGTCGTGACGGTGACGGCCAAGAAGGTTTTGTGCATAGTTCCTCCCTTCGTCTCGTTGCCGGATTAACGGGATTGGCTCGCTCAGGCAGCCGACCGATGGCGGTTCCAACTGCAACACCACTCCGCATTTATCCAGGAGCTGCAACAACGGGTCGGCATGCTAACCTCTTGCGACGCACGACAGCGCCTTATACTGGCTTTGTGGAGCTATCCGAGGTGTGCTCGGCCAACGATGACGAGGTCGCGATCCCATGCCCGCGCAGGATCTGGCCAACATGGCCGGGATCAGCGGGGAACGGTCGTGCGAGAGTTCGGCGTGCCCCAAAAGCGCGGTCTGATTCAGGTAGGTCATCGGAGTGTAACCGTAATCCTTCCCGTGGTTCCCTTCTGAATAACAACCTGCGCGTACAGAACGTAGCAATCGTCCTTCTACAACAACGGCCTCAATTGAGATGGATCTGGAGCTGAGAGTCTAGTACTGGACCACGGAGATAAAAGGGGATAAGCTCTCTAGAGAGCCACCAAACCAGGGAGGAGAAATACCCAAGAAGAAGTACGTGGTCCAGTTGAGCCGGGAGGAGCAGGAGAGGCTGTTCAAGAATGAAACTTTGGTTAAGAACGCGTTTATGGGTTCTGAAGAGGAAGAAGGCCTAGAAGGTTGTAAAGCAGCAGCTTTTTATTGCTTAGGGATGATGATTATGGGAGCTACATTCACACAATACTCAGGAAACGCACTCTATTTTTGGGTAAGTGCTGCAAGTTGCGGTGCTGCAATCGTCACCTGCTAATTCTCGAACTGGCAGAAGGAGAATGGCTTGAGGAGCAAAGGGATTTGCAAAATTGTCGGGATCTGCTTGTTACTAATCTTAACTGTAAACTACGCGTTAGTGAAGGCAGAGTCCGAGGTATCTACCGACCCAAGAACTCTCCAAGCTTTCACAGAGCGCATCGAATGGGGTATCTTAAGCAGCATATTCGGCGGCCTTGCATGTGCAACTGTGCCTTCCACGAACCCGGAAATCTCCACGTGGGAAAAACTGCTTGAGAACCCAAATCTTTGGCATGAATCCCCATTCTCGACAGAGTTAAAAGCATTCAAAAACAAGTATGCCTTCTGCTCTACAATAGCAACTACACTAGCTGTCGTTCTTCACACCCTGAGCATCGATAAGACGTTAGTCGCTAGAGATTTGGCGGTTCCTGCATTAGGGACTGCGATGTTTGCCTGGATTGGTAATGCAGGAGGGTTAATGCTGAGCGAGTCAAATGGGTTTGCGCACGATTTACAGACCCTAAATGCTCCTGCATGGGTGTCAATAGCGGTGAATTTACTGTATCCAAGTTCATTTGGTTCGCTGTTTTCATCTGGAATGTTCCCTATCTTCGTATACGGATTCTAAAGGAGGTATTGATGAGTAAGGAAACGCGAAGAAGGGAGTTTTTGGGCTTACTGGGACGTGGTGCGGGCTTCCTTTCCCAACAGCGTGATCCGCAAAGTGATTCGCCATCACAAGATTTTCCCGCACGACGCCTCGGCGCTCAAGGTGGTGTATTTGGCGATTCAGCAGACGTCCCAGAAGTGGACTCGGCCCATCGTGCACTGGAAGCAAGCGCTCAATCGCTTGGCCATTGAGTTTGAAGGACGTTTCCCTTGCGTGCCAGAGGCAAAGCGCCCAAGGTGGCGCTGGTGGCTTGTATGCGCAAACTGCTGGTCATCCTGAATGCCATGCTCCGACATGGAACTCCTTGGCAACCTCAGCTCGCCAACACTTGACACGCAATACCGTTGCTACAAAACAAGCGTTCGTGATTTCAGAAGCGCGCCCACTCGAACTGGTCGCCGAAGCGGTGCTTGAACGCCTCGATCAGCGGCGTGTCGGGGTTTTGCTTGAGGTGGAGCGCGGCCTCGGAGCGCGCGCGCTGCATGAGCTTGAGGTCGCGGATCAGGTCGGCGGCGCGGAAGGTCGTGTCCAGGCCGTGCTGGGCCAGGCCCAGCAGCTCGCCGGGGCCGCGGATCTCCAGATCGGCCTCGGCGATTTTGAAGCCGTCCAGGTGCTCCTGGAACACGCGCAGCCGGGCGCGGCCCTCGTCGCTTTTGGGGGTGGCGATCGCGAAGCAGACCGACTCCTGGCCCGCCCGGCCGATGCGGCCCCGCAGCTGGTGCAGCTGGCTCAGGCCGAAGCGCTCGGCGTGCTCGATCACCATCACCGAGGCGTCCGGCACGTCGATGCCGACCTCGACCACGGTCGTGCTCACCAGCACCTGGATCTGCTTGGCGCGCAGCGCGTCCATAACCGCGCGCTTTTCGGCCTCCTTCATGCGCCCGTGCAGCAGACCCACGGAAAAGTCGCGGAAGTGCGTGCCGGCCAGTTCCTCCTTCATCTGGGTGGCGGCGCGCAGGTCGGAAGTCTCCGACTCCTCGACCAGCGGGTAGACCACGTAGGCCTGCACGCCGGCGCGCACCTTGTCGGCCACCAGCCCGTAGACCTCCTCGCGTTTGCCCTCGTCGATCCAGTAGGTCTTGATGCGCTTTTCGAACGGGAGCTGGTCCAGGATCGAGACGTCGAACTGGCCATAGAGCGTGAGCGTGACCGTGCGCGGGATCGGGGTCGCGCTCATCACCAGCACGTCGACGCCCGCGCCCTTGCCCTCGAGCTTGGCGCGCTGGATCACGCCGAAGCGGTGCTGCTCGTCGATGACGGCCAAGCCGAGATCATTAAAGGCGACCTCGTCCTCCAGCAGCGCGTGCGTCCCGATGAGCAAATCGAGCTCGCCCAGCGCGGCCAGCCGGCGCACCTCGGTCTTTTCGCCCTCCTTCATGCTCCCGATCAGCAATCCGCAGCGCACGCCCAGCGGCTCCAGCAGCGCCGTCAAGCCGACCCCGTGCTGCTGGGCCAGGATCTCCGTCGGGGCCATCATGACCGCCTGGGCCCCCGCCCGGATCGCCACGAAACAGGCCGCGGCGGCCACGGCCGTCTTGCCCGCGCCCACGTCGCCCTGGAGCAGGCGGTTCATGGGGTGCGGGGCGGCCATGTCGGCCCGGATTTCCGCAATCGCGTGGCGCTGGGCGCCCGTGAGCTTGAAGGGGAGCGCGGCGGTGAAGTCGTCCAGCGCCGACTCGTCCACGGCCAGCGCGCGGCCCGGGCGCGCCTCGGTCGCCGACTTGTGCAGCGCGACGCCGAGCTGGAACAAGAACAGCTCCTCGAAGGCCAGCGCCGCGCGGGCGCGTTCGAACTCGGCTTCGGAGGGCGGAAAGTGGACGTGGTGGATCGCCTCGGCGCGCGGCACGAGCCCCGCGCGCTCGCGCACGTCTGCGGGCAGGATCTCCGTGATCTCGTCGCGGTAGCGGGCGGCGTTGTCGCGGATGAGGCGGATGAGCGCGGCCTGGTTGATGCCCTTGGTGGCCGGGTAGACGGGCACGAGCCGGCCCGTAAACAGCGTCTGGTCGGCGGGCTCCCAAATGGGGTTGTTCATCTGGACCTGGCCGTAGTCGCGCGTCGCCTCGCCGTAGAGCGCGATTGGTTGCCCCGGCTTGATCTGGCCCTTGAGCCAGGGCTGGTTAAACCAGACCGCGTACATGACGGCGCCGCCGTCCTGCAGCGCGACCTTGGTCAGCTCGAGCTTGCCGCGCGTCTTGACCGCGTCCACGGCGCGCACCGTGCCGCGCACGGTGGCCCGCTCCCCCGCCTTGAGCTGGGCGATTCTTTTGACGACGCTGCGGTCGGAAATGCGGCGCGGGAAATACACCAGCAGGTCCTCGATCGTCGCGATCCCGAGCTTGTTGAGCGCCGATTCGCGCCGCGTCCCCACGCCCTTGGCGTAGCGCACGGGGGCGTCCAGCGGGGGCGGACTCGCGTCCGAGGTCGCTTCGCGTCCTGTCGCCTTCTCCTTCTTCCCTTCCCCCTCTTTGTTTTCCGCAATCTCCGTTTCAACACCGACTTTCGGATCGCGCAACGCGTCGGCCAACTCCCGAACCGCGTGCATCCGCTCGGGATGGTCCTTGTCGGCGTACCCCCGCGCGTGCCGGCGCAGCGCCTCGGCCAGCGGCGCCTCCAGGTTCGCCGCGACGTGATCGACGAACCCTTCCAGCCCGCCGAACACGGCGCGGTCCTCGTACCCCTGTTGCGCCTCCAGCTTGAGCACCTTGCCCAGCCGGCCGAGCCACTCCCGTCCCTCGCTCATGGGCTCATCTTAGCTTTCGGGCCAGCGTTGTGCAGACAACGACGTAAAGTAGGGCCGGCTGGGCAGGCCAACGAGGCCCGTGCAGCGGGCCCTGCATTTTGACTGATCCGTGCGCGTTCCCAACCTGCCTCCGTGCACGGCCCTTCGCTGACGGCGCACAGGGAATTGCTTGACCGCAATCATTGTCCCCGTGCGCTTTTTCAAGTCCCCTGGAGGGGAAAAGTGGCGCCCCTGCGCCGCCACCGAGGAGGGGGTTGTAAAGCACAAGGAGGCAGCATGGAGTGGGACCCCATCCACAAACCCACGCAAGGCTGGGCCGTTGCGCCCAACCTGACGGACTACGAGCAGGCGCGCGCGTCCTTCGACTGGGAGGACGTCGGCTGCGACCTGGAGGGACTGCCCGCGGGGCGCGGCCTCAACATCGCGCACGAGGCGGTCGACCGGCACGCCAACGGGCTGCGGCGCGACCGCGTCGCGCTCCGCTGGCTCGGCAAGGACGGCTCCAAACGGGACATCAGCTACGGCGAGCTCAAATCGCTCACCAACCGCTTCGCCAACGTCTTGCGGTCGTTGGGCGTGGGCAAGGGCGAGCGCGTCGTGAGCCTGGCCGGCCGGCTGCCCGAGCTCTACGTGGCCGCGCTGGGGACGCTCAAGCACACGAGCGTGTTCTGCCCGCTGTTCTCGGCCTTCGGCCCCGAGCCCGTGTTCCAGCGGCTCGAGCGCGGCAACGCGCGCGTGCTGGTCACCACAAGGCGGCTCTACGAGCAGAAGGTGGCCGCCCAGCGCGACCAGCTCCCACAGCTCGAACACGTGCTGATCATCGACCCCGAGGGGGAGCTGCCCGACGGGCTAAGTTCTCTGCCGGCGCTCATGGAGGCCGCCTCGCCCGAGTTTGTCATCCCCCCCACCGACCCCGAGGACATGTCCGTGCTGCACTTCACCAGCGGGACGACCGGGATGCCCAAGGGCGCGGTCCACGTCCACAAGGCGCTCTACACGCACTACATGACGGGCCGCCACGTGCTCGACCTGCACCCGGACGACGTGTTCTGGTGCACGGCCGACCCCGGCTGGGTCACGGGCACCTCCTACGGCATCTTCGCGCCGCTGGCTCTGGGCGTGACCAACGTGGTGGACGAGGCCGAGTTCAACGCCGAGCGCTGGTACGGGATACTGCAGGACGAGCGCGTCACGGTCTGGTACACCGCGCCCACGGCCATCCGCCGGCTCATGCGCCTGGAGCTCAAGCCGCGCGAGCGCTACGACCTGAGCCGCCTGCGCCTGGCCTACAGCGTGGGCGAGCCGCTCAACCCCGAGGGCGTGGTCTGGGGCCAGAAAGCCCTGGGCCTGCCGTTCCACGACACGTGGTGGCAGACCGAGACCGGCGGGATCATGATCGCCAACTACCCAACCATGCCCATCCGGCCGGGCTCGATGGGCCGGCCCGTGCCGGGGGTCGAGGCCGGCATCGTGCGCAAGCGCGAGGGCGGCAAGGTCGAGCTCGTCGACAAGCCCAACACCGACGGAATCCTGGCGCTCAAGCCCGGCTGGCCCTCGATGTTCCGCACCTACCTGCACGATCCGGAACGCTATCAAAAATGCTTCGTCGACGGCTGGTACCTGTCAGGCGACCTGGCGACGCGCGACGAGGACGGCTACTTCTGGTTCGTGGGCCGCGCCGACGACATCATCAAGACCGCCGGCCACATGGTCGGCCCCTTCGAGGTCGAGAGCGCGCTCATGGAGCACCCCGCCGTGGCCGAGGCCGGCGTGATCGGCAAGCCCGACCCCGTGATCGGCCAGTTGGTCAAGGCGTTCGTCGCGCTCAAGCCGGGACACGAGCCCGATGACAAACTGCGTCTGGAGCTGCTCGGCTTCGCGCGCAAGAAGCTGGGCTCGGCCGTGGCCCCCAAGGAGATCGCGTTCAAGCAGGCGCTGCCCAAGACCCGCAGCGGCAAGATCATGCGCCGCCTGCTCAAAGCCTGGGAGCTGGGCCTGCCCGAGGGCGACACCTCGACGCTGGAGGAGGACGAATGAGCACCAAGACCCGAGCCAAGCCCCCCGAGCTGGAGCGCGACCACGGGCTGCACCTGCTGCGCGAGATGACGCGCATCCGCCGCTTCGAGGAGAGGTGCGCCCAGCTCTACGGGATGCAGAAGATCCGCGGCTTCCTGCACCTCTACAACGGCGAGGAGGCCGTGGCTGTGGGCGTGATGGCCGCCCTGACGCCCGAGGACGCCGTGGTGGCCACCTACCGCGAGCACGGCCAGGCGCTGGCGCGCGGCATGAGCATGAAGTCGGCCATGGCCGAGATGTACGGCAAGCTCGAGGGCTGCTGCCGCGGCCGCGGCGGCTCGATGCACCTGTTCGACGCTGAAACCCGCTTCTACGGCGGCAACGCCATCGTGGGCGGCGGCATCCCGCTGGCCGTGGGGCTGGCCCTGGGCGACGCGATGCAGGGGCGGGCGCGCGTGACGGGCTGCTTCTTCGGCGACGGGGCCGTGCAGGAGGGCGAGTTCCACGAGTCGATGAACCTGGCCGCGGTCTGGAAGCTGCCCGTGCTGTTCGTGTGCGAGAACAACAGGTACTCCATGGGCGTGGCGCTCGAGCTGTCCGAGGCCGTGCCGAAGCTGGCCAAGAAGGCGGACGCCTACGCAATCCCCGCCGTCTCCGTCGACGGGATGGACGTGCTGGCGGTCGAGGCCGCGGCCCAGGAGGCGGCCGGACGCGTGCGCGCCGGGGAGGGCCCCTACTTCCTGGAGTGCAAGACGTATCGCTTCCGCGCGCACTCCATGTTCGACGCCGAGCTCTACCGCGAGAAGGACGAGGTCGAGCGCTGGAAGCGGCGCGACCCCATCCCCACGCTCGCCCGACAGCTGCGGGAACAAGACCTGCTCAGCGACGAGGACGTCGAACAAATCGAGCGCGAGGTGGCCGCCGAGGTCGAGGAGGCCGTGGCCGGCGCCGAGGCCGGCAGCTGGGAGCCGCTGGAGGAGCTGACGCGCTTCGTCCATTCCGAAGGGGGGACCCGATGACGCTCGAGGCCCAAGCCAACACCGTGCATCTGACCCACCGCGAGGCGCTGCGCGCGGGGCTGCGCGAGGCGCTGCAGCGCGACGAGCGCGTCTTTTTGATGGGCGAGGACGTGGGCTACTACGGCGGCTGCTTCGCGGTCAGCAAGGGGCTGATCGACGAGTTCGGGCCCGAGCGGGTGCGCGACACGCCCATGAGCGAGTCGGGCTTCACGGGCGCCGGCATCGGCGCGGCGCTGGCCGGCATGCGGCCCATCGTCGAGATCATGACCTGCAACTTCAGCCTACTGGCGCTGGACCAGATCCTGAACAACGCGGCCACGCTGCTGCACATGTCGGGCGGGCAGTTCAACGTGCCGGTCGTCATCCGCATGGCCACCGGCGCCGGCAAGCAGCTGGGCGCGCAGCACTCGCACAGCCTGGAGGTCTACTTCGCCCACATCCCCGGCCTCCGCGTGCTGGCCCCGGCCACGCTCGCCGACGCGCGCGGCATGCTCTGGCCCGCGCTTCAAGACCCCGACCCCGTGATCATCTTCGAGAACCCGATCCTGTTCACGATGGAGGGCGACCTGCCCGCCAACGGGGTCGAGGTCGACATCGAGCGCGCCCGGCTGCACCGCACCGGGGGCGACGTGACGGTGATCGCCTACGGGGCCTGCCTGTTCAAGGCGCTCGAGGCCGCCCAGGCGCTGGCCGAGGACGGGATCCACGCCGAGGTGATCGACCTGCGCACGCTGCGCCCGCTCGACGACGAGACCTACCTGAACTCGATCGCCAAGACGCACCGCGCCGTGATCGTGGACGAGGGCTGGCGCACGTGCAGCCTGGCCGCCGAGGTGAGCGCGCGCATTCAGGAGCGCGCCTTCTACGAGCTGGACGCGCCCGTGGCGCGCGTCTGCAGCATGGAAGTGCCCATGCCCTACGCCAAGCACCTGGAGGACGCCGCGCTCCCGCAGCCCGAGGGCATCGTCGCGGCCGTGAAGGGGGTGATGGGATGAGCGAGTTCCTCCTGCCCAGCCTGGGCGCCGACATGAAGGCCGCCGCGCTGGTGTCCTGGCAAGTGAAACCCGGGGACGCGGTCAAGCGCGGCGACGTGCTGGCCGAGATCGAGACCGACAAGGGCGTGATCGAGCTCGAGGTGTTCGAGGACGGCGTGGTCGAGCAGCTGCTGCTCGAGCCCGGCGAGGAGCGCATCCCGGTGGGCACGCCCATCGCCGTGTTTCGCGGCGCGGGCGAGCCGGCCAAAACCGCGCCGCCAGCACCGCCGAAAACCAACCCCGAACCGCAACCGGTGAAAGCGCACAACGGCCAGGAGCGCGAGGCGCCGCACCCGGCGGACCAGCGGCCCCTGGTCGCCCCCGAGCGCCGCAGCGGCGGCGGGCGCGTGCAGGCCTCGCCCTCGGCGCGCAAGCTGGCGCGCGAGCTGGGCGTGGACCTGAAGAGCGTGCAGGGCACGGGCCCGCACGGCGCCATCCAGCGGGCCGACGTGGCGCGGGCCGCCAAAGCCAGGGGGACAAGCGCGACGGCCGCCCCGCCCGAGCCGGAGGCGTCGCAAGCGCCGAGCGCGGCGCCGAAGGGAGAGGCCGCAGCGCGCGGCACGGGCGCGTTCCAGGCCCGCATGCGCCAGGCGATCGCGGCGGCCATGAGCCGGGCCAACCGCGACATCCCGCACTACTACCTGGAGGCGCAGATCGACCTCACCGAGACGCTGCGCTGGCTCGAGGCGCAGAACGCGCAGCGCGCGGTCAAGGACCGCATCCTGCCCGCGGCCCTGCTGCTCAAGGCCACCGCGCTGGCTCTGGCCGAGGTGCCGGATTTGAACGGCTTCTGGATCGACGAACGCCACGAGCCGCAGGAGGCCATCCACGTGGGCTTTGCGATCTCGCTGCGCCAGGGCGGGCTGATCGCCCCGGCCATCCACCACACGGACCAGTTGAGCCTGGACGAACTCATGGGCGCGATGCGCGACCTGATCACCCGCACGCGCGCCGGCCGCCTGCGTAGTTCCGAGCTGACCGAGGCCACGGTCACGCTCACCAGCCTGGGCGACCTGGGCACCGAGAAGGTTTATGGCGTGATCTACCCGCCGCAGGTGGCGCTGGTGGGCTTCGGCAAAATCAGCGAGCGGCCCTGGGTCGAGCAGGGCCTGATCGGCGCGCGCCGGGCCGTCACCGCCACGCTGGCCGCCGACCACCGGGCCAGCGACGGGGCGCGCGGGTCGCAGTTTTTGGAGGCGCTCAAGCGCCGCTTAAAGGAGCCGAGTCAACTATGAACGAGGCGGAACTCAAGCAAACCATCTTCGAGGTGCTGGGGACCATCGCCCCCGAGGCCGACCCGTCTGAGCTGGCCCCGCAGGCCAACCTCATGGAGGCGCTGGACATCGACTCGTTCGACTTCCTCAACGTCGTGATCGGCCTCAACGAGCGCCTCGGGGTCGAGATCCCCGAGGCCGACTACCCGCAGGTGAGCTCGTTGAGCGGCCTGTTGGACTACCTGGGCGCGCGGGCGCGCTAGCGACATCAAGCCAGTGTAGGGCCTGCTGCGCAGGCCAGCCTGCGCAGCAGGCCCTAC
>CAZNGF010000005.1:0-75124 GCA_964572855.1 uncultured Thermotogae bacterium | reverse complement strand
TTGGAGGAATTCAGGCAGTTAGAGAGACACTCTTGAAAAAGGAATGATAAGTGTCTACAATACAAAAGCTTGGAGCTGCGCCTGAAGCCTCCAAGTCGAGGCCGGAAGGTTGCCTAACCCGCGCCTTCCGGCCTTCCCATTTCGTTTTCGCCGGTCGAGAAAACTTCCTTTGGTGAGAGTATAGTCTGATTCAGGGGCGGGCGACAAGATCAGGCAGGGCCGAAATGGATTTGATGCCCGGTTGCGCTGGATCGGCAGCGCATGATCCGTAAAGCATTCCCCGCTTTCTCCTTGATGCGAACTGCCCAGAGGTCCGCCTCCGGTTTGGCGCGAAACCCGACGAAGAACGCGCTCCCGCTGCCGGTCATGCCCTTGAGGTCGGTGGGCGCGCTGGCGACGAGTTCGGCTAGCGCGCGGAGCTGGGGATAGGCTCGCAGGGCGGGGGCTTGCAGGTCGTTGTGCAGGGGCAAGTCATCGCAGGTAAGCTCGGGAATTACGCCGGAGGGATTGGCTTCGTCCCAGGCGCGGTAGACGGCGGGCGTCAAGGCGGCCAGCGCCGGAATCAACAGGACGAAGTGAACGCCTTCAAATCGTGGCGGGAGCGGCGTGAGGCGCTCGCCCCGGCCCTTGGCACAGGCGAAGCCGCCCGTCAGGAAGAAGGGCACGTCCGAGCCCAGTTCCGCGGCGAGCTCGTGCAGGTCGCTCGGTGAATGGTTCGTGTCAAAGAGCGCATCCAACGCTACCAGCGTCGCGGCGGCGTCGCTGGAGCCGCCGCCCAGTCCCGCGCCCGCCGGGATGCGTTTGACGAGCTCGACGTTCACCCCGCCGTCCAAGCCCGTGTGGGCGCGAAACCGTTCGGCTGCCCGAAACACCAAATTGTCCCGCGCGCGGACGCCCAGATCGGGTTCCGTTTGCAACACGATCCGATCGTCGCCACGCTCGGAAAACGTCACGGTATCGTACAGGTCGATCGTCTGCAGGTGGGTGTGCAGCTCGTGGTAGCCGTCGGGGCGCCGCCCTAGGACGCGCAAGCCTAGATTAAGCTTGGCGTAGGCGTGAATTGTGATAGGCGAGTTGGCCATGACACACCACTGCCCGCACCCGGTCGTGACCGAACAGGTAGGGAAGTTGCTCGTACGTTTCCAGATCGAACACGACCAGATCGCCCCGCTTGCCGGGGTCGAGCGAGCCGACTTCACTCCCACGCTCGAGGGCACAAGCCGCGTTGAGCGTGGCGGCCACGAGGGCCTCGTCCAGGGTCAGCTGCATCTTCATGACCGCCAGCGAGATGACCATCGGCATCGAGAGGATCTGGCACGTGCCGGGGTTGAAGTCCGTCCCGAGCGCGATGGCGACCCCACCCTCGATCAGCTCGCGGGCCGGCGCGTAGGACTCGCCCAGCGTGAAGGCCGTGCCCGGCATGAGCACGGCGGCCACGCCCGCCTCCGCCATGCGCGCGATCCCGGCGGGCGTGATCTTGAGCAGGTGGTCGGCCGAGGTCGCCCCGACCTCGGCGGCCAGCTCCGCTCCGCCGCTGGCCTCCAGCTCGTCGGCGTGCAGCTTGGGGCGCAGCCCGGCGCGCTTGCCGGCCTCCAGCACGCGACGCGCTCCCGCGACGCTGAAGAACCCTCTGTCACAGAACGCATCGCAGAACACGGCCAGCCCCTCGGCTTTGATTTGGGGGAGCATGGCTTTCACGATCTCGTCAACGTAGGCGTCCTCGCTCTTTCCCTCGGGAATCGCGTGCGCGCCCAGAAAGGTCGGGACCGTGAGCTGGGGCACCTCGTCCGACACGGCTTTGATGGCCCGCAACAGCTTGAGCTCGTTGTCGGCGTCGAGGCCGTAGCCGCTCTTGAGCTCGACGGTCGTGGTGCCGGCGTGCAGCATGTCGCGCAGGAAGCGCTTCCCGTTTTCGACCAATTGCGCCTCGCTGGCCGCGCGCGTGTGGGCGGCGGAGGTGAGGATGCCCTTGCCGTAGGGCTCGCCCTGGCAGCGGCGCAGGAACTCCCGCTCGCGCGTGCGGGCGAACACGGCGTGCGTGTGGCAGTCCACCAACCCCGGCAGCACGACGCCGCCTCGGGCATCGAACGTCTCTTTGACATCCGGGCACTCGGCCATCGGGCCGCACGCGGTGACCTTGCCGTCCCGAAGGTGGACGTAGGCGCCGTCGATGCGCGCGAGTTTCCCTTGGTCGTTGCCCTTGAGCGCGGACGCGCCTTGCGGGGTGAGCAATTGGCCGATGTTGAAAACCAACAGGTCCATGATCCCATTATAGGTTCGTCCGTGGCGATGTCGATGCTGCCCGTGCGGTGTGAATCCGTAATCTTGACGACGGGGGAGCTCTAGGGGGCCGCGTTTTGGCAACCCGTTCCTTCGAGACGCGTTGGTTTGCTGTGTTGTTCTAGCTGGCTTTGCTGCGCCGACGGTCGTGTTAGCGAGATGCCAGCCGGCGGCTGCGGCGCAGCTTGCGGCCCGTGTCCCAGTGATCGTAGAGGACGTGGAGCACGTTGGGCAGGTACAGTCCCGCGGCGACCGCTGATATGAGCGGCCAGTTGGGGGCCCACTGAACCGGGGGCAACGTCATCCCCGCGTAATAGGCGCCGGCCAAGCCCGTGCCGGCCAGCAGCGTCAGGTAGCCCACGCGCGTGACCATCCCCAACAGCAAGTGATGGCTGACCCCGCGGTGCTTGAACACCTTGCTGTAGGGCACCCAGAGGAAGCCGAGCGGTCCCCAGCGTCGCCGGGCGCCGTTCTTGTGCAAGTCGAGGTCCGGTGTGAGAAAGAGGCTCGCGATCAGATAGGCGAGCGCGAAGCTGCCGAGCCGCACGGGGTCGGGATCGAACCAGTAATACGCGGCCGCGAAAGCCGGCCACAGCACGAGTTCCAGTCTCAGATGGCGTTCTCCGGAGGGCATGGTCGTCTCCTTGGGATGTTCATTCTCTCTGCTATAGTACACAGACCATCGTCTGACCGTTGTGACCACGACCACGCTTGGCGCATCCGGTGATGATCCGCTTGTCCCTGTGAAACAAGACGCGTAAGCTGACCCCCATGACGGCGTTCAGAGCGCAATGGCGGCAAGCTGGTCCGTGGCTGGCGATCGCGACCGCGCCGGCCTCGCTCATGCTCGGCGGCGGCGTGGCGCAGGAAGTGGGGATGGCCTTGGTCCCCTGGGCGCTCCTGGGCGGCGCGGCCGTGCTGTGGGCGCTGTCCACGCTGATGGGGCGCCTGGGCGTGCGGCACAGACGCCCGCTGGTCGAGCTCGCGCGTCCCGTGCTGGGGCACAAGGTGGCGCGCTGGAGCAACACCGTGCTGGTGGCCGTGCTCATGATGGGCTGGTTCGGCTTCGGTGTGGGGGTGGCGGGCGAGAGTCTCGCGGCGCTGTTTGGCATGCCCGAATGGATCGCCTTTGCGGTCTGGTCCTTTATTCTCATGGGCGGCCTCTGGGGCGGGATCCAGCGCGGGAGCCTGGTCGCGCTCGGCAGCAGTCTGGCGACGCTCGTTCTGATGAGCTGGGGTGTGTGGCAGGCTCAGTCGCTGGCGGAGCCGCTGCAAGCGGCGCCGACGCCGGGCACGGTTTGGAGCGGGCTCGGGCTGGTGGTCGGGTACGGGTCGGCCTTTTCGCTGCGCTGCGTGGATTTCACGCAAACGATGCCAAACGTCCGCAACGTCGCGATCACCGCACTGCTGGGACTGGCGTTGCCGGTGGCGGTCGTGAGCGGGGCCGGCGCATGGCTCTACGGCGCCACGGGCACCTGGGATTTGGCACTGCTGCTTGCGCGCTTGGGCTTCCCCACCTTGACGCACGCCTTCGTGATCGTGGGCTTTCTGGGGGCGGGACTCACGAACATGTTCTCGGGCGGGCTCGCGCTGCGGGACCTGCTGGGGCGGGGCGGGCGCGCCTCGCTGGCGTTGGTGTCGGTCGTGGGGCTGGCGCTGGCGCTGCTGGACTTCGAGCAGGCGATGGTGGGCTGGCTGGGGTTTCTGAGCGCGATCGTGGTGCCGTTGATCGGCGTGATCCTGTCGCACTACGCGCTCGGGCTCGAGTCCGAGCGCGCGGTCCACTGGCCCGGTCCGGTGGCGTGGGCGGCGGGCGCGCTGGCGGGACTGGCGACGCCTGCAGCCTGGCCGGGCGTGCTGGCGGGAGTGGTGACGGCCGGCGCGGCGTATCCGCTGCTGTGCCGTCTGCAAACCTGGTGGGCATTAACTAAGGGGAGTGATGTGGCATGAGCGCTCAGCAGGGCAGCCTGTTGATTCGAAACGCCGCCGCGCTGGTCGTGAACGCGGCGGACGGCGGGATGGTGGACGGATACGTGCGCATCGAGGGCGGGTTCGTGACCGAGGTGGGCCAGGGCGAGCCGTCCCAGGGGCAGGCCGACACGGTCATCGACGCGCGCGACAAGCTCGTGCTGCCCGGCTTCGTCAACACGCACCACCACCTATACCAGACGCTCACCCGCGCCGTGCCGGACGTGCTGGATTCGGAGCTGTTCGACTGGCTCCAGAAGCTGTACCCGCGCTGGGCGGGGCTGGACGACGAGGCGGTTCATTTGAGCACGCAGCTTGGGATGGCCGAGCTCATGCTCTCGGGCTGTACGACCACGACCGACCACCACTACGTGTTCCCCGAGCGCGCCTTGCAGGGCATCGACGTGCAGATCGAGGCCGCGGGCCAGATCGGGATGCGCTTCCAGCCCACGCGCGGGAGCATGTCGCTGAGCCAAAAGGACGGTGGGTTGCCGCCGGACTCGGTGGTGCAGGACGAGGACACGATCCTGAGCGAGAGCGAGCGGCTCATCAAGCGCTTCCACGACCCCCAGCCCGGCGCGCGGGTGCGCATGAGCTTGGCCCCGTGCTCGCCGTTTTCGGTGACGCGTTCGCTCATGCGCGGGACGGCGGAGCTGGCAAACCAATACGGCGTGCGGCTGCACACCCACTTGGCCGAAACGCTGGACGAGGAAGCCTACTGCCTACAAACCTACGGGATGCGCCCGACGGATCTCCTGGAGGACGTCGGCTGGATGAACGATTCCGTCTGGCTTGCGCACGGCATCCACTTCGATGCGGCGGAGATCGGGCGGCTGGGGCGCGCTGGCGTGTCGATCGCGCACTGTCCCAGCTCGAACGCGCGCTTGGGCTCGGGCGTGCTCCCACTGAAGGCGCTGCGCGAGGCGGGCGTGGCGGTCGGGCTCGGGGTCGACGGCAGCGCGTCCAACGACGCGTCGAACATGATCCTGGAGCTGCGCCAAGCGCTCTTTCTCCAGCGCGTGTTCCACGGCGCCCAGGCGTTAGGGATAATCGACGTGATCGACATGGCCACGCGCGGGAGTGCCGCCTGTCTCGGTCGCGACGATCTCGGCACGCTGGAGGTCGGCAAGGCCGGCGATGTGGCTGTCTTCGACCTCAACAGCGTCGAATACGCAGGCGCCCACGACCCGTTGGGCGCGCTCGTCCTGTGTGCGCCGACGCGGGTGCATACCCTGGTCGTGGGGGGCGAAGTTCGCGTGAAGGACGGGGAGTTGCGGTGCGTTGATTTGGGCGGGCTGGTCGCCGCACACCGGCGCAAGGCCGAGGCGCTGCTGGCGTTGGCGGGCTAGGAGGCGCGCTTGACCACGTCGGTGACTTCGGGGACGTACTCGGCCGTGCCCTTGAGCATCAGGTAGAGCTTGGTGCCGAGATAACTGGCCAACAGCATGAACACCCCGCCGCCGAGCTGCGCCAGGATTTCGGCGTCGCCCGTGGCGCCCCAGTAGGTGTTGGCGATCCAGCCGCCCGCGAACAGGCCGAGCAAGAACAGAATCCCCGGCATGAGATAGACCATGAACGAGCCCTTGACCAAGCTGAGCTCATCCCGAATCTTGACGGTGCAGCGGTCCCCGACCTCGGCTTCGGCGGCGTTGTTGGCGCTGATCTCCAACGTGCTGCGGTCGCCGAAGATGTCGAACATGCCGCGCCGACCGCGCACGGGCTCGTCGGGGTCGCAGGCGTCCTGGAGCACGCAGTCGCAGTTCTCGCAGGTGTTGTTGCGGAAAATGCGCACCTTGACCTGCTCGCCCGCTCGGTCGACCACGATGCCTTGCATGCCTTTGTTGGCCATGTCCTCACCTCCGTTCCATTGTATCAGACCCAGCGTGCCATACAAGCCGGATGCACGCTGCGGGCGGGTTGCTTTTGCGATCCACGTGGTTTATAAAATCAAGCTGTGCGTTGCGCCGACCACCTTGCGGCGCGTACGATCCTAACCCATACCCAAACGAGTGGAGGTTCACCATGGCCGAGCACACCCTGGAATCCATTAGCGAGCGCGTGAAAGAGATCATTCTGGAGAAGCTCGACGTCGAGAAGGACGACATCACCGACGAGGCGTCCTTCGTGGACGACCTGGGCGCGGACTCGCTGGACACGGTCGAGATGGTGATGGACCTGGAGGACGAGTTCGACGTCGAGATCCCGGACGAGGACGCCGAGAAGATGTCCTCGGTCGGCGAGGCGATCCGCTACATCTTCGAAAAGGTATCGGCCGCGGAGTAGCCCCGCTCGCGGGGCGCCCGGCTCAAGGCCGGCCGAACACCTGGATGCGGCGATTCCCGGTGTCGGCCACGACGAACGTGCCCGCAGCGTCCACCGTCAACGCCTTGGGCAGGTTGAACCGGCCGGGTTCGCTCCCCGAACCGCCCAACGCCCTGAGAAACACCCCATCCTCGTTGAACAACTGCAGCCGGTGGTTGCCGGTGTCGGCCACCACGACCTCGCCGGTGGCGGTGACGGTCACGCCCTCGGGCTGGTTGAACAGGCCCTCCTTGCTCCCGCCGCCGAAGCCGCCCCAGGTGGTCAGGTGCGCCCCCGTAGCCTCGAACACCTGGATGCGGTGGTTGTTGGTGTCGGCCACGAACACGTAGCCGTCGGGGCCGACCGCGACCCCTTTGGGCGTGTTGAACTGGCCGGCCAGCAGGCCGCGGCTCCCCCACTGACGCAGGAAGGTTCCGTCGGGGTTGAAGAGTTGAACGCGGTGGTTGTCGGTGTCGGCCACGTAGATGCGCCCGGCCCCGTCCACCGCGATGCCCGCCGGTCCCCTGAACTGACCCGGCCCCGAGCCCGGCGCGCCCCAGGCGCCCAGGAAGTTGCCGTTGGCGTCGAAGCGCTGGACGCGGTGGTTGTCGGTGTCGGCCACGAACACGTTGCCGTTGGGCCCCACCGCGAGCGCGGCCGGGCGGTTGAACAGGCCCTCGGAGCCGCCGCTGATCGGACCGCCCCACATGAGCTCGAAGGCCCCGTTCGGCGAGTACTTGACCACGCGGTGGTTCTGCTGGTCGGTCACGTAGACGTTGCCCGCGCGATTTGCGGCCACGCCGGTGGGCACGTCCAGCGGGTCGTCGCGCCCCTCGGTCAGGGCGCTTACCTGGGCGATGGGGTTGCCGTCGGCGGCGAGTTGGAGCCAGTTCCCGCGTGCGTCCACCAGGTAGATGGTGCCCCGGGCGTCGAGCGCGAGGTCGGTGAGCTCGTGCGAGAGCTCCGGGCCGAAGGGCGAGCGCTGGCTCAGCACGCCGCCGGCCAGTTCGAAGACGCGTACGCGCTGCGAGCCCTTCTCGGCGACGTAGAAGAGTCCGTTGGCCGAGATGGCCAGGTCGCGCGGCAGGTCGAACAGGTCGGCGTCCGAGTTGGAGCCGCCCCAACCGCGCAGGAACACCCCGTCGGGCGAGAACATCTGCACGCGGTCGTTTTCGGTGTCGGCCACGTAGATGTTGCCGTCGGGGCCGGTGGCGATGCCCTCGGGGAAGCGGAACTGGCCCGGTTCCCCGCCGGACTCGCCCCACTGCTGGGCGAAGTTGCCCTGCGCATCGAACACCTGGACGCGGCTGTTGTCGGTGTCGACCACGTAGACGCGGTCGTCGTGGCCGACGGTGAGCGCCGAGGGCGCATTGAACTGACCCAGGCCCACGCCGCGCACGCCCCAGCGCGTGAGGAAATTTCCGGCTGCGTCGTATTTCTGGACGCGGTGGTTGCCGGTGTCGATCACGTAGACGTGGTCGGAGGAATCCACGGCGATGTCGCGCGGGCCGTTGAAGTGCCCCTCCGCGGTGCCAATCCCGCCCCGCACAAAGCGCAAGCTCCCCCCGGGCGAGAAGCTAAGCCAACGGTGGTTGCCGGTGTCGGCCAGATAGACGTTGCCCCGGC
Source organism: uncultured Thermotogae bacterium (assembly GCA_964572855.1). Lineage (GTDB taxonomy): Bacteria > Bipolaricaulota > Bipolaricaulia > RBG-16-55-9 > JAJCYT01 > CAZNGF01. Next base: position 66,949 of record CAZNGF010000005.1, on the reverse strand, counting down.
TGTCGGCCGTGACGCCGCGCGGGTTATTGAGCGCGGGCGGGGCGGGCAGGCCGCGGCCCCATTGGTACAGGAAGGTGGGCGGGTCGAACTGCGGCGGCACGGGGGTGGTGGCGGTGACCGTGAAGCGGTAAGGCTCGCTCTGCAAGCCGGCCTCGTCGGTCAGCACCAGGCTGAGCGTGATGACCTGCGGGATCTTGGAGAAAACGAAGAAGTCGAAGGTGCCCTTGAGGATGCCGCGCACGTCCGGGTCAAAGGAGAACGCCTCGAAGGCCGTGGCCTCCTGCACCGAGAAGCGGGCGCGCGAGACGTCGCCGTCGGGGTCGAGAAAGCCCACCGTGCCCACAATGCGACCCCCGTCGGCCACGATCTCGGTCGGCACGTTGACGAACGAGACCTCCGGCGGGCTGGTCGGGCGGCCGCCGCCACCCTGCTGGGCGCTGCCGATCGAAACGGTCAGCCCGACGACAAGCGCGCTGACGAGGACCCACTTGGCTGTGCTGCGGAACACGATGGCCTCCTTTATGCGGTCGTGCGTTGCATCGGGCGTGGCGATCCCCCAACCGCCAGCGCGCGCGTCGAATGCGTGACAGGGCCTCCTTTGTGCGGACGAGGCGGGTTAGCCCATCCGCCCCAGTATCTCCAGGAGCAGTTTAGCGAAGTCGCCGCGGCGGCGCTGTGTCGTTGCCAACACTTCCTCGTGGGTGAGCTCGGTCTCGGTGTCGATGCCGGCGGCCATGTTGGTCACGACCGACATCCCCAGCACCTCGAGTCCCGCGTGCCGGGCCGCGATGACCTCGGGCACGGTGGACATGCCGACCAGATCGGCGCCCCAGCGGGCGAACGCCTGGATCTCGGCCGGCGTTTCGTACATGGGGCCCTGCGTGATCAAGTAGATGCCCTGTTTGAGCTGGCCCTGTCCTGCGGCTTGGGCAGCCTCCTGGGCGCGGGCGCGCAGGCGTTGGCTGTAGAGGTCCAGCAGGTTGGGGAACCTGGGACCCAGTGCGTCCAGGTTGTCGCCGCGCAACGGGTTGTCGGGCAGCGTGTTGATGTGGTCGCGGATGAGCACGAAGTCGCCCACGCGGTAGTCGGGGTTGAGCCCGCCGGCGGCGTTGGTGATGAAGAGCTTCTCGACCCCGATCAGCTTCATGAGCCGGATCGGGAAGGCCACGTCGCTCATGGGGCGGCCCTCGTAGAAGTGAACCCGGCCGCGTTGTGCCCAGACGGGCTGGCCGGCCAGCGTGCCGGTGAGGATTTCGCCGGCGTGCCCGGCGACGGTCGAGGTCGGGAAGCCCGGGATGTCCCCGAAGGGGAAGCGCTGTCCTCCCTCGATGGCGTCTAAGGCGTCGGAGAGTCCCGAGCCCAGCACGAGCCCGATCGTCGGCTTCTGTTTGAGTTGACCCTGCACGTGCTCTGCCGCTCTTTGCAACTGCTGCATCTGCGTGTTAGCGTCCATGTCTCATCTCCGTGATCGAGTTGTACATCGATTTGATGCGCGTGATCCCGGCGCGGATGGCGCGGGCCCGCACGACGGCGATGCCTTTGATGCGCATGAGTTCCTCCTCTTCGGCTTCGGCGATCTGGGGCAGGCTGCCGAACGTGCCCACGACCCGCTCGGCAACGGAGCTGGGCAGGCGCGGGATCTCGTGCAGCACGCGATAGCCGCGCGCGCTGAGCGTGGTGTCGAGGTTTTCGTCCAGGTCCTCGTAACCCAGCACGCCGAGCACCTCCTCGCTCTCGAACAGCTTGTCGGGCGGGAGGTCCCGGATTTCACCGACGAGGTCGTCGACGGGGCGTTCGTTGCGCTGATAGTCGCGCACGATGAGTTGGAAGCGCACGCCCACGTCGAGCATGAGCCACTCCAGCATCTGCTGGTGGAGCTGCTTTTCCTCGCCGAGTTCGACGAACCAGCGTTCGATGTCGCCCTTGACCTGGAGCATCTGCACCATGAGCTGGATCGTGCTGGCCAAATCGTCGAACAGGACGTGCCCCTCGAACTCGAGCGCGGTGAGCTCCCAGAGCAGGTCGTCGAGCGTGGAGCGGTACTGTTCCAGGATGCGGAGTGCCTGGTTGACGCGCGCGATGAGCGTGTTGAGGTCCGGCAGGATGTAGTGGTCCTGGCCGTAGTAGACCGTGACGCGGTCCTTGCTGGCCGAGACCGCGATGGTGGGGGCGTCGATCTGGCGCGCGACCTTTTCGGCGGTGAGGTGGCGCGTGCCGGTCTCGCCCGAGGGGATGTCGGCGTCGGGGACGAGGTGCGCGTTGGCATACAGAATGCGTCGGAACGCCCGGTCGACCACGATGGCGCGGTCCATTTTGGAGAGCTCGGAGAGCTTCTGGGGGGTGAACTCGGTGTCGAGTGCGAACCCGCTTTGGACGACCTCGTCGGCCTGTTCCTTGTCGGCGATCAGGATGAGTGCGCCCTTGCCGAGGCGGGTGATGGTGTCCAGACCCTCGCGAAACGGGTTGCCCGGGGCCAAGTGGTACAACAACTCCATGAATTCGTCGGGCTGTTGCATGGAGGCTCCCCTCTAGAGCGACAGGGCCTCGACGGCCTCGCTCAGGTTACTCACGGCCTGCAGCTCCAGGCGCAGTTTGAGCTTGCGTTCGCCGGACGGGATCACTGCCCTTTTGTACCCCAACTGTGCGGCCTCGCGCAAGCGCGCCTCCAGGCGCGCGACCGGGCGCACCTCGCCGGAGAGCCCGACCTCGCCCACGACGACGGCGTCGGAGGGGACGGCGCGGTTCTTGAAGCTTGAGATGACCGAAAGGCACGTGCCCAGGTCGGCGGCGGTCTCGCGCACGGCCAGGCCGCCGGCGACGTTGACGTAGATGTCGTCCCCGCCGATGCGCAGGCCCAGGCGCTTTTCGATGACCGCGATGAGCAACACGAGCCGGTTGACGTCGAGGCCGGTGGCGCGCCGCTGTGGGTAGCCGCCCCCGTAGTTGGAGGCCACCAGCGACTGCAGTTCGACCAGGATCGGGCGCGTGCCTTCCAAAGCGGGGACGATCACCGAGCCGGGCAGCGCGGGGCCCCGGCGCTGGGTGAAGAACTGCGAGGGGTTGTCGATGTCGGTGAGGCCCGACTCCCGCATCTGGAACACGCCGAGCTCGGCGGTGGAGCCGTAGCGGTTCTTGACCGAGCGCAGCAGGCGGACCTCGCCGTGGCGCGTGCCCTCGAGGTAGAGCACGACGTCGACCAGGTGTTCGATGGCCTTGGGGCCGGCCAGCTCGCCGGCCTTGGTGACGTGGCCGACCAGAAAGACGGGACAGCGGTGTTTCTTGGCCAGCGCGTTGAGGGCGAAGGTGACCTGCCCGACCTGCCAGGTGCTGCCCAGGCCCTCCTTGCCCTCGGCGGGCAGGACGGACTGGACCGAGTCGACCACGAGCGCGGACGGCTTGGCCTTTTGCGCGGCGGCCTCGACCGCGCTCAGGCGCTGTTCGCTCAAGACCCAGAGCCGGTCCCCCGCCGGGATGCCCAGGCGCTGGGCGCGCAGCTTGATCTGGGGCTCGGCCTCCTCGCCGGAGACGTAGAGCACGGGGCCCTCGCCCTGGGCGGCGTGGGCCAGCGCGCCGGCCACCTGGAGCAGGAGCGTGGACTTGCCGATGCCGGGCTCGCCGCCGACCAGGACGAGCGAGCCCGGGATGACGCCGCCGCCGAGCACGCGGTCGAACTCGCGCATGCCGCTTGGGTGACGGATGTTGTCCGGCAGCGGCACGTCGTCGAGCGGGACGGGCGCGACGTCGGCCGTGCCGGGCTGGTTCCGATCGCCTTCGGCGAACGTGTTCCAGCCGCCGCACTGCGGGCAGCGGCCCATCCACTTGAGCGACTGGAAGCCGCAATCGTTGCAGCGATAAGCCATATTCTCCCTCGCGCGCAATTGAAAAGGGGCCAAGCGCAGTATAGCGGCTTGGCCCCTCAAGCGTCCATTGAGTCGGCGTTTTGGCTAGGCCGTTTGCTCCTCGAGCTGCTCCTTGGTGTGCAGCATGATCTCGTCGCCTTCGGCGTCGACCTCGATGACGTCGCCGGTGGCGAAGCCGCCCTCGAGGATTTGGTCCGAAATGGGGTTCTCGATGAGCCGCTCGATGGTGCGCCGCAGCGGGCGGGCGCCGTACTTGGGGTCGAAGCCCTCCTTGACCAGCACGGCCTTGGCGGCCTCGGTCAGCGTGATCTCGATCTCGCGCTCGCCGAGCCGATCCTTGAGGTCCTGGATCATGAGGTCGGCGATCTGGCCGATGTGGGCCTGTTCGAGCTGGTGGAACACGATCAAATCGTCCAGCCGGTTGATGAACTCGGGCCGGAACAGCTCGCGCACCTCGCTCATGACGCGGGAGCGCATTTCCTTGTAGGACTCGGCGCCGTCCTCGGCGGCGCCGAAGCCCAGCGCCGTGCGGTCGGTGATGGACTTGGAGCCGAGGTTGCTGGTCATGATCAGGACGGTGTTGCGGAAGTCGACGTGCCGCCCCTGGGCGTCGGTGAGGATGCCGTCGTCCATGACCTGGAGCAGGATGTTGAACACGTCGCGGTGCGCCTTTTCGATCTCGTCGAACAGCACGACGGCGTAGGGGCGCCGCCGCACGGCTTCGGTGAGCTCGCCGGCCTCGTCGTAGCCGACGTAGCCCGGGGGCGCGCCGATGAGGCGCGAGACCGAGAAGCGCTCCATGTACTCGCTCATGTCGATGCGCACCAGCGCGTCCTCGTTGCCGAAGAGGAACTCGGCCAGCACCTTGCTGAGGTAGGTCTTGCCCACCCCGGTGGGCCCGAGGAACAAGAAGGAGGCGATGGGCCGCTTGGGGTCCTTGACCCCGGCGTAGGCGCGCCGGATGGAGCGCGCGATGGCCTTGACGGCCTCCTCCTGGTCGATGTAGCGCTGGTGGATGGCGGACTCCATCTGGACGACGCGCTGGGACTCCTCCTCGCGCATGTGCCCCAGCGGGACGCCGGTCCAGGTCGAGACCATTTTGGCGATGTCGTCGGCGGCGACCACGCTTTCGCAGTCCTCGCACTCCTGGCGCAGCTCTTCGAGCTGGGTTCGCTGCGTGCCGATCTCGTCGCGCAGCTCGGCGGCCTGCTCGTAGTCCTGGTTGGCGATGGCCAAGTTCTTTTCCTGTTCGAGCTGGGCGAGCTTTTCCTCCTGCTCCCGGATCTCCGGGGTGGGGGCGGTGCTGGCCAGCTTGATCTTGGCCGAGGTCTCATCGATGAGGTCGATGGCCTTGTCCGGCAGGAAGTGGTCGGTGATGTAGCGGTCGGAGAGCTTGGCGGCCTGGACCAGGGCGTCGTCGCGGATGCGCACGCCGTGGTGCGACTCGTACTGCGGTCGCAGCCCCTTCAGGATGTCGATGGTCTCGTCGATGGTGGGCTCCTCGACCAGGACCTTTTTGAAGCGGCGCTCGAGGGCGGGGTCCTTTTCGATGTACTTGCGGTACTCGTCCAGGGTGGCCGTGCCGATGCACTGGATCATGCCGCTGGCCAGCGGCGGCTTGAGGATGGCCGAGGCGTCGATGGCGCCCTCGGCGCCGCCCGCGCCCACGACGGTGTGGAGCTCGTCGATGAACAGGATGATGTTGTTGGACGATTCCACCTGGTTGATCAGGTTCTTGAGGCGTTGCTCGAACTCGCCGCGGTACTTGGTGCCGGCCACCATGGAGGCCATGTCGAGCTCGATGATCTCCTTGTCGGCCAACGCGGCCGGGACCTCGCCCTCGGCGATGCGCTGGGCCAACCCTTCGACGATGGCGGTCTTGCCGACGCCGGGCTCGCCGATGAGGACCGGGTTGTTCTTCTTGCGCCGGCTCAGGGTCTGGACGACCTGCTCGACCTCCTTGTCGCGGCCCAGCACGGGGTCGAGCCGGCCGGCGCGCGATTCCTCCACGAGGTTGCGTCCGAACTCGACGGACTTCCACTTTTTTTCCTCGCCACCGCTCCAGCGGTGCAGGCGGCGCACGCTCTTGCCCTTGGAGCTCTGCAGCAACTGGTTCAGCTTGCTGCGCTCGAGCCCGAGCCGGTTGAGCACGCGCACGACCTCGCCGTTGCCCTCCTCCATCAGGCCGAGCAGCAGGTGCTCGGGGCCGATGAGGTGGTGGCCGTAGTGTTGGGCGGCGTTGTGGGCCAGGATGATGATTCGTTTCAGTTGCGATGTCGGTTTGAGGTCATCGGTGGGGAAGCGGCGCTCGCCCTTGCCGATGAGCCGGTCGATTTCGGCGTAAACCTTGGAATAGGTGATTCCCTGTTCCTCCAAGAAGCGGTACACGCTGGTGCCCTTGGCCTTGAGTAGGGCGAGCAGCAGGTGCTCGGCACCGACGTGGTCGTGTCGCCACTCCTCGGCCTCCGCGTAGGAAAAGCCCATGATCTCCTTGGCTTCCCCGGAAAACCGATCGTACATTTCGTGCATGCGTCCACCTCGTTCCAGCGGTTGCCGGCTGTTGGAAAAATTATAGGTGACCCCCCGTGAGCTGTCAAGGAAATCCGTTATTAAGGGGGTTTTCGCGCGTACGGCTTGGGCTAGGGTTCGCGCCCGCGCTTGAGGAGGCGCTCGTAGTCGAAGCCGTTCATCCATTCCCGCAGCTCCTTGGCGCGGAAGACGGGGAACGGGTGGGTGCGGAACACGGTCAGGACAAGCTTGGAGAACAGGTCGGCGACGTGCTCGCTGCGCTCGTCGTAGCGGTCGACCTGGCGGATGAACTCGTCGAGGTCGAGCTCGCCGCCGAGGCTTCGGGTGCCGCCGGCGAGCTTCATGTGGATGGACTGGCAGAGCCGCTCGTCCTGGACGCAGAGCGCGGCGGCGCGGTCGGCGGTGAGCTCGGCCTTGCGGACCCACTCCAGCAGCGGGATGACCAGCAGGTTGGCGCCGGGGATCCGGAACTGTTCCAGTCCCCAAAGGACGAGGCGGGCGACGGTCTGGTAGAGGACGTGGCCGGCCTTGACGTGGCCGAGCTCGTGGCCGATGACGTAGAGCCATTCCCGCTCGTCGTAGCCGTCGATCATGCCCGAGTTGAGCACGATGAAGGTCTGGTCGGTGCCGGCGGTGACGGCGTTGGGGAAGGGGCTCTGGGTGACGTAGAGCTCGGGCTCGGGGTGGCCGCTTCGTTCGAGGTCGGCGTCGAGGTCGAGAATGTCCATGGCCCAGCGGAACTTCTCGTAGAGTGTGGGCAGCATGCGGCGGTTGACGCGGACGCTGGAGGAGACGTAGGCCAGGTAGAGGTAACGTTCGAGCGCCTCGCGGTTGATGAAGCGCACGACCTGGTCGAGCACGGGGACTTTCTTGAGGTTTTCGAGCGCGTCGCGGTCGAGCGGGTGGATGAAGTCGTCCGGCTCCAGTCCCGGGAAGCGCTTCAGTTCGCCTGGCGGAGAGAAGTCGTCGTGGTCGTGCGGCATAGAGCACCTCCTGAGCGCGGGCTTTGGAGCGATTATAACGGGCGCGCCAACGGATGCGACGCCTCAGCCGTTGAAGCGGTTCATGGCGGTCTGAATCCCTTGCCTGACGAAGCAGCGGATGGCGCCAGCGGCGTGCTCCAGGAGCTCGGCCAAGTGCGCTTGCTCCTCGGCGGTGAAGCGGCCCAGGACGTAGTCGACCATGCCTCCCGGGGGGAAGGCGTGTCCGATGCCAAGGCGAAGGCGCGGGAAGTCGCGGGTCCCCAGGTGTTCGATGACGGAGGCGACGCCGTTGTGGCCGCCGTCTCCGCCGCCGGGTCGGAGCCGAAGCGCGCCGAGCGGGAGGTCGACGTCGTCGTGGGCGACGAGACAGTCGGACGGCGCGAGTCCGCGGGCGCGGACGAGCTCGGCGACGGCGGCGCCGCTCAGGTTCATGTAGGTGTTTGGGAAGGCGACGATGTGGTCGCGGAACGGATAGACGAGGCAAAAGCCCTCTTCCCTGGGTCTCGGAAGCGATTTGCGCGCGTCGAGGTGGGCGCGCACGGCGTGGGCGCCCAGGTTGTGGCGCGTGTCGGCATAGCGGTCTCCGGGGTTGCCGAGCCCGAAGACCGCTTTCGTGGCCATGGGATGGGGACCGGCCGGCTTAGCCCTCGTCTTCCTGCGCTTCGGCCTCGGCCGCGCCCTCGGCCGCGGCTTCCTCGGCGGCCTCCTCTGCCGCTTCCTCGGCGGCCTCCTCGCCTTCGGCCAGCTCGGGGATGAGGACCTCGATGCGGCGCGGGACCTTTACGAAGGCGATGGTGCTGTCGAGCGGGATGAGCACGGACACGCCGGTAAGGTCGAGGTCACCCACGCGCAGCACGCTGCCCACTTCCATATCAGAGATGTCGACCTCAATGGACTCGGGAATGTTGTCCATAAGCCCCTTGACGGGAAGGACGGTGCGAATTTGGGAAAGCGTACCGCCCTTCTTGAGGCCGACGGGCGAGCCGTGGAGCAGGATGGGCACGTCCATGTCGATGGTCTGGTCCGAGCGGGGACGGTAGAAGTCGATATGCAGGACGGAGTCGTTCATGGGGTGGTACTGGATCTCGCGCAGGAAGGTGTCGTAGGTGTCGCCGTCGAGGGCGAGGGTGAAACGCGAGCTGCGGGTGGCCTTGCCGAGCGCGCGGGTGAGCTCCTTGAGGGACACCTTGATCGGGTGGTGCAGGTCGGCCCCGTAGACCACACCGGGGATGAACCCTTGCCGCCTCAGCGCGCGGGGGTTCTTCTCGGTGCGGGCTGCGGCCATGATTCGAATTGCCATAGCGCCTCCACAGTGGTTGTTTTCAGACCGGAACGATCGAGATTGTCCCCGAATTGTATGGATTTGGGGGGGCTTTTCAAGGCGATGCCCGTCCACCCCGCCCGGGCGGTTCTCGGCCCGGAGGGCGACGTGTTATAATCGTTGGCGGCAGGTAGAGCACCGCCGTTCGGCGAAGCGGGCCCGCCTAAGGGAACGCGTGGCGCCTGTCTTGGCTCGCGACGCGGGCGGTTAAGGAGGAGTGATGAACAGCAAGACGTTGATCTGGGGATTGGGCGGGTTGGCCGGCGTGGTGTTGATCGTGGCCGTGGTGTTCATGGTCAGCCAGACGCAGAACGCGCCGACGCCGTCCCCCGCGCCCCAAACGGGGAGTACGGGAGAGGACGCAGCCAACGCGAACGCCGGGACCGGTGCCGAGGAAGGTGAGGCCAGCGCCGAGCCCGAGGCGGCGGATGCCGCAACCCGCGAGGCCGAGGAGAGCGATCCGCCGCCGGCACGCGAGTCGATCCGCTTGGTGGCCAGATATTTGCGCCCGGCCGTGGAGGAGGGGCAGCACTACGTGGCGGTGGAGTCGGTGAGTGCGGGGCCGACGCCGTGCCGGTCGGAGGGGTTGCTGCTGGCGCTCGAGAGCGACGGGATGTCGCTGGCCTGGGAGGCCGAAGATCGTTTGGAGATCACGGGCGCGTATGTGGAAGCGGATGGATTTTGCCGGGTGGTGCTGGACGAGGCGACGCACACGCTCAGAACGCTTCCGCGCCCGGAACCGGAGCCCGAGCCGGAAACTCAAGTCGAAGCGGTGCCCGAGGAACCGGCGGAAGAGCGGGTGCAGCCTGAACCGGTCCGCTCCGTGCGGCTTGAGGTGACGGTGAGCACGATCCGCGACGGGACGGCGTACCTACTGGTGGACCGTGCGCTGGAAGGAAACGTTCCGTGCGCGCAGGTGTCGATGCCCGCGGCGAACTTGAGCGTCGAGGCGGGGGCGCGTTACGAGGTGACGGGGCGCTTCGACCCGGCGGGCGAGGTGGCTTGTCAACTGTGGCTGGCCAACCCGCTGACGGACTTGCAGTTGTTGACGCCGGCTCCGCCCAGCGAGCCGGCGGGTGGCACGGAGGCAGGGCGTGCCGTGTCCGGTGCGACGCCGACGGTGGGCGTGCCGATGCCGAGTGGCGCCGGGGGCGGTTTTTTCGTGTCGGGGGGGGTGTCCTATCTGGACCCGGTGCCGCTGTTCCAGGGGTCGGCGGGGTTTGCGATCACCCCGGAAGTGCGCGGGATGCTGACGGCAGGGATGGGCTCCGGCGAGTTGGAGCTCACGCTGCCGAGCGGCGAGCCGATCAGCGCCGAGGTGTCGGCGATCCTGATCGAGGCCGCCGGTTTGTATCGCATCTCGGGGCCGCTGTATGCCGGGGTGTCCGGTGGGCTGCTGATGCTATCGGGGCAGTACGACCTGCCGTTTCCGGTGGCGGGGTCGACGCGCTTTAGCGAGAGCATCCCGCTGGTAGGAGCGGTGGTCGGATACGACCTGGGGATGGCGATGGTGACGTTTGGCGTGGGGATTGCACTGGGAGGTTAGGCATGGGACGAACGACGTTGGCATTGGGACTGTGCGCGTTGGTGTTGGGGCTGGCGGGGTGTAAGTACGTTCTGTCCCCGCTGGTGGAGCTGGTTCCGGAGGCGCCGACGCCGAATTCGGTGGCCCCGAGGATTTCGAACCTGAACGTGTCGCCGAGCCAACTGCAGGCCGGCAGCACGAGCGCGATCACGTTTTCGTTCGAATACGAAGACCTGAACGCCGACGTGGGACCGAACTCGGCGCAGATCGAGGTGCAGGCGAGCGGGTCGGGCAACTTCGACGTGGACACCGCCCCCGCGCGGGTGTCGGGCGCGGTGATGCCGGACCAGTCGAGCTGGGGGCGCAAGGGCAGCGTGACCATGACGCGGACGCTGAACGTGCCGCAGGGCGTGAGCGGGACGGTTAGCTTCAACGTGACGCTGCTGGACGGCGCGAACCAGCGCAGCAACACGCTGACGGGCCAGGTAAGCGTGGCCAGCAGCGGGGGCGGCGTGGGGCCGGGCGGGGACAAGTGCACGATCATCGACGGGAACGGGGCGCCGACGACGTCGGTGCGCATCGGGCGGCAGGTGTTCTTCCGCGTGGTGGACGAGGACAACAACTTCTCGAGCGACCGGCAGGACCGACTGTTCCGGGTGGCGTCGTTTCAGGGCGGGGCGTCGGGGGACATCGAGGTGATCTTCTGGATGCTGGAGACGGGGGTGAACACGGGCGTGTTCGAAGGACCGCCGGGCGGCACCCTACTGACGTCGCGCTTCCCGGTGATCAACAACGGGGAATTGTCCGTGTTGGACAACGACACGGTGGTGGCGACGTACCAGGACCCCAACAGCGTGAGCGACGTGTGCATCGCGATAGCCAAGGTGCAATGAGCTGAGAGGCCTGCAGCGGGCGGGGTGTCCTCCGCCCGTTTACCCCCGTGTATCGGCGATGGTTGCTGACTTCCGTTTATTCGCGCCCCTGAGACGCTGCACGGCGCTGCGCTCTTGCTTAAGATCGTGAGGATGGGAGACCCGGTCGACGTGGGTGGGGGAGTCGGCATCCCTCACGAGGAGTTGGATTTCAGCTTCAGCCGCAGCAGCGGGCCTGGCGGGCAACACGCGAACCGGAGCGAGACGCGGGTGACGCTACGGTTCGACATTGCGCGATCGCCGAGCCTGGATGAGGCGCAGCGGCGCAGGCTGTTGGAACGGCTTGCGAACCGGGTGGACCGGGAGGGCGTGCTCCAACTGTCGGCCGACTCGGAACGGAGTCAAGCGCAGAACCGCGCGTTGGCGGTCGAGCGGTTTCGGGTTTTGGTTGCGGGGGCGTTGAAGCAGCCCAAGCGGCGCAAGCGGACGCGGGCGCCGAGGGGGGCGAACGAGCGCCGGCTGAAGCGAAAGCGCGCACGCGGCGCGCGCAAGGCGTTGAGGAAGAAGCCGGAACGTAAGGATGAATGACGGTTTGGGTGCCCGGTTAGGTTTTGATATAGTGTGCGGAGTCCGAGGGGAAAGGAGTGTTTTCGATGGCAGAGAGCGAAACGAAGAAGCTGTTGAAGGAAGCGCCGCTGTTCTCGCAGTTCAGCGGAGACGAGCTGGCGTCGGTGACCGAGACGGCGGTGGAGCGGACCTTTGCGGCAGGGCAGAAGATCGTCACCGAGGGCGACGTGGGCGGGATAGGGTTTTACCTGATCCTGGCGGGGGCGGTCGAGGTGCGCAAGGGCGAACGGACGCTGGCGAAGCTGGGGAGCGGTCAGTTCTTCGGGGAGATGGCGCTGCTGTTGGACAAGGAAACGCCGCGGTCGGCCGACGTGGTGGCGACCGCGGAGACGCGGTGTTTGATGATCACGCGTTGGGATCTGCGGAGCCTGGTGAAGACGCATCCCGAGATGGCGCTTAAGATGATGGGGGAACTGGCGCGGCGATTGAGCAAGACGCACGAGTCGCTGAGCGAGTAGGTGCGCGTCAGGTTCCCTGAATCTGCTTGCGCCGATATTCCTTGAGCGCGGCCTTGAGCACGTCGAGGCTGAGCGTGGCGCAGCGCGGGCGCGTGTTGACGACCTCTTCGCCCAACACCGTTATAAGCTCGTGGTGGTCCATCTCCTGCAGTTCCTCAAGCGTTTTGCCCTGAGCCATTTCGGTGAGGATGGAGGCGGAGGCCTGGCTGATGGTGCAACCCTCGCCGACGAAGGAGACGCTGGTAAGGCGGTCCGCTTCGATTTTGAGGTAGATGGTGATGAGGTCGCCGCAGCCTGGGTTGCCACCCTCGACGTGGACGTCGCCGTCGGGTAACTCGCCGTAATTGCGCGGGCTCTCGTAGTGATCCAAGAGGAATTCGATTTGGGTTTGGCGATCCAAGCTTGCCTCCCCTGGCGGTTACTTTTCGATGGGGGCGCCGACGAGGTTTCCCCACTCGGTCCAGGACCCGTCGTAGTTCTTGACGTTGTCGTACCCGAGAAGGTAGGTAAGGGCGAACCAAGTGTGCGAGCTGCGCTCGCCGATGCGGCAGTAGGCAATGACCTCCTGGTCCGGGGTAATGCCGTGTTCGGCGTAGAGATTGCGGAGTTCGTCGGCTGATTTGAACGTGCCGTCCTGCTCGTTGGTGGCCTGGGCCCAGGGGATGTTGACGGCGCCGGGAATGTGGCCGCCGCGCTGGGCACCCTCCTGGGGGTAGCCGGGCATGTGGAGGAGCTCGCCGGTGAACTCCTTGGGGGAGCGGACGTCGATCAGGGGGAGTTTGCGATCGACTTGGCTGAAAACGTGGTCTCGGTAGGCACGAATGGCCTCGTTGGCGTCTTGGGCTTTGTAGTCGGTCTTGGGGTGGGAGGGGAGGTCTTTGGTCATGGGGCGGTTTTCCTTTTCCCACTTGAGGCGTCCCCCGTCCATGATTCTGCAGCGCGGGTGGCCGTAGTACTGGAAGAGCCAGAGGGCGTAGCAGGCGAACCAGTTGCTCTTGTCGCCGTAGAAGACGACGGTGGTGTCGTTGGCGATGCCGGCCGAAGAGCAGAGCTGTTCGAACTGTTCCTGGGTGAGGAAGTCGCGTCGAACGGGGTGTTGAAGGACGGTGAACCAGTCCATTTTGACGCTACCGGGGATGTGGCCGGTTTCGTAGAGAAGGTAGTCCTCGTCGGATTCGACGAGGCGGACGCTGGGGTCATCGAGACGGTTTGCGACCCAATCTGTATCGACGAGCATGTCGGGGTGGGCGTAGGCTTGGCTCATGGGAATCACCTCAGGGCAGATTATACAAATTCGGACCTTGACGCTCAACGTTTTGGGGCGTGGGCTTGGGGGCGTTATCGGGAGAGGTGGGCACGAGGTTTCCGTTTGGGTCGAGGGCGTAGAGTTCGGTGTAACAATGGTGGCAGAGGAGGCGTTCGGGGGCGTTGGGGGCGGTGCAGGCGGGGCAATGGAGCGGGAGGGATTGGGCGCGGGGCTGGTACCAGTGGACGCTGCTGAGCAGGCCGACGAGCAGGAGGAGGCCCCAGGTAAATTTGAGCATGGGTTGGGAAGGGTCGGGGTGATAGAGGATGGCGAAGGCGAGGTAGACGGGGGCGAGGTAGGCGATTAGAAGGCGCATGCCGGCGGTCAGCCGGGGAGGATGCCTTCGCCCTTGAAGAGGTTGTGCGCTTCCTCGAACTCGAGATCCTCGGGGGGCAGTTTGATATCCGGGCTGAGGTAGTCGGCGGCGAGTTCCTCGGAGGGGAGGTCCCGTCCGACGAGTTTGCCCCGGGAGCGGATGAGTTGAAAGAGCTTGGGGTAGAGCTCGTTGAACGCCTCTTGGGAGAGTTTGTCCTGTTCGTTGAGGGCGTTGAGGCGGTTGTCGATTTCGTTCAGTTCGGCCTCGATGTCGACGCGCTGGTTTTCGGGGAGGGCCCAGGTGCCGCCGCCGGAGACGGCGATGAAGAAGTAGTCGGTGTTGGTGAGCGCGGGCTCGCCGCGAATCTCGCGGTCAAGCTCCTGGAGCGCGGAGTCGGCGTCGAGCCCGGCCTCCAGGATGGGATCGGAGGATTCGGCGAGCTGTTGCTCGGAGACGACCTCGGCCGAGGCTTCGGCCTGGGCTTTTTTTCGTTTGATCTTCTCCTCGATACGGGCCATGGTGAGGTCCATGTCGCTGAAATCGTTCTCGATGCCGGCGATGGAGCTGGAGATACGTTCTTCGGTTTGGGCCATACGCCATTCGCTCTTGAGCTGTTGTTTTTGGGTGCGGAGGTTTTCGAGTTTGGTTTCGAGGTCGATCTGCTTTTCCTTGAGCGTGTTGACGCTGATGTTGGCCTTTTCGAGGCGGCCTTCGAGATCCTGAACGGCCTTTTGGCGCTTGAGGTAGTCTTCGAGGTTGCGTTTGGCGGCTTGGTTGTAGCGAGAGATCTGGTCTTCACCGGCGCCGTCGTCCTGGAGTTGCATGGCCTTGGCGCGGTAGGCCTTGGCTGTGTCGTGGGCCTTTTGCATGGTGTTCTTCTGTTCTTCAAGCTCGTTTCGGATGAGGTTGCGATCAGCGGTGGCGTCGCGGATGGCGCGAACGGCGAGCTTTTTCTGTTGCATCAACTGTTCGTAGATGTATTCGAGTTGTTCTTCCGGATTCTCGAGCTTGTCGAGGATGGCGTTGGCTTTGGATCGGAACAAATTGCGAAAGCGGCTGATCAAACCCATAACAACTCCTTGCAGAAGAGTAGGGTCCGATTATACGAGGAAATCGAGGCTGATTGCAACGTTGCGGGGGCGCTGTTAGTCGGTTGCGAGCTCGTGCTTGGCTTTGTGCGGGTTGTCGACGGTGAGGCCGAATTGGACTTCCATGCCGGCTTTGGCGATGAGGTAGATGGACTCGACGTTGACCATGGCATTGGCCAGTTGACGGGTGAGTTTTGCGAGCTCCCCGGGTTTATCGGGAAGCGATATGGTGATGAGCTCGTGGGTTTCGAAGGGGAAGCCGCCGTGTTCGAGTGCGGACTGGACTTGGGTTTCGTCCGAGGCGACGAGGCCGATCACGGGTTGGGGGCCAGAGACGACGGCGGCAATGGCTTTGACGTTGATTTTGTGGTTGGCGAGGAGATTGACGAGCCGGTCGAGTTCACCGGGTCGATCCATCAATTTGATTCGGAATTCTTTCATGGTTCCCCTTTCGTTGATTGTGTATTGTTCATATGATAGGGGATTCGGGGGGGGAGAGACAAACAGGCGGCTGGGTCGATTGAGGGTGATCCTTTGACGATGGCGAACGTGGTGACAATAGCGCGGTTTTTTACAATCCCCTTTTTTGTATGGTTTTTCGCTGAGGGTTGGATCTGGTGGGCGGCTGGGGTGTTTGGGATAGGTGTATTGACGGATTGGCTGGACGGATTTGTGGCGCGAAGACGGGATGAGGTTTCCGCGTTTGGTCAGTTTGCTGACCCGTTGGTGGATAAGTTACTGGTGACGGCGGCCTTGTTGGTTTTTTTGGAGCGGGGTTTGGTGGGGGTGGTGGCGGTGATTGTTTTGATTGGTCGTGAGTTTTTTGTTATGGGATTACGTGCGTGGGGCGTTTCGAAGGGGAAAGGATTTGGGGCGAATTTTGGGGGTAAGTTGAAGGCGCTTTTGCAATTTGGGTTTGTGTTTTACGCGCTGTTGTTGGTTGGGAACGGTGCAGGAGGAATGTGGTTGGTTGTTAAAGATTGGTTGTTGTGGAGCACGGTTGTTGTGTCCGTGTTGTCGGGCGTGCTGTATGGTTTTCTAATATGGCAGGGTGGGGCGGGCCCCGACGGTGCGCGTTCTTGAGGCATAGATTTTTGTTAAGGGTTTCTATGCCTCAAGAACGCGCACCTTTATGGTGGGCGAAACAGGGATCGAACCTGTGACTTCCTCCTTGTAAGGGAGGCGCTCTCCCGCTGAGCTATTCGCCCTTGATAGCCGAGTATAATGATGGGGACGGGGGTTGCAATTCACCTAATGGCAGGGATGAATGTGGTGGTGTTTTGTTAGATAGTGGCCGACCACGTTATGGCGTGCTTGGTGGTGAGCGTAGTGGAGGTGCAAGCACTTGAGGTGATGCCAGTGGGTAATCCCGCCGATGCCGCGCTGGAGGTAGGCGTGATGCCAACCGTGGTTGCGTAGCCAGCGCCGGTCGGAGACTGAGAGAAGGTTCCACCGCTCGGCGATGTAGGCACGATGGTTTGCGAAGAGGCTTGCTCGGAGGGACGGGTCGGTGGCGAAGCGGGCTTCGAGGACTGTAATGAGGCGGCTGTGTTCGAGACGGGCGAGTTGTTCTATTAGGCTCGGGCATGAAAGCCAGAAGATGGTCGGGAAGGGTTCTGGTCCGTTTGGTTGGTGGAGCAGGGGGTAGACGGAGATAGTTTGAGGATGTCCCGAAGGGCAACGGGATTGGATTTGGAGTAGGCCGCGTGGGGGGCGGCCCAATTGGCGATGGAGCTGTTGGAGGTCTTGAGGTGTCGGTTGCATGGGTCGGATTGTAGTGATGTGAGATGTTCGGTGGTAGGATACCGGTGCTTAGTCTGAGAAACTGATCCCGATAAGGAGCGTCTATGAGCATATTGTTGGACGGTGATACCCGGGTGTTGGTCCAGGGGATTACGGGGAGCGAGGGAGGCTTTCACACGCGGCGGATGATTGAGTACGGGACGAATGTGGTCGGGGGGGTGACCCCAGGTAAAGGGGGGAGCACGTTTGAGGGGTTGCCGGTGTTCGACAGCGTGGCGGAGGCATCCTCTGCGCTTGAGGTCGATGCGACGGTGAGTTTCGTGCCGGCCCAGTTCGGCGCAGACCCGGTGTATGAGGCTGTGGATGCGGGGATCGCTTTGGTCGTTTGCATTAGCGAGGGCGTGCCGGCCCACGAGATGTTGAAGGCTTACGCCTACGTGAAGGGAGCGGGGGCGGTGATGATCGGTCCGAACTGTCCGGGGTTGATTTCCCCGGGGAAGGCTAAAATGGGGATCCTGCCGGGGCAGATATTTCAAGCGGGGAAAGTGGGGATCGTTTCCCGGAGCGGAACGTTGACGTATGAGATTGCGGATCAACTGAGCCGTGCGGGGATTGGGCAATCGACCGTGGTGGGGATCGGCGGAGATCCGGTGGTGGGTAGTTCGTTTATCGACATCGTTGATTTGTTTAACCGGGACGAGGAGACGGAGATAGTCGTTTTGGTTGGAGAGATCGGCGGGAGCGACGAGGAGGAGGCGGCTCGGTTCATCGCGGAGGAGGTTGGGAAGCCGGTGGTTGGGTACATCGCTGGGTTCTCGGCGCCCCCTGGGAAACGGATGGGGCATGCGGGCGCAATTATTTCCGGCAGTAGTGGCGAGGGGTCGGCCGAAGCGAAGGCGAACGTATTGGAGGAGACGGGGATCCCTGTAGCCCGGATGCCTAAGGACGTGGTGCGGTTGGTGAAGGAGAAGATGAGCAAGGTCAGCGTGTGAGGCAAGCTGATTCGATCGATGTGAGGGCGCTGCCCGGGTTGCCGGGCGGCCGTTTGGCGAAGGTGGGGGTGTTGGTGTTCCCGACGGACACGGTGTATGGGCTTGGATGTCGGGCGGCTGACGAAAAAGCCATCGGCCGTTTGCGCGAGTTAAAGGGTCGTTTGCGCCCCGAACCCTTCAGTTTGCACGTTGGGTCGCTGGCGGACGGGTTGGCGTTGGTCGGGAGGCTGTCCGTGTGGCAGGAACGCTTGGTTGCGCGCTGGCTTCCGGGGCCGGTTACCGTGTTGTTGCCTGCGGGGCCGCTGGCTCCACCTGACGCGTGTTTCGAGGGCAAATTGGGCTTGCGCGTGCCGGCGAGTCCGGATTTTGTACGCGTGTACGATGCGTTTGGAGCCCTGTTGGGGACAAGCGTGAACCGGCGCGGTGACCCGCCGATGAACGATTTGGGGGAGATCGCGCGCGCGTTCGGCGAGGAGGTCGATCTGTTTGTCAGGGGGAGCGCGGGAATCGCCGGGATGGCCTCATCGGTGGTGGACCTGTGTGTGAACCCGCCGGTTGTGCTACGGGGGACCCTTCCCGATTCCGGGTGCGTCGGATGACGAAGGCGGTCGCGTTCCAGGGAGAGGTTGGGGCTTACAGCGAGCAGGCGTTGGCGGCTTACTTCGGGCCGGAGTCCCCGCGCACGGGGGTGCGGCGTTTTCGGGACGTGTTCGATCGCGTGTCGGTAGGCGAGGCACGCGCGGGGATCGTGCCTGTGGAGAACTCGGTCGCCGGCAGCGTGAGCGAGGCGATCGATTTGCTGATGGATATGCCCCCCGAGGTGCGGGTGGTTGGTGAGACGTATTTGAAGGTGAGCCACTGCCTGTTGGGCACGGGCGAGGCGACGCTGCAGGCGGTGAAGGTTGCGATATCCCACCCGCAAGCGTTGGGGCAATGCGCACGCTTCCTGGAGGAGCAGGGCATCGAGGCGAGGCCGAGCTACGACACAGCCGGCGCGGCTCAGGAGGTCGCAGAGCGTGCGGACCCCTCAGTGGCCGCAATCGCGAGCGAGTGGGCTGGGCAACGCTATGGATTGAAGGTCTTGCGCGCCGACCTACAATCTTTTCGGCACAACACGACGCGTTTTCTCGTCATCGCGCGCGAGAGCGCGGAAGGCGGGACACCCGATTGGAAGACGACGGTGTGGTTCGAGACGCGCGACCTGCCCGGTGCGCTCTACAAGTCGCTAGGCGGCTTTGCGACCAACGGGGTGAATTTGACTAAATTGGAGTCCCGGCCCGCTCGGACCGGGATTGGGCGCTATCGGTTCTACCTGGAGTGTGAGGGGCATCGGGACGAGCCGGCGTTGGACAACGCGCTGCGTGAACTGGGCTTTTTCGCGGTCCGATGGCACGTACTGGGGAGCTACCCGCGCGCCGAAGTGCCCGGTTAGAGGGTGAGATCGAGCTGGTCGGCGGCCTCGAGGAAGCGTGCGAGCAGATCGATACAGGCTTCGATGTCCCGGACGTGCGACGCTTCGACCACGGAGTGCAGGTAACGCGTCGGAATGGATAGCGTGATGGCGGCCGCGCCGTCGCGGGCGAGTTGCAGGCCGGCTGCGTCGGTACCCCCCTTGGGGAGCAATTCCAGTTGGTGGGGAATTTCGGCTTCCCGCGCGAGTCGGCGGAATGCCCTGACGAGACCGGGGTGCGAGATGTGTGAGCCGTCCTTAACCTTGATGGCCGCGCCCTGGCCGAGGCGGGTGACGTATTCATCCTCGGACGAACCCGGCACGTCGGCCGCGACGGTGACGTCGAGCGCAACGCCGATATCGGGTGCGACGCCGAAAGCGGAGGTGTGCGCCCCGCGGAGTCCGACCTCCTCCTGAACGGTGGCGACGGCGTAGACGTCCGCGTTTGTCCCGCGGCATTTCCGCATAGCTTCCAGCATGACAAAGAGACCCACGCGATCGTCGAGCGCCTTACAACTTACGAGGTCCCCGATTCGCTTGAAGCGTTGCTCGAGGGTGACAAAGTCGCCGAGGTCGACCTGGGCTTTAACCCGCTCCCCGGGGAGACCGAGGTCGACGAACAGGTGTTTGAGTTCGAGGGGTTTTTTGCGCTCCTCGTCCGTAAGGGCGTGGACCGGTTTGGTCCCCACCAGCCCCGGCAGGTCATTGCCTTCGGTGTGGACGATGACGCGTTGGGCGACCAAGGTCTTGGGGTCGAAACCGCCGACGGGTTCGAGGCGGAGAAATCCCCTCTCGTCCACGTGGCGGACGAGGAAGCCGATCTCATCCATGTGGGCGGCGAGCATGACTTTGGGGCCGTTGCCGCGCCGGCGCGCGATCACATTCCCGAGCGCGTCGACGTGCTGCTCGTCCGTGAGAGATTCAAGCTGGGCACGGACGAGCTTACGGACGCGTTCCTCGCGGCTCGGCACGCCCTGAGCTTCGGTAAGTTTTTTTAGTAAATCGAGATTGAGCATGGTGACCTCCCCTGTACGGAACAGGTTGTACGGTTTTGGACGCCTAGGATCAAGGGCGGCGGCTTTGCACGAGTTCCGCAGCTGAAGTAGACTGAGCGCAACCGCCAACCGTCTGGATTATTCCCCACAAACGGTGAGCACCATGAGCAAACTGACCCCGATGATGCAGCAGTACCTGGAGACCAAAGACGCGTATCCGGACGCGATCTTGTTCTTCCAGCTCGGAGACTTCTACGAGACGTTTTTCGAGGACGCCGAATTGGCCGCCCGCGAGTTGGACATCGTGCTGACAAAGCGGGACGAGACGCCGATGGCGGGGGTGCCCATCAAGAAGGTCGACACCTACATCAACCGGTTGCTGAAGCGGGGACACAAGGTGGCGGTCTGCGATCAGGTCCAAAGCACGAAAGATGCGAAGGGGATGGTAGCCCGCGAGGTCACACGCGTGGTGACGCCGGGGACCGTGTTGGAGGCGGACGCGCTGGAGCCGGGCAAGCAGAACTATCTGGCCGCCGTGGTCCGGGACGCCAGCGGCTGGGCGCTCGCGGTTTGCGACGCCTCCACGGGGGAGTTTAAGGCGACGAGCGTGCCCACGGAGGAGGCGCTTTGGGCCGAGTTGGGAAGGCTCTCGCCCAGCGAGTTGCTGCTGCCGTCGGACCTGGCGCTTCAGCTGCCGGCCCACCTGGAGCGTGCCTCGGAGACCCGGTGGCCCCAGGACGCGTTCTCAAGCGCTTCCCTGACGGCCCACTTCGAGATGGGGGGCGTGGAGGGATTGGCGGAGGGTGAGTGCCGGGCGGCGGGCGGACTGTTCTCCTACCTGAAGGCGACGCAGCGCTCGCTGGGGCACTTGCGCCTGCCGGCCGCCTACGCTGCCGGGAAGCGGCTGAGGCTGGATCCGTTTACGGTGCGGAACCTGGAACTCGTGCGCGAGCTGCGCGACGGCGGGACGCGGGCCACGCTGTTGGGCGTGCTGAACGTCGCGGTCACGGGGATGGGGCAACGCCTGCTGCGGCACCGTTTGTTGAACCCGCTGACCGATCGCGATGAGATCGGGGCACGCTTGGACCTGGTGGAGACACTGTCGGGCGCGGGGCTGTTGCGTGGCGAGCTACGGGAGACGTTGAAAGAGGTCCACGACGTCGAGCGGCTGGTGGGGCGGCTGGGGGCGGGCCGGGCGAGCCCGCGCGATTTGTTGGCGCTGCAGCAGTCGCTGGCCCAACTCCCCGACCTCTGGCTCAAGGCCAAGGAGTTGCTGGGCGCCTCCCCGCACGATGCGGCGCGCCGTATCGTGGACACGCTGGCGTCCGAGGCGCTCAAGGAGGTGGCCGAGCTACTGGGAGGCGCGTTGCGCGAGGACGCCCCGTTTGCGCTGAAAGACGGCGGCGTGATCCGCCCGGACTACCACCCCGAACTGGGCAAGCTGAGCGCGCAGGAGGCCGAAGCCCGCGATCGAATCCTGGCGCTGGAAGCGCAAGAACGTGAGCTTACGGGGATCGGCAGCCTCAAGGTGGGGTACAACTCGGTCTTCGGGTACTTCCTGGAGGTGTCGAAGGCACAGAGCCAACGGGTGCCGCCCCACTACCACCGCAAGCAGACGCTGACGAACGCGGAGCGCTACATCACACCGGAGCTGAAGGAATTGGAGGAAAAGAGTCTGGCGGCTCAAGAGCGATCCCGCGAGCTGGAATACGAGCTGTTCGTACAGGTGCGACAGCAGGTCGCCCAAAGCACGCAGGCCCTGCAGGCGCTGGCACGGGCGGTGGCCGAGCTCGACGCCTACGCGGCCCTGGCCGAGGTGGCGCAGCGCCGGGATTACGTGCGCCCCGAGTTGTGCAGCGAGCCCGGGGTGGAGATCGTCGAGGGGCGGCATCCGGTGGTGGAGACGTTGGTTCAGGGTCAGTCGTTCGTCCCCAACGACCTTTCGCTCGACCGGAGCGATCGCCTGGTGGTGTTGACCGGGCCGAACATGAGCGGGAAGTCGACCTATTTGCGGCAGGTGGCGCTGATCGCGCTCATGGCGCAGATGGGGTCGTTCGTGCCGGCGAAACAGGCGAGACTGCCGGTGTTCGACCAGGTGTTCACGCGCGTGGGCGCTTCGGATATGCTGGCCGGAGGGTATTCGACCTTCATGGTCGAGATGCTGGAGACGGCCAACATCCTCAACCACGCCACGGAACGGAGCCTGGTGTTGCTGGACGAGATGGGGCGCGGCACGAGCACGTTCGACGGCGTCTCGATCGCTTGGGCGGTTGCGGAGTACCTGGTGAAAGAAACGCGGCCCATGACGCTGTTTGCGACGCACTATCACGAACTGACACAATTGGCCGACCAATTGGCCGGCGTGGTGAACCTGCACGTGCGCGTCAAAGAGCAGGGCGGCGAGGTGGTGTTCATGCATCGCGTGGCGCCGGGTGCAGCGGAAGGTTCTTACGGCGTCCACGTGGCCCGCCTTGCCGGCTTGCCCGAGCGCGTGACGAGGGAGGCGGAAGCGCTCCTGGAACGCATCCTGGCGACGCGGCCTCTGGAGGGCATGGACGGAACCAGCTCGCACGGGCCGCGTTTTGCGCGCCAGCTAGCGCTGTTTACTCAGGAGGACCATCCGGTCCTGCAGTCGTTACGCGCGCTGGACGTCAACCAGCTCACGCCGATGGAGGCGCTTTCTCGGCTTTCAGAACTCAAGGCGCAACTCGACGACGTCTGACTTGGTGCCGCTCCCGCGCCCCGGTACACTCGTCCCAGGTGAACGCATGGATCAAATTAGCAACGGTGGCGGGCCGGGCAATGGCGCGTCGAAGCCCCCGCGCGGCTCGTCGGCATACGACCCCCCTTCAGTCGACCTGATGGGCGCCTACTTACGAGATATCGGGCGCTACCCGCTGCTCGACGCTGAAGAAGAGCGCTCGCTCGCTCGCGCCGCCCAGCAGGGCGATCGGGCCGCGCAAGAGCGCCTGGTGCTCTGCAACTTGCGCTTGGTGGTCTACGTGGGGCGCGAATACGCCCCACGCGGCAGCCTCGGGACGCTCGATTTGATCCAGGAGGGAAGTCTGGGTTTGCTGCGCGCGGTGGAGCGATTCGACCCCGAGAAGGGCTATCGGTTCAGCACGTATGCAACGTGGTGGATCCAGCACGCGATGCGCCGGGCGCTTGCCCGGGAGGGGCGGACGATTCGCCTCCCGGTCAGCGTGTTACAGCTCGGTCAGCGCATCGAGGCGACGGAGCGCCGGCTGCTGGACGAGACGGGGACGCCGCCCAGCGAGCAGGAGGTGGCCGAGGCCCTGGGGGTGTCGGCCGAGCGTTTGAACCAGGTCAAAGCGGCGTTGCAGGGGACGGTTTCGCTGGAAGGGGGGACGGGGGAGGAAGCCGACGGGCGCGACATCGAGGAGTTTTTGAGCGACGAGACGCTGATCTCGCCCGAAGAGGACGCGCTCCGATCCATCTGGTGGGAGGCCCTGCAGGAGGAGATGGCCGTGCTCAGCCCGAGACAGAACGAAGTGTTTCGGCTTCGTTACGGTTTGACCGACGGCGCCGCGCACACGCTGGCTTCGGTGGGCGACCTGTTGGGGATGAGCCGCGAGCGGGCGCGTCAACTGGAGCAACAGGCCTTGACCAAGTTGCGAAAGTCCCGACGGCTGGCGCAAATCGCGCGTTTCCTGAGCCGCCTATAGGCGGCCCTTGAGCGCCCCGTCCAGGAATCTGCGCAGCTCGTTGGCAAAGCGGTCCGGGTGTTCCAGCGGGGGCGCATGGCCGCAGCGGTCGAAGAACACGAGCTCCGAGCTTGGGAGCTCGCGATGGAACAGCTCGGCGACCGAGGGCGGGGTGATCTGGTCCTCGCGGCCCCAGACCAGCAGCGTCGGCGCGGCGATGTGTTTGAGTTGATCCACCAGCGTGTAGCGCTGGGCGTCCTTGGCCAGCCGCAGCAGCATGCGCGCAAAGGAGCGATCCAACACCTTTGCATAAACGAGCTCGACGAGCTCGTCGTCCACGAAGCTGGGGTCGTAGAAGATGCGCCGTGCCTGCTCGCGCACGAACTCACGGGTGGCTTTGGGGAGGTTGCCGTTGGGCTGGGTCTCCCAGAGACCGGAGCTGCCGGTGAGCACGAGCGCCGAAACGCGCTCCGGAGCGCGCAGGTAAAGGTCGAGGGCCACCTGGCCGCCGAGCGAGTTGCCGCAGAGACTGAGCCGCTCGATGCCGCTTTGGTCGAGGAAACGGAGCGTGTAGTCGGTGAGCGCGCGCACGTTGTTCAGATCGGCCTCGGAGAAAAAGGGGAACTTGAGCGCCCAAGCGCGATAGGTCGGGGCGAGCCGATCGAGGCTGACCCGCCAGTTGTTCGGGTCTCCAAACAAGCCGTGCAGAAAGAGGACGTTGGGTCCGTCCTCCCCCGCCTGTAGGAAATCGCCCGGGACCGTGAGAAGGTGTTCCGTTTCCAGCATGTTTTCCATAACCCCAACCTTAGGTTGCTCAAGTATAAGGGCGGTTCGCGCACGGCGTCAAGATCGATTCGTCACATTGCCGAGTCGCGCGGGGCCCGTCCCTCACATGAGCAGGCCGACGTTGTAGCCGAGCGTCGCGCCCAACGCGGAGAGGATCACGGGGTTGAACACGAGCGAGAGGTCCGACCCCTGCGGGGGGAGCAGGAGCGGGGTCGTGCCGAAGAGGTTGCGGATGAAGCTGCACTGGGGCAGGCCGATCAGCTCGCCCACCACGCTGCCGATGGCCGCGCCCAGGATGCTGCCGGGCACGTCGAAGAGCGCGCCCGCCAGCCCGATGCCAAGGGTCGCCCCCAGCGGGAAACCCCAGGCGCTGCCGATGCAGGTTTGGCGCAAAGACTGCGCGAACTCGCAGGCCGAGACGTCCTCTTCCGGCAGCGCGGCGCACGGGGAGAGGGCGTCGAGGACCTCGCCGGTGGCGAAGACCGCGAAGCGCGAGCTGATCACGGCCCCCTGCATGCTGAGCAAGAGTTCGATCAACACGAAGTCCTCGGGCGAGGCGTCTGGGTTCTGTTCCTGGGCTGTGCCAGCGGCGGAGACCCCCGTCAGCAGACAAAGCGCCACGCACAGGGCGGCCGTGAGACGCCGCCAGGCGGGCGCCCTAGAAGAACTCATAGCCACCGTTGAGTTCGAGCGAGCGGCTCCAGTCGGACGCGCCCGTGCTGCGCCCGAACTCGAGGTCCAGCATGAGGCTCCAGGCGGACCGCTCGAAGCCGAAGCTGAGGTTGAGCGTCTGCACGTCGAGCGGGGTGACCGCGCGCGTGCTGCTGCGCGAGAACGCGTACCGGGTCGAGATGCTGATGAAGTCACTTAGCTCGTAGGTATAGCTGGCGGTCGCGTTCAGGAAGAAGGTGCGGAACAGGTCCTGGGTGAAGGCCCAGCGCGTGTTGAGCACGAACTGCGAGCGGGGCGTGGGGGGCAAGGCATAGCGGAAGGCGAGCGAGTAGCGGAAGTCGAGCACGGGCATCCCCTGGGTGCCGGAGTCGATCCCGAGGTCGAAGGCGAGCTGGGTTTCCCAGCCGCAGAACTTGGAGTTGGCGTTGTCCATCAGGATACCCTCAATGGCCAGCAAGCTGGGCGCGCCCAGCGGATCGCCCACGATCCAGCCCGAGTCGCTCAGCGTGGTCGCGATGTCGCTCATGAGCGTGGTGAGCGGCTGGGAGCTGTCGTGTCGGCTGATGAGGTCGGCCAGGTGGTTGATACTGACGTCGGGGAGCGGCTCGAGAAGCTTGCCGAGGCGGAGCAACTGGCTCTGCACCTGCAGCGCCTGCGCCAGCGGGGTAACCTCGCGGAAGCGCCCGTAGCCCAGTCCGAAGAGGACCGAGCTGTCCTGGAACGCGAGCCCCTCGGGCCGGAGCGGTTCTTTGACGTCCATGCCCAGGAAGGCGAACACGTCGTTGCCCGGCACGAACACCCTGTAGCTGGGGGCGAGGCGGACCTCGTTCAGGCTTTGATCCCCGAGGTCGAACTGCAGGTTGCCCTCGATCGAGACGCCGGCGGTCTGCGTGTCGGACAGGTAGACCCCGTCCACGCGGAGCTGGCCGTCGTAGACAGGGGTCTTGCGTCCGGCGCCCGTTTCGAACTGGAAGTCGCCCACGGCCTGCAGGTCGATGAAGCGGCTTTGCGGCGGCGTATAATCGCAGAGCGATACGGTGACGGCGTGGGCTGGGAGGCTCGATGCCACGAGGAACAAGCAAACCAACAGCCCCACGCATTGCTCGACTCGGGCACGGCAGACGGGTGGTTTCATGCGCCCCCTTCCGACAATCACAAAGTAACCGAGCGCCCCAGTCCTTGCAAGCACTGGGCATGGAGGAGGACACACGATGGGTTTGCCGCGGGCGCTGCGATTGCGGCGCCGAAACGCGTTCAAGCACGTGTACCGCCGCGGCCGACGCGAGCGCACCGTGCTGTTTACGCTCGTCTGGCTCGCCAACGGCCGAGCGACGGGGCGTTACGGGATCACGGTCAGCCGGCGCGTGGGCCGTGCGGTCTTGCGAAACCGCGTGAAGCGGATCGTACGCGAGGCGTTGCGTCGGCGTGCGCCCGAACTGAACGGCGTCGACCTGATCGTAGACGTTCGTCCAGCGGCGGCGACTCCCGACGCGCCCCTGCGCGCCGATCTCGATCGAGCTCTGGACAAGGTGGCTCGATCGCTTGAAGCCAATTGCTAGACGTTGCATTTGGGGGTGCGTTTGTGATATATTACGGGTCATGAGGGGGGAGACGACGTTCTCCCCCCTGTCCTATTTGAAGCGAAACCCGGTCACGATGAAACTGGACAGAGAGGAGTGCCATGGCCATCAACGAGGAAGAAATCCTGCTGACCCGCAAGGGATACAAGCAGAAACAAGCGCGCCTGGAAGAGTGTTTGCGGCTCCTGCACGAGGAAATCCCGCGACGGCTCAAGATCGCCAAAGAGCACGACAGCGAGTTGCGGGAGAACCGCGAATACATCGACCTTGAACGGGAGAAGGAGATGCTCGAGGCCGAGCTGCGCACGCTCGAAGAGCTGTTGAGCAACGCCCAGATTATCGAGGAGGAGAGCATCAGCACCGACGTGGTGGGGTTGGGTGCTCGCGTGATCCTCGAGGTGGATACGCAGCCGGGCAAGCAGACCGTGCTCGAGCTCGTTTCCCCGGCGGAGTTCGATCTGGAACACGGGCGCATCTCCACCGAGTCGCCGCTGGGCAAGATGCTGGTGGGCAAGAAGAAGGGGGAAAAGGTCAAACTCAAGACCGCCTCGGGGCAGATCACTTACAAGATCGTCGGCATCCAGCGCGGCGACTGATTGGCGTCATCATGGCCGAGAACAACACGCTGCGCCAGGAACGACTTAAGAAGCTCAACTCCCTACGAGCCCAGGGGGTGAACCCCTATCCGACCGGGTTCGAGCGCACGGCTTGGTCCGCCGAGCTGCAGGCAAGGCACGAGGCCCTGCAACCGGGCGAGGCCGTCGAGGAGACGGCCCGCGTGTGCGGGCGGGTGATGGCCATCCGCCGGATGGGCGGCGCGTCGTTCCTCGTGCTGGAGGACGGGGCAGGGCGCATCCAGCTCCACGCCGCCCAGGACAACCTGGGCGAAGCGCGCTACGCCGCGCTGCTCGACCACATCGACCTGGGCGACTTCCTGGGGGCCGAGGGGACGTTGTTCCGGACGCGGCGTGGGGAGTTGTCGGTTGGGGTACGTGCGTTCGAGGTCTTGAGCAAGGCATTGCTACCGCCCCCGGAAAAGTGGCATGGGCTCAAGGATGTCGAGACGCGTTACCGGCAGCGCTACCTCGACCTGCTCTCGAACGCGGAGAGCCGCGAGGCGTTCCGCACCCGGTCGCGCGCCGTGACCGCCATGCGCGCGTTTTTGGACGAACAGGGTTTTTTAGAGGTCGAGACGCCCGTGCTACAGCCGCTCTACGGCGGCGCGGCGGCGCGGCCCTTCGTGACCCGGCACCACGCGCTGGACACGGATCTCTACCTGCGGATTTCCGACGAGCTGTATTTGAAACGCCTTATCGTCGGCGGGTTCGAGCGCGTGTACGAAATCGGACGCGACTTTCGCAACGAAGGGCTCTCGACCAAGCACAACCCCGAGTTTACCATGATGGAGTGTTACCAGGCCTACACCGACTACGAGGGCATGATGTCGCTTTGCGAGCACATGGTGGCGCAGGTGGCACGGGCGGCGCTCGGGACGACAACGATCCGGTTCGGGGAACGGGAGATCAATCTGACCCCGCCGTGGCGCCGTGTGTCGCTGCGCGAGGCCATTCGGGAGCGCACCGGCCTGGACATCGCCGAGCACGACACGGAGGAGACGCTGGCGGCCGCGATCGCCGCCGCCGGCCTGGAGGTCACGCCGCAAACGGGCTGGGGCAACTGGGTAGACGAGCTGTTGAGCGCGTTTGTCGAACCCACCCTGATCCAGCCCACGTTTTTGCTCGACTACCCGATCGAGATCTCGCCGCTGGCCAAGCGCAAACCGGACGAGCCCGAGCTGGTCGAGCGCTTCGAGGCCTTCGTGGGAGGCTTCGAGATCGGCAACGCGTTCTCCGAGCTCAACGACCCGCTGGACCAGCGCGAGCGCTTCGTCACGCTGGAGGCTCAGCGCCGCGGCGGAGACGAGGAAGCGCAACCGCTGGACGAGGATTACCTGACCGCGCTCGAGTACGGCATGCCCCCCACCGGCGGGCTCGGCATCGGGGTGGACCGGCTGGCGATGCTGTTGACCAACCGCGACGGCATTCGGGACGTGATCCTGTTTCCGACCCTGCGGCCCACCTCGGCGCCGACCGCGGCCTCGAAGCCGGCGAGGTGAGGCCGATCGGGATGCGTTCTCGGCTGCGAGACCTGCGGCAGGACGTGGCCCAACAGCTCGACGCCGTGTCGCTCCGGCTTTGGGAGTGGGACCATCGCTGCCTGGAGGCGATGTGCTGGCACCCGCGCCTGCGCCGTTTCTCCAAGATGTTCGTGGCCGCAACGTATTTCGGCGACGGTTACCTGTGGCTCCTGGTTGGCCTAGGACTCATCACGCTGGGCTCGCCTGCCGACCGGCGGCAGGTGGCCACGATGGCCGCCATCACGTGCATCAACATCGTGACCTTCAGGCTTTCGAAACGGCTGACCAAGCGGGATCGGCCCGGCCCGCTGCCGGCTACGCGCGACCTGCGCTTCCGTTACCTGGACAGCTATTCGTTTCCGTCCGGGCACGCCACGACCTCGTTCGGAATCGCTTTCATGATCGCGCAGTTCTATCCCGTCCTCCCGATCCAGGTGGCGGCCTTTAGCGCTTCGGCGCTGATCGCGTTCTCGCGGGTATACGTGGGCGAGCACTATCCCTCCGATGTGATCAGCGGCGCGCTGCTGGGCGTGTTCCTCTCCGCGCTTCTGCTTCCGTTTGTGAGCGGTCTGCTGCTCTGACGGGCGTGCGGAAAACTTGCACCGGATGAGAAAATCGGTAAAATCCGGAGCCATCCGACTTGCTAGGAGATCCCATGTGCGTACCTAAGAAACGCCGTTCCAAGACCATGATTCGCCAGCGGCGGGCGGCCTTCTACTATCTGGACCCGCTTAACGTGGGCGAGTGCCCGCAGTGCCACGAGCCCAAGATGCCCCACCGGGTCTGCTCGAAGTGCGGTTTCTACAACGGGCGCGACATCCTGAAGATGGAAAAGGACGAGGCGTAAGCCCCGAGCGAGGCGACCATGGGCGCGCAAGACCTGTTCGGGCAAGCTCTGAGAGACTGGACCCCGGAGCGCTCGGTGTCCTACGAGATCGAGCGCGAGGACGGGCTGGTCGCCTCGCACGATATCGCCGTCTATTTCCGCCCCTACGACGCGTTTTCTACCATGGAAAAGCGCGCGCTGGAACACGTCCGCGGCCCCACGCTCGACGTGGGATGCGGGGCCGGCCGGCACGCGTTGCACTTGCAGGACCAGGGTGAGGACGTCAGCGCGATCGACCTGTCTCCGCTGGCCGCCGAGGTGGCGCGCGAACGCGGGGTAAGATGCGTGCGGGTGGCCTCGGCCTGCGACCCGCTCCCGTTTGAAGCCGGTAGCTTGGAATCCATCCTGCTGTTGGGCAACACGTTCGGCATTTGCGGGGATTTACCGCGCACGCGAGCCATGCTGCGCGAGTTTCGCCGCCTGAGCGGCAAAAGCGGCAGGCTGATCGCGCACTCCAGCGCCCCCGGTACGACCAACCCGCTGCACCTCGATTACCTGAAACGGAACCTGGAGCGAGGGCGCGCCCGCGGCCTGGTCACGGTCCGCTTGCGTTACGCCGGCCGTGTCGGTCCGTGGTTCGACCTGCTTTTCCTCTCCCCCGACAGCCTGCTGAGCTTGGCTTGGGACGAAGGATGGTCCTTGACGCAAGTGTATTCGTGCGGCGACCTGGAGCGCGGGTACGTGGCCGTGCTGGAGGGGCGATGAGCGCGCGACACGCCAAGCTTGTGCGCGACCGGGTTCCCGAGCTCATGCTGGCGCAGGGAAAACAGCCACGCTTCGAGCGGGTCGTGGGCGAGGCGCGCTGGGAACACCTGAAGCGAAAGCTGGTGGAGGAGTCCCGTGAATTAGCGCGCGCGGAGGACTGGCGCGCGGAACTTGCCGACGTGTATGAGGTCGTGCGCGCTTTGTTGAGCGAGCGAGCGCTGAGTTGGGAGGAGCTCGACGCGCTGGCCCGCCGCAGGCGCGAGGAGCGCGGCGGTTTCGACCAGGGCGTCGTGCTCAAGGGCGTGGACCCTTAGCCGTACCCGCCCGAACGCCCGCTGGCGCCGTTTAAGCGCCCACCGTACATTGAACACCATCACATTCCCTAAAGAGGAGGCGGTGTCGGTGAACTGGGCGATCCGCCCGTTCGACCCCGACGACTACGCGGCCATCCACGCGCTCTACAGCGAGGTTTATCCCGAGAACCCGAGCACCGTCGAGGAGTTGCGGTTCAAGGACGAGAGCCGCGACGAACGCTGTCAGCTGCGGCGCTGGGTGGCCCAGCGCGGGGGGGCGGTTGTGGGCGTGGGGGAGTACAACCAATTCCGTTGGAATTTCCATCCCGACCAGTTTCAAATCCACGTCGCCGTGCGACCGGCCCGGCGCGAACTCGGCATCGGGGGGCGGCTTTACGAGGAGATCTTGGCCGGACTCGCGCCGCTGGCCCCGCGGTTGCTCCGCGCCGAGACCCGTGAGCACCTGGAAAGCGGGATCGCGTTTCTGGAACGGCGCGGCTTCGAGGAGGAGATGCGCGAGTGGGAGTCGCTGCTCGACGTGGAGCGGTTCGAGATCGACGCCTATCGCGGTCTGCTGGAGAAGGTCGAGCGAAAGGGGTACGCCCTTCGGTCGCTCTCGGAGCTCGAACAAGAGGATCCGGACTGCTACCGCAAGCTGTATCGGCTGGACCGAGCCGTGCGCGAGGAAGTGCCGAAGCCGCACGAGTTCACGCCAAGCGACTACGACGCCTGGCTCGACGAGTTTTTGGAGCACCCGCACTTGTTGAAGTCCGGGTACCTGGTCGCGGTTCACGCCGGGGATTACGTGGGCCTGAGTACGTTCCGGAAGGATCCGAGCTCTAGTACCAACGACCTCTACACGGACCTGACCGGCGTGCGGGCCGACCATCGCAGACAAGGGCTGGCCCTGGCGCTCAAGGTGGCCGGCATCCGCTACGCCAAGCGCCAGGGCCACCGCTGGATCAAGACCTGGAATGAGTCGAACAACGAAGGCATTCTCGCGCTCAACCGGCGGCTGGGGTTCGTGAAACAACCCGCCTGGATCTCCTACATCAAGCCGCTGATCGTGGAGGGCGGTGCATGACGCTCCCGGTCTTGCACCTGCGCGGGACCCCGTACGAGCAGGGGCTGGAGCACGGCAAGGGGCTCAAGGATCGCGTCCAACACAACGTGGCCGTCTACTTCGACCGCTTCAAGCGCGAGGTCGGCCTCTCCCGGCGCGAGGTTTTGGTGCAGGCGACGCAGTTCCTGGAGGCCATCGAGGCGCAAAACGGGGACTACTACCACGGCATGCAGGGGATCGCCGATGCGATCGGGGTGCCGTTGCCCGAGGTCGCGGCGCTCAACGCGCGCTACGAGATCCTGTATTACCAGTTCGGCGTGCTGGCGGTGGCCGACGGCTGCACGGCCTTCGCGGTGCCGCCGGGCGCGACGGCGGACGGCCACCTCTACCTGGGGCAAAATTGGGATTGGATCCCGCAGGTCAAGGGGGCCGTGCTCCACACCGAGGAGCCCGACGGGCTGCAGACGATCAGCTTCACCGAGGCGGGCATCGTGGGGGGGAAGATCGGGATGAACTCGGCCGGACTGGGGCTGGCGATCAACGGGCTTACCTCGACGGACGACGACTGGTCACGTCTGTACAAGCCGTTTCACGTGCGCTGCTACGAGATCCTGCGTCAGGCCAGTCTTCCGGAAGCGGCAGCGATCGTCACGGACACGGCGCGCTCGTGTTCGGCGAACTTCATGCTGGCCCAGGTGCCCGATCGGACGCTCAACATCGAGGCCGCACCGGCGTCCCATTACGTGTCCCCATCCGTCAATGGGTGTCTCGTGCACGCCAACCATTTCGTCGATCCCGACGTGCTCGGCGTCGTGGAGCCGCCGGCCGAGAAGCGTCCGAACTCCGAGTTCCGCCAGGCTCGCCTGGCCGGGCTGTTGAGCGCGGGGCGACGCCACACGCCGGAGGACCTCAAACGGTATCTGAAGGACCACGAACAGGCGCCAAACGCGCTCTGTCGCCACGAGGACCCGGAAGACCCGCCCGAAGACCACTACATCACCGTGACGTCGGTGATTATGGATTTGACCGCCGGCCACATCTGGCTGAGCGACGGGCCGCCGTGCGAGCATGCCTATCAAGAATACGGGTTCTACGCGGCCGAGCTTTGAGCGACAACGGGGCGAGACGGCTGTCGGGAAGATCCGGCGGGTTCGGTCGTAAGACAAGGGGGAAGCGGTGCAGGAGCTGGCCGAGCGCCTGGCTCAAGGCGAGCAAGCCGCCTGGGCGGCGCTCTACGAAGCGTACAAGCGCAACGTGCTGGGGCTCTGCCTGGGCTACCTGCATAACCGCGAGGACGCCCTGGATGCGGCGGAGGAGACCTTCGTGAAAGCGCTACAGAAGGCGAGTTACATCCGTCCCGACGGCAACGTGCGCTCGTGGTTGCTGGCGATCGCGGCCAACACGTGTAAGGACTGGATCCGCAAGCAAGGCCGCGGGACGGCTTGGCTCAGGAAGTGGCTGGCCGGAAAACGCGAGACGTTCGTCGCCCCCGACGTGGCGGAAACGGCCGCCCGGGACGCGCGCCACGACGCCGTGCGTGCCGCGATCGCGAGGCTGGAGGAGCCGTTTCGGCTTCCGCTGCTGTTGAAGTACTACGAGGACATGGACTACGACGAGATCGCCGAGGTGCTGTCGCAAACGGAAGGTGTGGAGATCAAGCGGGGCACGGTGGCCAGCCGGCTCAACCGGGCAAGAGCCCAGCTCAAGGCCTTGCTGGAGGGAGGTGCTCATGGCGGGTGACGCGCTGGAGCGCGAAATCCGCTCGTCGCTGTCTCGCGAGGTGGATTCGACGTTGCCGGCGCTCGACGCGCGCATGCGCGCCTCGACGCGCGGGAGCGCCCGGCCCGCGCGTCGAGGCCTCCCCGGCGCGCTGCGCCCCGGCTTGGCGTTGGCGGCCGTGGTGTTGGCGCTGGGGCTGGGGTACTGGTGGGGGCAGCGCCAAGCGGACGTAGGCGGGCCGCGTGTCGCGGCCGAATACGCCATCGCGCCAATCCGCGCGGACGCGGCGCTGCGGGCGGAGCTCGGGCCCGCGTTCGAGCGCACGGC
Organism: uncultured Thermotogae bacterium; assembly: GCA_964572855.1. Classification (GTDB taxonomy): domain Bacteria; phylum Bipolaricaulota; class Bipolaricaulia; order RBG-16-55-9; family JAJCYT01; genus CAZNGF01. Next base: position 33,051 of record CAZNGF010000005.1, on the reverse strand, counting down.
CGTGCCGGCCAACGACCGTGCCGGGAGCGGGGAAACGCCACCGGCCGTACCGCCCGAAGGCGGCCAGGGACGGGAAGCCGGACCGTCCTCCGCCCCTGCTTTCAGCCAACAGGCCGAAACCAGGGACGCGGCCCAGCCGGAATCGTCCGTCGTGGTTGACGGACGTCGCTATGCCATCCCCGCCGGAATCGAACCGGCGTCGGTGGGCGTGCGCGGGGAAGCGTTGATCCTGCCCGCGGCGGACATGGTGTTGAGCGTTTTGCCCAGCGGCGAGTGGACTGTGCTCGCGCGCGACCTCAGGCGGCCTGCCGGGGTGGCCGTGGCAGAAACGGGCGACGTGTTCGTGACCGAGCGCGTTGCCGACGGCCGCCTGCTGCGCCTCGGCCCCGCGGGGGGGCTCGACCCGGTGAAGGTGGGATTGGTTTACCCTGCCGGCATCGCGTTCGACGCCGAGGGCGCGCTCTATCTCGCCGAGCAGGGGCGAGGCCGGGTGGTGCGGCTGGCGCCGCAGGACGGGCGCATCACGACCGAGAGCTCCGTCGAGACGATCGCGTCCGGCCTGGGGGCAACGTCCCTTGACCCGTCGGAGCCGATGGGACCTTACGCGCTGGCCTTCGACGCGGAGGGCGCGCTCTGGGTGCGCGATCGGCACGCGGACGGGGCCGCCTTGTTTCGGATCACGCGGCCGCCCTGGTGGCAGCGCCTCTGGTAAGAAAAAGACAAGGGCGCCCGCCGCCACGGCGTACTGGCTGATGCCAGGGGCGGGAAGACCCGTTTGAACGCCCCTCCCGTCCCTGGCTGTTGCTCAATGCATTTCGTAGGTGACGTTCACGTTCACGCTCACGGAGAGCTGACCGCCCGAAATCGGCACGGACTCGCCAAACCCGTCCAGCGAGGCCGCGCGCGCCTTGCTCGTGAGGCCGCCACCGCCCGCTTCGTTGATTTGGATAGGCTTGCCGAGCGTCATGCCGGCGGCCTGGGTCAGCTGGTTCGCGCGCGCCCGGGCGTCCTGCATCGCGAGCTCGCGCGCCCGCTCGATCAGTGGCGCGGGATCGGAGATGGCGAGCTGAATGCCGTTGATCCGATTGGCCCCGGCCTGGACGGCTGCGTCCAGGCCGGGGCCGGCGTCGTCGAGGTTTCGCACCGTGACCTGAACCGCGTTGTTGACGAAGAATCCCGTGATGTTGCCCTCTCGGTCCCGGCGGTCGCTGATCGAGAAGTTCACGGTCTGGATGTCCTCTTGCGCGATGCCCAGCTCCCGGAGCCGCGCGATCACGGCATCCATGCGCGCGTTGTTGTTGGAGAGCGCCTCGCTCAGGTTGGCGTCCTCGGTCTCGACCCCGATCTGGGCTTGCAGCACGTCGGGCACGGCCTCGACCGTGCCGATTCCGCTCACGTTGATCGTGCGGTCCAAATCGCTCCCTTCGCCATCCTGGGCCAGCGTTGCGGGCAAGCTCAGCCCCGCGCCCAGCGCGAGCAGCAAGGCCAGCGTCAAACCGGCCGTGTATAAGCGTTTGTGGCTCATGTACGTCCTCCTTTACTTACGGGGAGTTGCCCAAGGTATACGTCCGAAGGGCGTGTGCGTTCCCGATGGGGGAGCGGTGGCGGAGGGAGAGGGATTCGAACCCCCGGTCGTTTGCACGACAACGGTTTTCAAGACCGCCGCTTTCGTCCGCTCAGCCATCCCTCCGGAAGTCTTGCAATTGTAGGCGGGGCCGCGAGAGCGCGCAAGGGTCTTCGGGAGCCCGAAATTGACACGGCGCCGGCCTTCGATTAAACTTGCCTATAGGAGAGTCAAACGGTCCGACTTCAGGGGTTGAGATGAAGGTAACCAAAAAGACCGACTACGGGTTACGAGCGATCGCTGAGCTGGCGTTTCGCCCGCAAGAGTCGCTTTCGATCGCCACCATCGCCGGGCGCCACAACATCCCCGACTCGTTCCTGGAAAAGATCATGCAGGAGTTGAGGCAGGCGGGGCTGGTCGAGGCCACGCACGGCCGCGGGGGCGGCTATTGCTTGGCACGCGCCCCGGAGGCCATCTCGATGCGCGACGTCGTGCGTGCGCTGGAGGGACCCGTAGCGCTGGTGATCTGTCTCGACCCGCAGATGAAATGCCAGATCGAACAAGGATGTCCCACCAGCGACGTGTGGACCTTGGTCAACGACCGGTTCGAGGCCAGCCTGGCCGAACTCACGCTGCAGGACATCGTGTCGGCGCAGCCCAACGAAGTGAGCGTATGAGCCTTTCCCGCGAGCAGATTCTCGCCGCCCTCTCCCGCGTCCGTGTGCCCAAGTTGGACAAGTCGCTCACGGAGTTGGAGCTCGTACGGGACGTCTCGCTCGACGGCGGGGCCGTTTCGTTGCTGCTTGGCTTCACGGTCCCCGCCTACGCCTCGAAGTCCCAACTGCGTACCTGGGCCACCGAAGCGGTGGAGGCGCTGGCCGGGGTCGAGACGGTCGAGGTGGCGTTCGCCCCGTCGGGCCAGCAGGGGCAGGAACAGCAGTCAGCCGGTCAGGGGCAGCCCGCGCCGGGGTCACGCATGATCATGCTGCCTCAGGTCGGATGCGTGCTCGCCGTGTTCAGCGGTAAGGGCGGCGTGGGCAAGAGCACGGTGAGCGCGAACCTCGCGGTGGCGCTCTCGGCGCTGGGCGAGCGGGTTGGGCTGTTCGACGCCGACCTGTACGGTCCCAGCGTGCCCACGCTCATGGGGATCAAGGATCGTCCGCGCATGGTTGAGGGGCGGATCCTGCCCTTGGAGCGCCACGGCGTGAAGACCATGTCCGTGGGCTTCCTGGTCGACGAGAACGAGCCGCTCATCTGGCGCGGGCCCATGATCACCAAAGGGATTAACGAGATGCTCGAAAGTGCGGATTGGGGCGCCCTGGACTTCCTGGTGCTGGACCTGCCGCCCGGCACGGGCGACGCGCCGCTGGGGCTAGCCCAGGACGTGCGCATGGACGGCACCGTGGCCGTGACGACGCCGCAATCCGTGGCGCTGGCCGACGTGCACCGCGGGATCGCGGCCTTTCGCAAGCTTGAGGTGCCGGTCTGGGGTATCATCGAGAACATGGCTTACTTTCTGTGCCCGCATTGCGGCGAGCAAACCGAGATCTTCGGACACGGCGCCGGCGAGCGCGAAAGCGAGCGCGAGGGCATTCCGCTCCTGGGTCGGCTGCCGCTGGACCCGACGCTGAACCAGAGCGGGGACGACGGCGTGCCGATCGTGAGCGCCCAACCGCAGCACCCGGCGAGCCTGGAGTTCAAACGCATCGCCGCCCAGATTACCGACTTACTGTAGGAGGAAACGATGACCGAAACGCTCAGCATGACGCCCGACGCGGTGCGCGAGACCATCCGCGAGTCCGTCTACGATCCCGAGATCGGGATCAACGTCGTCGACCTGGGCCTGCTCTACGACGTCGACGTTCGGGACGAGAAGAAGGTCCACCTGGAGATGACGCTGACCACGCCCGGATGTCCCCTGTACGACGTGATCCACGCCGAGGTGGACCGCGCCATGAAGGATAAGTATGGCGCAGACGTACGGGTCGAACTGGAATGGGTCTGGGATCCACCGTGGTCGCCCGAGCTCATGAGCGAGGACGCCAAGATGGAGCTCGGCTTCTTTTAGCGTCGGCCCGCGACATGCGCGGGATTGTCCCCATCCGTGCCGAGGGTTCGTGAGGGGCGTCAATATGACCACATGCGTCTACTGCGAAAAAGCCAGGGGCAAGCGCGAGTGTCCGGCTCTGGGCGGCCGGATCTGTCCGCCTTGCTGCGGTGAGCACCGTCTCAAGCGCATCAGCTGCCCCGCAAGCTGCAAGTACCTGAAGCGCGGCGAACGCTATCAGCAGGAACGCGTGGCCGAGGATTTCCACGCACGCTGGGTGCAAGCCGTCACACCGCTCTACCAGCGCCGCGACCGCGCCGCGCTTGACTACCTGATCGCGCTCGAGGCCGCGATCTATCGGCACGTCCGCGCCAACCCCGCCACCGACGACCAGGCGCTCAACGACGCGCTGGACACGCTCAAGCGCCAACTCAGCCCCATCCACGTGGTTGAATCGTACAACACGGGCCTGGGCAAAAAGCTGGTGACGTTCACGGAACGTTACCAGAAGGAACACCCGTCCTTCGACCCCGAAGGGGGGCAGGCCGTGGCCGACCTTTTGCTCGGACTGATCCCCTCGGAATTGGGAAGCCGGGAGGCGGTCAGCGGGCTCATGGGCCACTTGGATGCCTACTTCGACCCGCCGGAAAGCTCGCCCAACGACGAGGGCGACGCCGTCACGGTCCCGCGCATCATCACGCCGGACTGAGGCAAGCCCCGTCGCCCGGTGGAGGACGTTCACTGCCGAACGTATAATCGACGCGGCGGTTCGGGTCTGCTAACCTTCCGAAAATCCGAGAGGAACGCATGAAGTACGTATTCGTGGTGGGCGGCGTGTTGTCGGGGCTGGGCAAGGGCATCACCTCGGCCTCGATCGGGCTCGTGCTCAAGGCCTGCGGGCTCAACGTGACCGCCATCAAGATCGACCCCTACCTCAACCGCGATGCCGGGACCATGAACCCGTACCAGCACGGCGAGGTGTTCGTACTCGACGACGGCAGCGAGGTCGACATGGATCTGGGCAACTACGAGCGCTTCCTGGACATCTCGCTCACGCGTGCCCACAACATCACGACCGGCACGGTCTACAGCAAGGTGTTGGAGAAGGAGCGCCGCGGCGACTACCTGGGCGCCACGGTCCAGATCATTCCCCACATCACCGATCAGATCAAGGCCGACATCCACGCCGTGGCCGACGCCGACCGCGCCGACGTCGTGATCGTCGAGCTGGGCGGCACGGTGGGGGACATCGAGTCCATGCCCTTTCTGGAGGCCGTGCGCCAGTTGCGCCGAGAGCTGGGGCCGGCTAACTGCCTGTGCGTTCACACGACGCTCGTCCCGGTGGTGCGCGCCGTGGGCGAGCCCAAGACCAAGCCCACGCAGCACTCGGTGAAGGAGCTGCGAGCCATCGGAATTCAACCGGACCTGATCATCGCGCGCAGCGAACAGCCGCTGTCCGAAGCGACGCGCAAGAAGATCGCGCTCTTTTGCGACGTGGACTACGAGGCCGTGCTGGGCGCGCCGGACGCGCGCACGATCTACGAGGTCCCGCTCTTGCTCGATGCTCAGGGCTTGACGCACCTCATCGGCCGGCGCCTACACCTCGACGTCGGGACGCCCAAGCTCGATGGCTGGCGCGCGTTCGTGGACCGGGTGCTGCACCCCGAGCACCACGTCGAGATCGCGCTCGTCGGGAAGTACACGGATCTGGCCGACAGCTACGTCAGTTACGAGGAGGCGCTGAGCCACGCGGGCGCGTCGCTAAACGCCGGGGTGACCGTACGCTGGCTGGAGGCCGAACGCTTCTCGTCGGACGATCTGGAAGGGGTCGACGGGCTCATCGTGCCGGTGGGCTTCGGCCCGCGCGGGAGCGAGGGCAAGATCAACGCCATCCGGCGCGCGCGCGAGGAACGCATCCCGTATCTGGGGATCTGCTACGGCTTCCAGCTGGCTGTGACGGAGTTTGCCCGCCACGTCGTCGGGCTCGAGGGCGCCAACAGCCAGGAGTTCGAGGGGGCGCCCGCCCACCCCGTGATCGACCTCATGCCCGAACAACGCGAGCAGCGCGACAAGGGGGCCACGATGCGGCTGGGCGCACAGAGCGTGCTGATCCAGGAGGACACGCTCGCGCACCGACTGTACAAAACGACCCACGTGCGCGAGCGGCACCGCCATCGCTTCGAGGTCAACCCGGATTACATCACGCGCTTCGAGCGAGCGGGCCTGCGCTTCAGCGGTCGGAGCGAAGACGGGCGACGGATGGAGATCGCCGAGCTGCCCGAACACCCTTACTTCATCGCGACCCAGTATCACCCGGAGTTTCTGAGCCGACCCAATCACCCTCGACCGCTGTTTTGCGGTCTGATCCAGGCATGTCTCGACGCAAGATTCGCCGGCTGATCGGGACGACGGTCACGCTCCTGGGTGCAGCCAGCGCGCTCGTGTTCACGGCTCAATGGCTTCAGCTGGCCCCGCTGGTGGGCGGCGGCGCCGAAGCGCAGCCGGAGATCGCGCTGGAGCGGACGGCCTTGACCCATTACGACCAGGCGGGCGAGCAGGTCTGGCGCCTGCGAGCGGACCACATCGGCGTGGACGAGGACGCGCGCAGCACGCGAGCCACCGGCGTGACCGTGACGTTCTTCGACCCCGAGAGCGCAGGGCTGCTCGTCAGTGCGGCCAGCCTCACGATGGACCACAATCGCGAGGATCTGCGCTTTGAGGGCGGGCTGCAAGCGCGGGGAGCGGACGGGCTTCGCTTCACGACCGAAGCGGCCCGCTGGCTGGCCGAGGAGGAGGTACTGGAAAGCGAGGCCCCGTTCCGGGCCGAGCAGGGCGAACTGCTGCTGGAGGGGACGGGCTTTCGCTACAGTGCGGCCGAGGGGCGCTTCCTGGTGCAGCGCGAAGCGCACCTGCGCTGGGCGCCGAAGAGCGCGTCCGACGAGATGGGAGCGGAATGAGCCTGCGCGCCGAGGGGCTCGTGAAGCGCTACGGAGGACGCCGGGTGGTGGACGAGGTCTCGTTCGACGTCGGGACCGGACAGATCGTGGGGCTGTTGGGTCCCAACGGGGCTGGCAAGACGACGACCTTTCACCTGATCACCGGGTTGATCAAACCGCAGGGCGGGCAGATCCACCTGGGCGCGCGCCGCATCACGGGCTTCCCGATGTTCCGCCGCGCGCGGCTCGGGCTCTACTACCTGCCCCAAGAACCCTCGGTGTTCAGCAAGCTGTGCGTGCTGGACAATTTGCGGCTCGTGCTGGAGCGCCAACGCCGCTCCAAGGTCGAGCGGCAACGGCGAGCGAGGGAGCTGTTGGCGCGCTTCCACATCGAGGGGCTGGCGGACCGCCGGGCCAGCACGCTCTCCTCCGGCGAGCGGCGCCGCCTGGAGATCGCGCGCGCGCTGGCCTGCGAGCCGCAGTTCCTCCTGCTGGACGAGCCCTTCTCGGGCATCGACCCGATCTCGGTCGAGCAGTTGCAGGCGCTCATCGTCTCGCTCAAACGGGACGAAGGTCTGGGCGTGGTCATCACGGACCACAACGTGCGCGAGACGCTCAAGATCACGGACCACGCCTACCTCATGAACGAGGGCAAGGTTTTGTTGGCGGGCACGCCCGAGGAGATCGTGGCCGACCCGCTGGCGCGCAAGTTCTACCTGGGCGAACGCTTCCGGTTGGTGTAAGCGGGCGGCGTCGAGCTGAAAATACGGAATCCGGACGGTACAGTTGGCCCCCATCCCAAGGACAGGGCCCGCTAGGCCCGAGAGAGGTGATGACTTGCCAACCCCGTGGACGCCAGAGAGCTGGCGCGCCAAGCCGGCCAAGCAAATGCCCCACTATGAAGACGACGCCGGCCTGGCCGCCGTCGAGCAAACCTTGAGTCGTTTCCCGCCGCTGGTGTTCGCCGGTGAAACGCGCCGCTTGCGGGTCGACTTAGCCGAGGTGGCCGCCGGTCGCGCCTTCCTGCTGCAGGGCGGCGATTGCGCCGAGAGTTTTTACGAATTCCACCCCGACAACATCAGGGACACGTTCCGCCTTCTGCTGCAAATGGCGGTCGTGCTCACGTTCGCGGCCAAGACGCCCGTGGTCAAGGTGGGCCGCATGGCCGGGCAGTTCGCCAAGCCGCGCTCGTCGGACGTCGAAGCGCGCGACGGGGTGACCTGGCCCTCGTACCGCGGCGACATCGTCAACGACATCGCCTTCGACGGAAAGAGTCGCAAGCCCGAGCCCGAGCGCATGATCCAGGCCTACAACCAGGCGGCCGCCACGCTCAACCTGCTGCGCGCGTTCGCGCAGGGCGGCTTTGCCAACCTGCGCAAGGTCCATCAGTGGAACCTGGACTTCGTCTCGGACAGCCCGCAAGGGGAACGCTACGAGGACCTGGCGCTGCGCATCGACGAGGCGCTCCAGTTCATGGCCGCCTGCGGCATTACCGAGGAGACGGCCGCCCCGCTGCGCGAGACCGACTTCTTCACCTCGCACGAGGCGCTGCTGCTCCCGTACGAGCAGGCGCTCACGCGCGTGGACAGCACGACCGGGGACTGGTATGACGTCTCGGCCCACTTCCTCTGGCTCGGCGCGCGCACGGGCGACCCCGACGGCGCGCACGTCGAGTTCTTGCGCGGGGTGAACAACGCGCTCGGGATCAAGTGCGGCCCCGACATGGAGCCGGACCGGCTCCTGAGGCTGATCGACGTGCTTAACCCCGGCGACGCGCCGGGCCGGCTCACGCTGATCGCGCGCATGGGGCACGAGCGCGTGGGGGAGGCGCTGCCCCCCCTGGTGCGCGCCGTCGAGCGCGCGGGCAGGACCGTGGTCTGGACCTGCGACCCGATGCACGGCAACACGGTCCGCTCCGAGACCGGCTACAAGACACGCGCGTTCGACCGCATCCTGGATGAAGTGCGCCGGTTCTTCGCCATCCACCGCGCGGAAGGGTCGTATCCCGGCGGCATCCATTTGGAACTCACCGGCCAGGACGTCACCGAGTGCACCGGCGGCGCCCAGGCCATCACGGACCACCGGCTGGCCGAGCGCTACCACACACACTGCGACCCGCGCCTCAACGCGCAGCAGGCGTTGGAGTTGGCGTTTCTGATCGCCGCCGAGCTGGCCGCCGGCGCGCAATAACGCAACGGGGCGGGAGACGCGCTGAAGGGAAGCGTCAGCGCGTCATGTCCCCAACAACGTGAGCAGCGGCTCCCTTAGTTCTTCCGGATAGCAAAGCCGTTCGACGCTGATGGGGCGGTTGCGCAGCGAGCGGATGAGGTCGGAGGCGTCCGAGAGCTCGGTGAGCGCCCCGTCCCCGCCCGCCAGGAACACCTTTTCGCTGGCCTCGCCGTCGAGCTGCATCAGATAGTGGTCCTTGTAGGGGCTGTCCACCGCGCTGTCCATGACCAGATAGTGGTCGGGGTCGAGGCCCGCCCCGCGCGCGATGGCCTCGATCTCGTCCTGGTATTCCAAAAAGCGGCGCGACTCCAGCGGCAGCGTCTTGAACACGCGGCGCTGGAGGAAACGGCGCGCAAGGTCGGCCAGGACGGGATCATTCGACTCGGTCCAGACCGAGATGGCATAGGTCATGAGCACGTCGTCCAGGCGCAGGAAGTCCGCACGGCTGAGGGACTCCGGCGCGCGCAGCAGGGCTTTGACTGCGGTGGGCGTGCGGGCCAGCCGGTCCGCCCCCAGCAGCTCGCGGGCGCGCGCCAGCAGCTTGAGCAGCAGGGCGCCCGCGGCCCGCTCGGTCTTGTGGTGGTAGACCTGCTGGTACATGTAGAAGCGGGCCAGCACGTAGGACTCGGCCGCGCGCAGCCCCTTGTGCGCGTCGAGCGCCACCTCGTAGTCGTCCCCCGACTCGACCACGCGCAGGCTGTGGAGCAGCCAGTCCAGGTCGTACTTGCCGTAGCCCACGCCGGTGTAGAGGCTGTCGCGCAAGAGATAGTCCATGCGGTCCACGTCGAGCTGGCTGGCGATGAGCTTGACCACGAAGCTCGGTTTGAACGTGCGTTGGATCACGCGGCCGATCTGGTCCGGGTAGCCCGCGTCGGCCTCCCGCAACACCTGGTGCACCTCGCTGTCCGGGTCCTGAATGAGACGCACGGTCCAGGCTTCGTGGTCGCCGTCGATGACCTCCTCCAGCAGATGCGAGTACGGGAAGTGGCCCAGGTCGTGCAGCAGCGCCGCGGCCAGCAGCAGCTCGCGGTGGGCGTCGAGCTGGCGGGCGATGGGTGTGAACTGGGCGTCCTTGCGCAGCAGGTCCATGCGCTCGATCACGGTGCGCATAAGGTGGGTCACGCCCAACGCGTGCGAGAAGCGCGTGTGGGTGGCGCCGGGGTAGACGAACTCGCTCACGCCCATCTGTTTGACCCGCCGCAGGCGCTGGACCTCCTGCGTGTCGATGAGCCGGAGTACGAGCCGGTCGCGCTCCATGTCGAAGCGCATCAGGTTGTGGACGGGGTCGCGGAACACCTTTTCCATGCGATGGGATTATAACAGAGTTTACGTACAGGTGCCGATGAAACGGTTATCGCCTCCAGGGCGACTGTCGGGGCTGCTCCCAGCGCTCGGCATTCCGTTTACGCCCGCACCGCTTGCGGCTCGATGTGGACCAGATCGGTGCTGTCCTCGCCGGCAAACAGGACGTAGACGTCGACGTCAAGCCTTTGGGCGGCCATGCGCTCCAGCGCGGGCTGGAGTCGCGCCCTGAAGTGGTCGAGCAAGGTCGTACCCGCCTCACCCGGCGTGTAAAACTCGTGCTGGGGCGGCAGGTCGGTGACGATGTAGACGTAGCGCCGGTCGTTCCCGGCGGCGGCAACCAGGCAGTCGAACAGCGGCAAGCGGTCCAGGTGGCCGGGGAAGGGCTTGGACAGATGGGCGCGGTTGCAGAACAGGTACCAGCTGTGGCTGTTCCGCAACATGCGTTCACGGATCTCCAGGTCGGAGATCAGGATGTTGCGCTGGCCTGTGCTGATCTCGAAACGCGCGAGGTCGAGGAACGCGGCATCCACGACGGCGGCGTCGAAACCGAGCTGGCGGGCGTCGTGGTCGTCCAGCCCGCGCAGGCGCCGGCCGGCCAGTTCGATGAAGTCAGGGCTTTCGTGGTCCACGGTTTCGAAGTTGCCGCGCACCATGCCGCCTAAGCTGTAGATGCTGGCCTTGGGGTTGTACGTTAGGACCCTTAGGATGGGCAGGCTGTTGGAGGCCAGCTTGAACGCGACGTTGGACTGGGCCATCTCGCTGGCCACGGCGTAGGCTTCGGCGCCGCCGGTCAGACAACACACGATTTGTTTCTGCGCGGTCAGTTCCTTGACGACCGCCTCAGCCATGCTGAGGCCACCTTCGAAGTTCACGGCGTTCCGGATGGCGTCGGTGAACTCGCTTTGGGGCCAGCAGAACACGGGTTGAAGCCAGCAAAGGAACTCGTCCGTCTTGTATATCTCGTGGTAGAATTGGTCCTTGAGGAACTTGAAGTCCCCCATCACCGAGTTCGTCTGCACCTTGAACGACACGAGGCTGGGGACCTCACGGCGGTAGACCACCTTGCGTTCGAGCAGGCGCTTGAATATGGCAAAGCGTCGGGCATGCATCCGAACCTCGGCATCCCGCTTGTCTTCCTTCATGGACTCCACCCCTTTGTAGCTGCACCGCTGGCCCGCGTGGGACGACGCCAAGGTGCTGTTCGTCTAACCGGCCCATTATAGGCGCGGCCGAGCGAATCGTTACACAATTGCCTCCCCGCTCGGCCTTCGATCACGACAGTTTTCGTGTTTATAACGGCGTTGACTCCGGAGCGCGGTTTTTGCGTCGGCTTCGCGGGCGGGCCCCGGATGCCAGCCGGGCCGCTTGCGCCCGACTGCGCCCGCGTTACGTTGCGTCTCGACCGCCGTTTCGGTACCGCGCGGCCACGACCTCGTTCCCGACGCGGATGCAGCAGCAGTTGAGCGACCAGTGCATCGGGAGCAACGAACAAGCAGACCGGGGGATGACGTTCCGGTCTGCTTGTTAATCCCGAGAGCACGCGCCCGGCATGGTGGGGAACCACTACCCTACGGTCTCAAGGCGCTGGCGAGGCCGACGTCTTCCCAAGGGCTGTCCGATCGTTTCCTCGGCGATTCAATGGTATTTCCACCTTCTTTCCGACTAATTTGACTTTCCCTTCCACACGATTCGCGCGTTGGACGTGGTAAAATCAGCATCGAACATTTCACGCTTAATCGCCCCTTATTCATTCTTTACGAGCTTTCTCCTGCTGGCAGACGCTCGAGCCGCAACGGAGGCGCGGATCCTGTATCCCGAGAGAGGCACACTTACCCGCCAATGCGTCAGGCTTTCGTGCGGCGTGTCTATGCTCGTTATAGCAACGCCCGCCACGCCGGAACGTGATGAGCGAGGAGGTGGTCCCTGCCCACGCTGAGGGAACGGGTCGTTGCGCTGCAAATTCAGTCTTTCAACTCGCCGTAAGGAGGTTCAAGATGAGAAGATCGTTCGTCTGGCTCGTTTGTTTCGTGATTCTTTCGGGGGTAACCGCGTGGTCACAGCTGCCCGCCGATCCGTTGGTGGCGCTCGAGTGCGAAGACGCGCCCGAGGGGTTTGCCTGCGCGGCGGTCAAGGGCGGCACGGTGACCAACGACATGATCTCCGCGCCCACCAACCTGAACCCGACGACCTCGTCGGACACGGCGTCGTCCGAGGTGCTCGACCACATCTTCGGCGGCTCGCAGTTCACGACCTACAACATCCTCGGCGCGGGCGCTCAGGGCACGTTGCCCCAAGTCGCCTCGGTGATCGAGGTCAGCGACGACGCGACGGTCGTGACCTTCACGCTGCGCGAGGGCCTGAGCTACTCCGACGGCTCGCCGGTGACCGCCGAGGACGTGCTCTACTGGTACTACCACGTGATCTGGAACCCGAACCTGCCCAACTCGAGCCAGAGCGTCTACAACTGCCCCGACGGCTCGGCCATGAAGGTTACCTCGCCCGGCGCGGGTCAGGTTCGCGTCGAGTGTGCTGAGACGTTCCGCACTTACACCGGCATCGCCGGGTCGCTGCTGGCCATGTCCAAGGCCATGGTGCTGGACCTACTGGAGGCGCAGGGCGTTGCCACGCAGACGATCGTGAGCGCAGGCCCCAACGGCGTGCTCGACACGCAGCCCGCGGGTGACGACGAAGCCCTCGGGCCCAACATTTCGTTGGGCGAAAACGGCGCGCTCGACAGCTCCCCCGCCGGCGACGACACGTTGATCGAGGTGGCCACGACCGAATTCCTGGGCCTGGGCGCGCCGCTCGAGCTGCTGCGCGGGCTAGGGCCGTTCGTGCTGGACTCGTTCGATTCCCAGGCTCTGGCGAAGTACTCGCGCAACCCCAACTTCTACGAGGTCGACTCCAACGGGACGCAGTTGCCGTATCTGGATGAATACCAGATCATCATCATCCCGACCCAGGGTCAGAACCTCTCCTTGAGCAACTTCCTCAACGGGACCACCGACAAGTTCGTCCCGCGCCCCGCCGACATCGCTGTCATCCTGAGCCAGGCCGCCTCGGGCGGCTTCCTGGTGAACCAGGGCATCAACACGGGCGCGGCCACGACCGGCACGACCATGATCACGCCGAACTTCGTCGACCCGAACCTGAACCTGGCGGCCGCCAACCGCAGCACCGAGGTGCGCAAGGCGCTCTCACTGGCCATCGACCGCGGCGCGCTGGTCAACAACGTGCTGCTGGGCATCGGCACGCCGCAGTACACGCCGGTCTCGATGGGCAACAACACGTTCTTCATCGGCCGCGACAACACGTGCGCCGACTTCATCGACGCGGGGCTGGCCACGGCCGACACCTGCGTCAACGGGACCTGGGCTCTGGACAACGGCGCCGAGCTGAACATCTCGTTCCTACCCACGCCCGCAGATCCGAACTACCAACAGCAGCTCAGCTGTCTGAACGACTTCGAGGGCTGCCTGGAAATCGCGCGCGGGCTGCTGGACTCGGTCGGCATCGTCGACGCCAACGGCGACGGCGTGCGCGACATCCCCGCGAACTTTCATCCGGCGATCGACAACGCGGGCGGGCCTTTCGAGACCCAGATCGTGACCAACACCGGCAACACGATCCGCGAGGAGTTCAGCCAGATCGCCTGCAACGGCTGGAACCAAATCGGGGTCAGCTGCAACGCGGCCACGACCTCGTTCCCAACGCTCGTGCAGCAACTGCTGGGCGGCACGTTCACGGGCAACATCACGATCGGTCTGACGGGCAACGACCCGGCCGGCGCGGTCAACGTGCTCCAGTGCGGCGCGCCGTTGCACATGGCGCACGTGGGTTGCGATCCGAACGCGCCGGCGAACGACCCGGCCGCGCCCACCGAGAGCAGCACGCTGATCACGGACTCGTTCCTGCAGGGCTTTACGGCCACGTCCGTCGAAGCTGCGCAGGAGGGTTTCGATCGCCAGCAGACCATCTGGGGCGAACACCTGCTGTGGTTCATGTTGGCACAGTCGAACGCGTTGTTTACCGAGCGCATCGACCGCATCGCCAACACGGGCGGCTTCGTGCGCGCGCTTAACGCGGACGTCAACTTCCGCTGCGACTTGCCCGGCCAGGTGCCCAGCTGCGCCAACGCGCCACACCAACCGTAAACGGAGACAGCCGCTGTCGGCCCGCCTAGGCCGGCAGCAGAAAGACGAACGAGCAAGCGCGTCGGCGGCTTAGGCCGCCGGCGCGCTTCCGTCCCTCCCCCTCGAAAGAGGAACCGCTCATCCCACATTGCGGGCGTGCCGTTCCCCCTCTAAAACAAGGGGCAACCAAAGCAACGAGGGTGATTCGAATGAGCGACATCACGTTACAGCAGGCACGCGCGGTTCTGGACGCCGCGGAGGCAAAGGCCCGCCAACTGGGCGTGTCAATGGACATCGCCGTGGTCGACGCGGGCGCTAACCTGAAGGCGTTTGCGCGCATGGACGGCGCCTGGCTGGGGTCGATCGACATCGCGCTCAAGAAGGCCAGGACCGCCCGGTTCTTCGACATGGCCACGGAGCAGATCGGGGAGCTGTCCCAGCCCGGAGGCGCGCTCTACGGGATCGAGCACTCCAACGACGGCCTGATCACGTTCCCCGGCGGCGTGCCCCTGAAAGACGCCAACGGCGCGGTGGTGGGCGGCATCGGCGTCTCGGGCAGCACGGTGGAGGACGACCGGACGGTGGCCCTGGCCGGCGCGGCGGCGCTGGCAGGCTAGCCCTCCCCACGAGTCCCAAGCCGGCCCCGTCGCGCTCACGGTGACGGGGCCGAGCCGGCCTTCCCGGCCAAGGAGCAACCGCCATGCCCGACGCGCTCTTTCCCCTCCTCATCTTTCTGGCCGAGGTGTTACACCTGACCTTCGGCACGATCCGCGTCGTGTTCGTCTCGCGCGGCCTGAAGCTGCCGGCGGCCGTGGTGGGTTTTTTCGAGGTGCTCGTGTTCCTGTTCGCGCTGGGGCAGGTGATGCAGAACCTGAACGACCTGACGAGCTATCTGGCGTTCGCCGGTGGTTTTGCGACCGGAAGCGTGGTGGGGCTCTGGATCGAGGAGAAAATCGCGATGGGCATGCTGAGCGTCCAGATCATCACCGAGGACGACGCGCACGACTTGGTCAACTACCTACGCGCGCATCACTTTGGCGTGACCAGCGTGACCGCAACCGGCATGAGCGGCAAGGTGCGCCTGTTGGTCGTGCTGATCAAGCGCAAGCATATGAATCGCCTGCGCCAGATCGTCGAGCAGCACCATCCGCACGCGTTCATCTCCGTGCAGGACGTGCGCATGGTCAACAAGCTCTACTCGCCCCATCTCCAGGCCGAAGGGTCGCCCTTCCGTCGGCTGCGCGGCCGGCTTGGCCGCTGAATCCCGACCACCTACCGATTGGCCCGGATGTAGTCGTCCACGACGCGTTCTAGAATCGAGAGCGGCATCCCGCCGCCGTTGAGGATCACGTTGTGGAATGCTCGAATGTCGAAACGCTCACCCAACGCGCTGCGAGCGCGATCCCGCAGCGCCAGGATCTTGAGTTCGCCCACTTTGTAAGAGGCAGCTTGTCCGGGCCAGGCGATGTAGCGGTCGATCTCGCCGGGGATGGGCGTGCCCAGCGCGCGGCTGTAGAAGTCGAGCGCCTCGCCGCGCGACCAGCGCTTGTAGTGGATGCCTGTGTCAACGACCAATCGCCCGGCGCGGAACAGCTCGGACCAGAGGTTCTCGATCCTGCTGTGGACGGTCTTGTAGAACCCCTGTTCGCGGGCCAGCTTTTCGGCGTAGAGCGCCCACCCCTCGGCGTGCGCGGTGAACGTGCTGACTTTTTGGAAGGTGGAGAGGGTATCCTGTTCCTGCTGGAGCGCGAGCTGGAAGTGGTGGCCCGGAATGCCCTCGTGGTAGGCGAGCGTGGGCATCTTGGGCTTGATCGGCAGGTGGGCCAGGTTGACGTAGAACGTCCCGGGCCGCGAGCCGTCCAGGCTGGGCGGGATGTAGTACGCGCCCGGCGAGGTCGCCTCTTGGTTGGGCGGTACGGCTTTGACGCGGATCTTGGCTTCGGGCACGGCGTCGAAGACGGCGCCCAGGTTGTCGTTGGCCTCCTGGATGAGCGCGGCGTAGTCGGCCAGCGCCTGATGTCGGCCAGCGTCAGTGCTGGGGTAGCGCAGTTCCGCGTCTCCGAACGTCCGCTGCCAGTAGGCGCGCATTTGCTGCGCGAACGGTTGGCCCCCCTGGATGCCGATTTCGGCGAACAGCGGCTGCATCTCGGCCTGGATGCGCTCGACCTCGCTCAGGCCCAATTGGTGCACCGCCTCGGGCGTGAGATCGGTGGTGGTGTGGTGGCGCAACCGCTGGGCGTAGTAGGCCTCGCCCTCCGGCAGCCGCCAGATGCCCACGGCGCCGTCGCCGGGCGCAGCCGGCAACAGCTCGGACTCCAGATACGCCAGGAGATCCCGGTAGGCCGGGTACACCGTGGCCTCGACCTCGCGCAACACGGCCGTCTGGAGCGCGTTGCGTTCGCTGGTCTCCAGACCCTCCAGCTCGGCCAGGCGTGCGGCGTACGTCTCGGCAAGCGGGTTGGCCTCGGGTGGCTGATCGACGAAGCCGCGCACGCCCGCGATGACCTTCTCGAGCAGGGTGCGGGGCAGGATGTTGCCGATCGCCTTGCGTCGCTCCAGGCTCTGGATGAGTTGTTCGAACTTCTCGTCCACCTTGCTCAGGCGCGCGACGTAGTGGCGGGCGTCCTCAGGGTAGTTGAGCGCGTGGATGTCGGTCATGAGCTGGATAAGATCGTTTTGCACGCCGAAGAGCTGGTTGACGGGGTAGTCGTAGAGGACGTAGGCCTCCTCCCGGAGCCGGTCGTCCAGGTGCCAGGCCATGATGTCGGTGGTGAGACGTTCCTGCCTGGTCTGGGTGTCCCGGTCCAGCGCGCGCAGTTGGGCAAGGCCCCGGCGCAGGAAGTCGAATTCGGTTGCCCGCGCCTCGACGGACAGGTCATCCAATTGGTCGCCCAGCGGGTCGGGCCGATCCCCGAACAGGCGCAACTGGCCGGACCATTCGGGGTGACGGCTCACCCAGTCGCGGAAGAAGGACTCATGGAACGCGCTGGCATCCTGCGCCAGCGCTGCGGTCGCCTGCGGCTCGACCGACGCGGTTGATTCATCAGGCGAACCGGACGGCAACAGCCAGATAGCGGCGCCGACCAGCAGCGCGGCGGCCAGCGCGATCAGCAACACCTCTCGGGACATGGTCACAACCCCCTAAGACTGATGGCGTCATGGTAAGCGGCCCGAGATGGAACGTGACAGCAAAGGCGCGTTGACCGCACCTGCCGGAGAGGTCTATGTGCCCGACGCGCTCTCGGACTCGAAGATCTGCCTGAAATTGACCCGTTGGCGCTTCGGATCGTCGAACCCGAGGAAGGCCGTGCAGCGCGCCTGGGCGAGATAACAGGATCGGCGGTCAATCCCAACGTGTGGGCGCCCTTCGCTCTGGCGCGCGCGACGCCCTCCACGGTGCGCGTCACGGTGCCGGAGTTGGACACGCCGACGACCAGCGCGTTGGCGGGCAGCGTTTCGGCCAGGGAGGACGAGAACTCCAGCGCGTAGCGGGCTTCGCATTCGCGGCCGGTGTGTTTCGAGACGAACTGGCGTCCGGCTCGGCCCGCGCAGTAGGAGTCCCCGCAGCCCAGCACGTAGAGCTTGCTGACCGCGTCCACGAGGCCCCAGTTGCGCAGCGACCGTTCGTGGCCGCGCTCGAGCCAGCGCGTGTCGACCCCAAGCGCTTCCAGGTCGCGGACGGGATAATCCGGTCCCGCCGCCGCGACCAAGCCTGCCTGCGCGTCCTACACGCGCAGGCCCACGGCGTTGCCGCCGGGCGTGCCCATGCGCGTCTCCCCGTCGTGAAACACCAGGTCGTCGATGGTGACGTTGCCAATCGCGTAGTCCATATCGGCCGCGCGCTTTGGAGCGCAACGGGTGCGCTTGAGCCTATTCCGGTACGTAGTCGAACGTGTCGGGGTTGGGGCCGATGCGCCCGTCCTCGCCCGCGTCGAGCGCGTCGATGGCGCGCATCTCCTCGGCGCTCAGCTCGAAGTCGAACAGCGCGATGTTCTCCTTCATGCGATCAGGACTCGTGGTTTTGGGGAAAATGACGCCCCCGCGCTGGAGGTGCCAGCGGAGCGCGATTTGGGCAGCAGTCTTGCCGTGCTTGCCCGCGATTTCGTTGAGCGCGGGGTCGTCGAGCACCTTCCCGCGCGCGATCGGCGACCACGCCTCGGTGACGATCCCCGCCTCGCGGTTTCGGGCGCGCACGGCGTCGTTGGCGAAGTAGGGGTGTGCCTCGATCTGGTTTACGGCCGGGACGACGCTTGTCTCGTCCCGCAGCCGATCGAGGTGGGCGGTCTGGAAATTCGAGACCCCGATCGAGCGGGCGCGGCCGTCTTGCTTGAACCCCTCCAACACCTTCCAGGTCGAGACGAAGTCGCCGTCGTAGAGCGTGGGCAGCGGCCAGTGGATCAGAAATAAGTCCACGTAGTCGAAGCCCAACTCACCCAGCGTGGCGCCAAACGCCCGGCGCGCGTCGTCGGGCCGGTGGAAGCCGTTGTTGAGCTTGCTGGTGACATACACGTCCTCGCGCCGCAGACCCGAGGCGCGCACGGCCGCGCCGACCTCGCGTTCGTTTCCGTACATTTGAGCCGTATCGATGTGGCGGTAACCGATCTCCAGCGCCTGACTCACGGCTCGTTCGGTCCCTTTGGGTTCGATGAGAAACACCCCGAAACCGAGCTGCGGAATCTTGTGGCCGTCGTTGAGGGGGATGTTGGGAACGTGGGACATGCGCAGCACTCCTTTCGTCGGGGCAGCGGGGACGCCTCGCGCACCCGGCCGCGACCGCACCGGGAAATCGTACGCCGCGACCACGCGCGACACAACACGCGCGGCCTTCGCTTGTTTGTTAAGGTCGATCTTTGCTACATTGTTGGGGGCAAGCGCGCTCTTCATCGACAGCACGACCGGGACGATCCGAGTCGAGGTGACGACCGAGGATGGCGACGTCCTACCCGGTGTCGTCCTGGTCCTCTCGTCCCCTAACCTGTCCCACGATCAAACGTCGGTCAGCGACGCCAATGGCGTGGCCCAATTCACGAACCTCGTGCCGGCGATCTACGAACTTGAAGGCACCATGGAGGGCATGAAAACGCAGCGCGTCCCGAATATCTCGGTGGGTCCCGGCGTCCGTGTGCCCGTGAAGATCACGATGGAACCCGAGGAGAAGGGTTCCGTTCTGGGTCATTAGCGGCGTTCCTTGAGGACTCGATTGCTGAGCCCAGACCAGTGTCCATGGCGCCGTCTAGCGGAACAGATCGCGCCCCGGCTCTCGTAGCAGTTGGCGCGCGCTGGATGCTTCGTCCAGCGGCAGCGTCAGCCCCCGCACCAACGCCGCGGGGATCCCTTCGTCGCCCTGGCCCATCACGAGCGTGGCGGCGGCGCAGAGTTCGTCGGCGACGCACTCGACCTCGGACTGCATCTCGTAGTCGTAAAGGTCGTGCGTCCCGCGATAGTCGTGGAACGGGTCGATGCCGCTGAGGCCGATGCACAGGCCCGTGGCGCCCTCGCGCCAGGGGCGGCCGTGCGTGTCGGCGATCAGGACCGGCGGGGCGACGCCAAAGGCGGACTCGAGTGCGGCGCGCAGCGCGCGCGCTGAAGCGTCCGGGTCCTCGGGCAGCAGGACGGCTTGGTGCGGCCCCGCGTTGGAGCGGTCCACACCCGCGTTGGCGCAGATCAAGCCCAGGCGGTTCTCGGTGATGACCACACCGCCGGCGGCGCGCACGACGCGCTTGGACTCGCGCAAGATCACCTCGACCATGCGCGGGTCTTTGCCGGTCTTGGCCGCGAGCTGTTGAGCCCGCGGCGACGGTGCAATTTTTTCCAGGTCGATCACCCGTCCCTCGGCCTTGGAAACGACCTTGTGCGCCAGCACGAGCACGTCGGCGGCGCGCGGGGTGATTGCGTTGTCGCGCAGGCAGTCGATCAGGACGCGGCCCAGGTCGGCGGGGCCGTCCAGGCGCGGGAAGCCGGCCATAGGGGTGATTGCCAGGCTCATACGCCGCTGAGCTTGATGCCGATGTCGCGCTTCTTGTAGGTCTGGTCCAGTTGGATGAGCACGGCGGTCATGAGCTCCATGGCGCGCGCGTTGCGCAAGGGGCCCGCGTCGAAGCCCCGCGCGCCGATGTCCTCGAT
This sequence comes from uncultured Thermotogae bacterium, assembly GCA_964572855.1. Lineage (GTDB taxonomy): Bacteria > Bipolaricaulota > Bipolaricaulia > RBG-16-55-9 > JAJCYT01 > CAZNGF01. The sequence goes on along the minus strand of CAZNGF010000005.1, from coordinate 12,714 downwards.
GAGTCCCAGCACGCGTCGCTTGGCCTCGTCGTGGTCGCCGCAGACGAGCTCGTCGGCCTCGGGGGCCTGTTCAATTTGCTGCAAGGCCACGGCCGAGGTGGTCTTAAACGCCGCGACGACGGGGGTTTCGCCCCCCACGATGCGCTGGACACCCTCGGCGGCCGAGCCCTCCTCGGGCAGGTCGGCCACGGGCGGCTTGTAGTTGGTGAGCGGGACCGAGACGTCGACGAGCGTTTTCCCCTTTAAGACGTCCTTGAGCGCCTCGACCGTGCTGTACTCGTGCGGGTGCGGGACCGTGAGGAACACGACTTCGGACTGGCGCGCCGCCTCGGCGTTCTCGGCGGGCGTGATGCCGGATTCTCCACCCAGCGCTTCGTTCATCGAGTCGACGGCAGTTTGCGCTTTTTCGACCGTGCGCGAGCCGACCCAGACTTGATGGCCCGCGCGGCTCAGCCGCATGGCCAGCCCCTTTCCCTGACGTCCCGTGCCTCCCAGAACTGCGATCTTCATCGGGCCTCCCTTGACGTGCGTTCGGTTCGATGGTTGGCGGCCTGCGCCGCCCAAGATGCCCCAAATGCTATCAAGAAGCCCGCACACCAGCCACCGGGCCGTTTGGATTGGCGGGCCGGTGGCCTGACGATACAATCCCCGCGGAGGAGATGCCGATGAGCACCTATCAGAATTGGTTCTTGGCCAGCCGGCCGTGGTCGTTTTCGATGTCGGCCATCTCGGTGACCGTGGGCGCGGCGCTGGCCTCGGTGGACGGGGCGTTCGACTGGTGGTTCTACGCGCTCACGCTTGTCGGGATGGTGATCGTCCACGCGGCGACGAATCTGATCAACGACTACTTCGACGTCCAGAGCGGCGTGGACCGCGCCGACGTGTCCACGGCGCAGTACCGGCCGCATCCGTTGCTGGAGGGCAAGCTCGAGCCCCGGCAGGTCTTGATCGTCTCCTGGATTCTGTACGCCATCGCCGCGCTCATCGGGGCCTACCTGATCGCGACGCGCGGCTGGGTTGTGCTGTGGCTGGCGCTGGTCGGGGGCCTTGCGAGCGTGCTCTACACGGCGCCCCCGTTCAAGTACAAGTACGTAGGGCTCGGCGAACTGTCGGTCTTCTTGATGTGGGGACCTCTGATGGTCGAGGGGGCGTACTTCGTGCAGGCTCGGGCGCTGAGCTGGGATGCCTTCTGGATCTCGCTCCCGTTCGGCGCGCTGGTCGCGCTCGTGCTGCTGGCCAACAACATCCGCGACATCGAGCACGACCAACGGCAAGACATCCGCACGCTGGCGATCATGCTGGGGCGGGTCAACGCGTTGCGGCTCTACATCGGGCTCGTCGGGCTGGCCTATCTGGGCATCGTCCTGCTGATGCTGTTTAGCGCGCTCAGCTTCTGGGCACTGGCGCTGCTGTTCTCGCTGCCGCTGGCGTTGCGTTTGGTGGGCACGATGGCGCGCGAGCTGCCCAAAGACGCTGATGCCCAGACTGCGCAACTCGACACGGTGTTCGGCGTGCTGCTGATCCTCTCCCTTGTGCTGGAGTCGGTGTTCTCATGAGCCGACCCGAGTTCAATCGCAACGCCGTCGTCGGCACGGTGATCCTGGCCGCGGCGCTCTGGTTCGTCACGTTCTACTTGGAGTGGGGCAACTTCTGGGTCAAGATCTCGATCTCGGCGCTGGTGCTGGCCGGGTTGTCCGCCCGCCTGCAAGAGGACTTTCGCAGCCTGTTCCGGCTCGACGGCCGCTCGGTCGCGATCGGCCTCGTCTCGGCCGCGGCGCTCTACGGCATCTTCTGGATTGCGCAAGCCCTGGCGACGCAACTCTTGCCCTTCGCCCAAGACCAGATTGGCGGCGTCTACGCCAAAGGGGAGGGGACGCCGCTGTGGGCGATCGCGCTGTTGCTGTTTTTCGTGACGGGACCGAGCGAAGAGATCTTCTGGCGCGGCTTCCTGCAGCGCCAGCTCATGCGGCGCTTCGGCGGCGCGGGCGGCTGGGCGCTGGCCTCGCTGATCTACGCGGGAGTCCACCTCTGGACGCTCAACCTCATGCTCGTTGGGGCGGCCGCGGTGGCCGGCGCGTTCTGGGGCTTGCTGTACTGGAAAAACCCCAACCTCGTGCCCGTGATCGTCTCGCACTCGCTCTGGAGTACGGTGATCTTCGCGATATTCCCGATGGGCGGGTGAACCGGTGCGCGTTCTGTTGCAGCGCGTCCGGCGCGCGAGCGTGACGGTGCTGAGCGAGGTGGCGGGGCAGTGCGGCCCCGGCCTTCTGCTGCTGGTCGGCATATCGAACGCGGACGAACGAGCCGATCTGGATTACTGCGCGAACAAGATCCTCAATCTGCGCATCTTCCCAGACGACGCGGGCAGGATGAACCGCTCGGCGCTGGAGATGGACGCCGAAATCCTGGCCGTGTCACAGTTCACGCTCTACGGAGACACGCGCAAGGGGCGGCGGCCGGGGTTTACCGACGCCGCGCCGCCCGAGCGGGCCGAGCCGATGGTCGAGCAGTTCGTTTCTACGCTTCGAGAAAGCGGCCTGCACGTCGACACCGGCCGTTTCGGCGCGCACATGGAGGTCGAGCTCGTCAACGACGGCCCGGTCACGCTCCTGATCGAATCCCCTTGAGCTGGGGTCCGACGTGCTCCGCTAGCTTGCGGAGCCAGCGCGCCGGTTCCAACATCGCCGAGCCTTCATCGGTCAGGTCGGGCACGATCGCCTGGGCGATGTCCACGCCCAGCGCGTCAAGCATCTGCGCGTCCGCCTCGCAGACCCCGCAGAGGACGACGAGCGGCCGTTTGGCGGCTCGGGCCAGTCGGCCCAGACCGGCCACCACTTTGCCGCGTGCGGTTTGCGCGTCCAGCTTGCCCTCTCCGCCGATCACCACGTCCGCATTCGGGATGCGTCTGCGCACGTTTAGATAACGCAGTACGAAGTCGCTACCGGACATCAGCGACCCGCCCAAGGCGGCTACCGCCGCCCCGATCCCGCCGGCGGCGCCCGCACCGGGCAGGCTAGAGGTTTCGTGACCGACCGTTCGTTCTAATAACCGACCCCAGCGTGCAAGCGCGGCATCGAGGACCTCGATCTGTGCCGAGGTCGCGCCCTTTTGCGTCATGTAGTTCCGCGCCCCCGCGGGGCCCGAGAGTGGGTTGTCCACGTCGTAGAGCGCGTCAATAGAAACGCGTTTCAGGCAGGGATCGAGTCCGGACAGGTCCAGCGCGGTCGCGCACAGCAGCCCCGCCCCGTTTGGCGACAACGACCTCCCGTGCGCGTCCAACCCACGTCCGCCAAGGGCGCACAGCATCCCGAGCCCGCCGTCCACCGTGGCGCTTCCGCCCAGGCCGAGCCAGACGCGTTCGACCCCGCGGTCGAGCGCGTGGCGGATGAGTCCGCCCGTGCCGGCGCTGCCGGCTCGGAGCGGGTCGCGCTCCGGCTCTGTCAGGTGGGTGAGGCCCGAGGCGGCAGCGACGTCGATGACGGCGATGCGGCCGCCGTCGAGCAGGCCGTAGCTCGTTTCGAGCGGGCGGCCCAGTGGATCGCGTGTTTCGGCGTGTTCCCAGGTTCCACCGCAGGCGCCGACCAGCGCGGCGGCCGTGCCCTCGCCGCCGTCGGCCAACGGGCAGTGTTCGAAACTCGCCTCAGGCCAAGCGCGGCGCAGGCCGCCGGCGATCGCCTCGGCCGCCTCCGGAGCGCTCAAGCTGCCCTTGAACGCGTCCGGGGCGATCAGGAAGCGCACCGTTATTCGGCGTCGGAGCCGTCCGGGAACTCGGACTCGTCGACCTCGGCCTCGGCGGAGAAGTAGGCTTCGATCAGCTCCAGCGCGCGGCCCTTGTCGGTCTCGGCGACCTGGACTGAAACGTTTTGCATGGTGAGGCCGTACACCGCAGCCGGGACCTGGGAGGACAACTTGCCCGCGATGCCGTTGTCCTCCAAAAAGTCACGCACCATGGAGGCCTCGGTCTCGTTCTGCGCGCGGTAGACGTTGACAAAGGTCATATCAGTTTTTCCTCCCTCCACTGCAGTTTGAGCTGGCGGCGGCGCTGGGCTTCCTCGAAGCGTTGCTTTTCCTTCTCGGTCTCGGGGACGACCGGCTGTATTTCGGTGGGCCGGCCGTCCTTCCCGAGCGCGACGAAGGTGAGATACCCCCGCGTTGTGCGCTGACGTTCGCCCGTGAGCGGGTGTTCGCTCTCGATCGTGACGCCCACCTCCATCGAGGTGTGGCCCACGTAGTTGACCGCGGCCCTGATCACGACGAAGTCGCCGATGCGGATGGGGCCCAGAAAGGACAGGTGGTCGATGGAGGCGGTCACGACGGGCTGGCGCGCGTGGCGCATGGCCGAGACGGCGGCGGCCATGTCCATCCACTGCACGACTTTGCCGCCGAAGGCCACCCCCATCGGGTTGGCGTCCTCGGGCTGGACGACCTGGACCATCTCGACCAGTGAGTCCTTGACAGGTTTTCCATTCACTGCCATCATGCTCCCGCGGTGCCGGATGGGGAGAGCTTCCCTCTTGGACGTTGCGGCGATTCTAGCCCACGCATGCCCGAATGCAACAAGCGGCTTGCTCCGGGCGAGCCCGAGACCCTACACTGGAATCCGGCCAAAGGAGGGCGCGATGGGGATGCATGTGGCGGTGGTCGGGGCGACCGGGGCGGTCGGACGCACGATGGTGCGGATTCTGGAGGAGCGCAACTTTCCGGTGGATCGCCTCACCCTGTTGGCCACCGAGCGCTCCGCCGGCCAATGTCTGACTTTCCACGGCGAGCCGCAGCGCGTCTCCGCCGTGTCGGAGGCCCGCTTCGAGGGCGTCGACATCGCGCTGTTCAGCGCCGGGGGCGGACCGAGCAAAGCGTTCTCGCCGCAGGCGGTCAGGCGCGGCGCGACCGTGATCGACAACAGCTCGGCCTTCCGTATGGACGGACACGTCCCGCTGGTCGTGCCCGAGGTGAACCCCGAGGCCGCGCACGAGAACCAAGGGATCATCGCCAACCCCAACTGTTCGACCATCCAGATGGTGGTGGCGCTCAAGCCGCTGCACGACGCGGCGCGGGTCAAGCGCGTCGTGGTCTCGACCTACCAGTCGGTCTCCGGAAGCGGGCAAAGGGCCGTGGATGAACTCCACGCCCAGCTCCGCGCCTGGGCGGAGGGGCGCGCGGCCTCTCAGAGCGTCTACCCGCACCCGATCGCCTTTAACGCCCTCCCGCACATCGGGAACTTCGAGCCGGACGGCTACTCGAGCGAGGAGTGGAAGATGCACAACGAGACCCGCAAGATCTTTGCGGACGAGTCGATCCACGTCACCGCGACCACGGTGCGCATCCCGGTGGCGGTGGGACACGCCGAGGCCGTCAACGTTGAAACGCGTGACCCGCTCGACCCGGAACGCGCCCGGGCGCTGCTGCGGAAAGCGCCGGGCGTCGTGTTGCAGGACGACCCCGAGGCGGGCGGGTACCCGCTGCCGCTTTGCTGCGACGGGCGGGACGAGGTGTTCGTGGGCCGCGTGCGCAAGGATTTTTCCACCGAAAACGGGCTCAACCTGTGGGTCGTGGCCGATAACCTGCGCAAGGGGGCCGCAACCAACGCCGTCCAGATCGCCGAACTCCTGAACTGACGTGGACGCGCTGGACCGCATCGCCGACTGGATTCGGGAAGCGCGGAACGCTTGGGCGTTCACGGGCGCGGGCGTGAGTACGGAGTCCGGCATTCCGGACTTTCGCTCGGCCGACAGCGGGCTCTGGGCGCAGACCGACCCGATGGAGGTGGCCTCGCTGGACGGCTTCCTGCGGGACACGCCGCGCTTCTACGCGTTCTGGCACTGGCGCTTCGCGATGCTGGACCAGGCCGAGCCCGGCGCGACCCACCGCTGGCTGGCCGCACTGGAGGACAAGGGGCGTCTGCGGGGGGTCATCACGCAGAACATCGACGGCCTCCACGTCACGGCCGGGTCCAACAGGGTCTACGAGCTGCACGGCAGCTTCCGGCGCGGCGCGTGCGTGACGTGCGGACGGGGGTACGAAATCGAACAGGTGCTGGCGCGCGCGCAGGCCGACGGGAAGCCGCGCTGCGACGGCTGCGCGGGCCTGCTTAAGCCCGACGTGGTCCTGTTCGGCGAAACGCTCCCGGTCGATTTCTACGAGGCCTGCGCCGCGCTGCAGCGGTGCGACCTTCTGCTCGTGCTCGGGACGAGCCTCGAGGTGTTCCCGGCGGCCGACCTCGTGCCCCAGGTGAAGCGGGCGGGCGGGCGTGTGGCCCTGCTCAACCGCGAGCCGACGCCCATGGACGATCTGGTCGACGCCGTGGCCCGGGGCGAGTTGGGCCAATTGGTGGCCGGCTTGGTCGAACGCGGGGCCGGCTTCCTCCCGGCAGGCCCGGAAACGCGCGACTGACTCGAACACTTGATGCGTTCCTCACGTTCTGCTATACTTTCGGCGAAAACGAGGTGATCGGCTCTGGATCAGAGAAAGTATGAGTTGCTCTTCATCGTCAAGGGCGACCTGTCCGAAGAAGAGTATTCGAAAACCGTCGCGAGCTACGAGGCCATGGTCGACGGCGAGGTCCAGCTCGACGAGTGGGGCAAGCGCACGCTGGCCTACCCGGTCGAGAAGATGACCGAGGGGTACTATGTGCTCATGGGGTTCGAGACGGACACGAAGACGCTGAACGAGATGGAGAGCCGCATGAAGCTGGACGGCAACGTGCTGCGTCACATGGCCGTCAATCTGGTCGAAGAGAAGGCCGGGAGCGCGGTGAGCTGACATGTCCAACCTGAACGTGGTCGTGCTGGTGGGCAACCTGACCCGGGACCCGGAGCTGCGCTACACGCAGAGCGGGACGGCGCGGGCCGTGTTTACCCTGGCGGTGAACCGCTTCTGGAACGACCGAGAGGGCAACCGACAAGAGGAGACGACCTTCGTGCCGGTCGTGGTCTGGGGGGCGCAGGGCGAGAACTGCGCCAACTACCTCAAGAAGGGACGCTCGGCCGCGGTTCAGGGGCGACTCAGCATCCGCAAGTTCACCGGCGACGACGGCCAGCCGCGCAAGATCGCGGAGGTCGTGGCCGACAACGTGCAGTTCCTGGGTGGTCCGTCGGGCGGCGGCGGCCGCGCCGAGGACGACGACACAGGATATCAAGGCAGTTCAACGGAGGATTATGCAGAGGACGAGATCCCATTCTAGGCCCCGGGGACCGCGACGTTTCGGGCCGCGCAAACGGCGGGTCTGCCGGGTCTGCGAGCACCAAATCGAGCTGAGCTACAAGCGGCCCAACGACCTGAAGGCGTTCGTGAACCGGCTGGGCAAGATCTTGCCGCGCCGCAGCACCCGGTTGTGCGCCAAACACCAGCGCGCCATGGCCCTAGAGGTCCGACGCGCCCGCCACATGGCCCTGATGCCGTTCGTGATGGAGCCGGAATCCACGCAGGACGGTCGCGGTGGCGGCGGACGCCGGGGAGGCGGACGGCGGCGCTAGTCGCTATGAAAAAAATTATCTTCGGCATCGGCGGAGTCATTTTGGGCGGCATGCTCGGCGGGGCGATTTGGACCGTATCCGCTGCGGTCCTGCTCCCGATCCTGCAGGGGCTGCTCACCCTGGCCATGGCCGCCGGCGGCGGTTATCTGGCCTACCAGTACGCCAGCCGCGAGGAGCACGACGCCGGCCGTTGGCGCGACTAACCCCCTTTGATCTATCTCGACCACGCGGCCACGACTCCGGTGGACCCGGCCGTGCGCGAGGCGATGCTCCCGTACGAGAGAGAAGGCTTCGGCAACCCCAACAGCCTGCATCGTGCGGGGCGCGTGGCACGGCGCGCGGTCGAGCAAGCCCGTGCCCGGGTGGCGGACCTCATCGGCGCCCAACCGAACGAAATTGTATTCACGGGCGGCGGCACTGAGGCCGACAACCTGGCGCTCTTCGGAGGGCTTGGGACCGGGGCGCATCTGATCGTCTCCCAAATCGAACACCACGCCGTTTTGCACGCCGCGCGCGCACTCGAACGGCGCGGCGTTGCGGTTAGCTACGTTTCCGTGGACCGCCACGGACGCGTAAACCCCGACGAGGTGGCGGCCGCGCTGCGGGAGGACACAGCGCTCGTCTCGATCATGGCCGCCAACAACGAGGTGGGCACGCTGCAGCCGATCCGCGAGCTGGGGAACTGGCTGGCTGGCCACCCGGCGCGTTTTCACACCGACGCGGTGCAGGCTGTCGGGCACGTCCCGGTTGACGTAAACGACTGGGACGTCGACTTACTCACGCTCTCGGCACACAAGTTCCACGGCCCCAAGGGCGTCGGCGCGCTCTACGCGCGCACGGGCGTCGAACTGGCCCCGCTGCTCCACGGCGGCGGGCAGGAGGCGGGCCTGCGCAGCGGGACCGAAAACGTGGCGGGCATCGTGGGGTGCGGCGAGGCCGCGCGCCTCGCCTGCGGCCGGTTCCCGGCGGACCGCGAGCGGATCACAAGACTGCGCGACCGGCTCATACGCGGTGCCTTGGATTCGATCGACGGCGTCGCGCTCACGGGGCACCCGAGCTTGCGGTTGCCGGGCTCGGCCAGTTTCACCTTCGCGGGCGCCCCCGGCGAGTCGCTCCTATTGAAACTCGACATGAGCGGGATTTGCGTCTCCACGGGCTCTGCCTGCGCGTCGGGTCGACTCGACCCGTCGCACGTGTTGCTGGCCATGGGGCTGTCCAAGGCCGAGGCCAACGGCTCGCTGCGCTTCACGCTGGGGCGGACGACGACCGCCGGAGAGATCGATGCGGTCCTGGGCGTGCTGCCGGACGCGGTGGCCCACGTCCGGCGGCTCGGGTTCTGACCCGCCGCCTTTGGCGACGTCTGGCCCGTACGGGCCAGACAGGCGTCGTTGCAGGGGTGCGGCTGTTTCCCTACAATATCGCAAACTGCAAGAGGGAAAACAGACCATGGCAGCGGACGCCACAGCGCCGCATTCAGGAGGCACTATGAAGAAGGTGTTGCTGACCCGGCCGGTATACAAGCTGGGGGAAACCGGCGAGGTCGTCGAGGTCAAGCCGGGTTACGCGCGGAACTACCTGATCCCCCAGGGCATCGCGGTCGAGCCCACGCCGCACAACGTGCGGGGGCTGGAGAAGCCCAAGCGCGAGCGCGAGGCCGAACTGCGCACGCGCGAGGAGCAGGCCCGCAAGCTGCAGGAGCAGTTGGAGGGCTCGGCGCTGCACTTCGTGCGCAACGCGCAGGAGGAGGGCAAGCTCTACGGCTCGGTGCGTGTCGAGGACATCGTCTCGGCCATCGAGGAACGGACGGGCCACCACCTGGAACGCGACCGCGTGCACCTGGAGTCCCCCATCGACGTGCTCGGCACTTACGACGTGCGGCTCACGCTCTACGGCGACATCGAGGCTGCCGTCCAGGTCGTCGTGGTGGGCGAGGAGGGGGAGCTCGGCGAGGAGGAAACCCCTGCGGAAGGAGACGCCACCGAGTAAATGAGCTTACGGGCGCTTATCCGGGCCTTGTCCTCTTCCCGAACCCGACGCCTCGCCCGCCGGGCGTTGACGTCCCGGTTTCGGGAAGCGCTTCTGTTTGCCTGCCTGCTGTTGGCCGCCGCGTCGCCCGGGTGGGGAGAGCCGCAGCCCGCGTTGGGCGGGCGCGCCTTTGCGCTGGATTCGTCCTCGCAAGCTGAGCTGTGGCTACCGAGTTCCTTCCTCAAGACGCTTGGCATCGAGGCCACGGTCCTGGCAGGCAGGCCGGAGGTCATGCTGCACACGGGGACGCGTCGCTTTTCGCTCCCGCTCAGCACGCTCCGGCGCCGGGGCGGCGAGCTTGCGTTGCCCTTGAGCGCTTTGGAGGGCGAGCTTGGTCTGCGGACGCTTTCGGTGGGCGGTCGCGTCTACCTGTTCCCACAACCCAGCCGCTTCAACTCCGTGCTCAAGACCGAGCGCGGGGTGCGGTTTCTCTTGTCCGATTTCAGCCCCGCGAGCCTGCTTCCCGTCCCCGGGGGGCTCGAGCTGACCTTCTTCAACGTGGACGCCGCCCTGTCCTCCAGGCGCTGGACCTGGACGCAGGGTCCGGTCCGGTCCGTGACGCTGCGAATGGACGAACCGTACCACCGCGCATACGTCACGCTCAGCATTCCGCCCCCGTTCGAGTACACGCTTGCGCGCAGCGAAACGCCGTCGGCGTTCGCCCTCGAGCTGGACATCACCTCGACGCCTGCCCCGGAGCCGCGTTCGGCGCGTCTGGGCGAGGGGGTCGTCTATACGGAGGCACGGATCGATGTCGGCAGGGGTGCGGCGCTGACGCGCGCTGTGCGGATCGAAAACGCCCGCGAACTGTACGTACTGGACGTCGTCCTCCCGCGCGAGGGCATCGGGCACCTCGAACCCCTGGCGCAGATGGCCCGGCGCGAGGGTGGCTTAGTGGCGATCAACGCCAACTTCTTCGACCCCGCCAGCGAGCACCCCATCGGCCTGTTGATCCGGGACGGTCGGCTCGAAGCCGACGACTACGCGGGCCGCGGGGCGTTGGCCGTGGACCGTGCCGGACGCATCCGCTTCGCCCGGCTCGCCACCGCGCCAAGCGTGATCCTGGGCGCCACCTCGCTCCAGATCGACGCGGTCAACCGCCCGCCCAAGCCCCGCGAGCTGGGCCTGATCACGCCGGATTACGGCCGGTCGATTCGCCTGAGCGCGCCCGCCACGCTGGTGCGGATCCGGGACGGCGTGGTTCGGGCCGTCCAGCGGAGCCGTCTCGTCCCCGCCGGCCCGGCCGATGTCGTCCTGGTCGTGCCGGACGCGCTGCTCGTGCGGACGAGCCCCTTGCGCGTGGGGCAGCAGGCTGAGTTGCGGACGCCCCTCGACGACCCCACGTTCGCGCCCGAACACGCCGTGGGCGCGGGGCCGCTGCTCGTCCGGGACGGCCGGATCGTGCTGGATCCGGCCGTCGAACGTTTCTCCAACTCGTTTGCCGCTGGCCGCGCCGCCCGCAGCGCGGCCGGGCTCACCGAGGACGGAGCGCTCATTCTGGCGATCGTGCTGGCAGACGGCCACAGTGCGGGCATGACGCTGGGCGAGTTGGCCGCGTGGATGCGCTCGCAGGGGGCGATCGAAGCACTCGCCTTTGACGGCGGCGGCTCGGCCTCGCTGGCCTTCCGCCAGGGGGACGAATGGCGCAACGTGGGCGGCACGCGCGGCGTGGCGGTCGGGTTGCTCGTGCGGGCCCGCTGAGCGCTGCGGCCTTGCCCGCTGGCCGGCCGACCTAACCGTCGATGGCAGGACGATTCGCCCGCGACGTGTTGGGCATCGCCTCGGCCACGGCGCTGAGTCGCGCGCTGGGGCTCGTGCGCGAGGTCGCCATCGCCAACCAGTTTGGGGCTGGCGCGGCCTATGACGCCTACCTGATCGCGTTCTTCATCCCTCACTTCCTGCGCCGGCTGTTTGCCGAGGGAGCGCTGTCCACGGCGTTCATCCCGCTCTACACGCAGCGACTGAAACGGAACCCCGAGGACGCCGACGCGTTTGCCAGCGCGGTGCTGAGCCTTGGGCTGATCGCGTTCCCGGCGCTCATCCTGTGGGGCGTCGCCCTGGCGCCCTGGTACGTGCCGTTCCTGGCCGACGGGTTCAACCCCGCGCAGCTGGCGCTCACAGTCCACTTAAGCCGGATCACGTTCCCGTTCATCGGCCTGATCGGCTTGGCTGCCCTGGCGATGGGCGTGTTGAACGCGCACGGACGCTTCGTCGTGCCAGCGCTGGCGCCGGTGGCGTTTAACGTCGCGATGATCGTGGTTGTGCTGGCGCTTGAGGGCTGGGGAGCGGAATCGTTGGCGGTCGGGGTGTTGCTCGGCGGGGGCGCCCAGCTTGCGGCCCAGCTCCCGAGCCTGCAGGGCCGCTTCCGCTTTCGCTGGAACCCCGACTGGCGCGACCCGGGGGTCAAGGAGTTGCTGGCGCTTCTGCTACCCGCGGTCGTGGGCCTGGCCGTGGTGCAGGTGAACGTGCTGGTGGACTACAAGCTCGCCTCGCGCCTGCCGGCTGGCGGGATCTCCGCGTTGCAGTACGCCATCCGGCTGTTCCAGCTCCCGTTCGGGATGTTCGCCGTGGCGGTCTCGACGGCCATCCTGCCCCGTCTGTCGGCCCGCGCCGCGGCCGGCGCCGGCGCCATAGTCCCCGCGCTCCGCCAAGGGGTACAGGTGTGCGCGGCCATTCTCATCCCCGCCGCGGTGGGACTGTGGGTTCTGGGGGATTCGATCGTGCGCTTGTTGTTCGAGCACGGCGCGTTTTCGTCCGCGGACACGGCACGGACGGCCGGCGCGCTGGGGTTCTACGTCCTGGGGTTGTTTCCCTACGGCGTCGTGAGCGTGCTTTCCAGGGCCTTCTATGCGCTCAAGGACGGCCGCACGCCCGTGGCGCTGAGCGCGGTGGCTGTGGCCGTCAACGTCGCGCTTTCGCTGGCCCTGGTTGGCCCGATGGGCGTGGACGGTCTCGCGCTGGCCACCGGGGTGGCGGGCTGGGCCCAGTTGGGCGCGGCGTGGTGGGCGCTGCGAAGGCGAACCGGCCCCCCGCTGCTGGACGCCGCCACCGGGCGCGCGCTGGCACGGGTCGGACTGGCCGCGGCCGCCATGGGGGGCGGTATCCGCGGGCTCCTGAGCTTGCTGGGCCCGGACGCCAACGAGATCGCGGCCGCGCTCCTGCCCATGGCGGCGGGCGTCGTGCTCTACGGCGCGTTGATCTGGCCGTTGGCGCGCCG
>CAZNGF010000004.1:0-75570 GCA_964572855.1 uncultured Thermotogae bacterium | reverse complement strand
CTCGCCCACGCGCAGGCGGCCGAGCCCCTCGACCACGTAGTAGACCTCGTCCTCACCGTGCGGCTTTTGGGGGTCGCGCTGGCCGGCCTTGAGGGCGTAGAGCCCGGCGCTCAAGGCAGGGACGCTCAGGAACTCCAGGTAGAGCTGGTCCGCATCCGCCCGCCGTTGTAACAAGTCCGCCAGCTCGAACGCTTCCATGTTCTTGCCTCCTCGTCTGGGACCGTTGCGCACTTGACAAAGATCATTTGTGCCGCTTGAGCACAGGTGATACACTGCATTTTGCGAATTCCACCAGAGGGAGGCAAACATGTACCCTGGAAACTTGAAATACACCAAAGAGCACGAGTGGGTCCGGGTCGAGGGGGAGCGGGCCTACGTCGGCATCACCGACCACGCCCAGGACGAGCTGGGCGATGTCGTCTTCGTCGAGCTGCCCCAGGTCGGGCGCACCGTGGCACAGGAAGAAGCCTTCGCCGTGGTCGAATCGGTCAAGGCCGTCTCCGACATCTACGCGCCCGTCAGCGGCGAGGTGGTCGAGGTCAACGACAAGCTCAACGACGAGCCCGAGCTGATCAACAGCTCGCCCTACGAGGACGGCTGGATCGTCGCGCTTAAAGCAAGCGACGCCGCCCAGGCCGACCAGCTCATGGACGCCAACGACTACGAGGCGTTCGTCGGGTCGCTCTAGATGGGCAGCGCGCACACCGCCCCCGTCGTCAACCCATCCCCCGTCTTTCAACCCCCCGTCCCGTAGAGGAAGATGATCATGCACGAATTCATTCCCGCCACCGACGCCGACCGCGCCGCGATGCTGCAGGCCATCGGCGTCGAGACGCTAGAGGATCTGTTCGCTGACGTTCCCGAGGAGATCAAGCAGAGGTACGAACCGCTCGACCTGCCCCCCCTCACCGAGCTGGAAGCGCGCGCGCAGCTGGGCGCGCTGGCCGCACAGAATGTCGACCCCGCGCGGGTGACCTCGTTCTTGGGCGCCGGCTCCTACGACCACGACACGCCCAGCGCCGTCAACCACCTGCTGCTGCGCGAGGAGTTCTTGACCTGCTACACGCCCTACCAAGCCGAGCTGAGCCAGGGGACGCTCACCTGGATGTTCGAATTCCAGACCATGGTCGCCGAGATGACCGGCATGGACGTGGCCAACAGCTCGATGTACGACGGCGCCTCGGCGCTGGCCGAGGCCATGCTGATGAGCAACCGCGTCACGGGGAACCAGCGAATCGCCGTGGCCGCCAGCGTCAACCCGTTCCACCGCGACGTGCTGAGCCCCTACGCCTGGGCTGAAGGCTTCGAGTTCGTCGAGATTCCCTTCGACCACGAGAGCGGCCGTTTGGATCGAAGTGCGCTCAAGGAGGCCGCACGCGAGCCGCTGGCCGGGCTCATCGTGCAGTCCCCCAACTTCTTCGGCGTGATCGAGGAGCTCGCCGGCCTCAAGGACGTGCTGGGGGAGGCCTTCCTGATCGTGAGCGCCAACCCGCTCTCGCTCGGGCTGCTGGAGCCGCCGGGGGCGTTCGGCGCCGACGTGGTCGTGGCCGAGGGCCAGGGGCTGGGCCACCCCACCCAGTTCGGTGGGCCGCAGGTGGGCTGGTACGCCACGCGAAACGAACACGTGCGCCGCATGCCGGGCCGCATCTCGGGCCGCACCGTGGACGCCGAGGGCCGCGAGGGCTACGTCATGACCCTGCAGGCCCGCGAGCAGCACATCCGCCGCGCCAAGGCCACCTCCAACATCTGCACCAACCAGGCGCTGCTGGCGCTGGGCAACACGATCCACCTGGCGCTGCTGGGCAAGCACGGGGTGCGCAAGCTGGCCGAGCTCAACGTCCAGAAGGCGCACTACTTGGCGCGGGAGCTGGAGCAAGCCGGCTTCGAACGCGCCTTCGCGGGCCCGTGCTTCAACGAGTTCGCCGTGCGCGTCCCCGACGCGAAGGCCGTAAGGGAGCGCTTGCTCGAGCAGGACGTGCTCGTGCTCGATCCCAAGCACCTGGCGGGGGCCGGCGTCGAGGACGCCTTCCTGCTGGCCGTGACCGAGAAGCGCACGCGCGCCGAGCTCGACCGACTGGTCCAACTCATGAAGGAGTCGTGATGGCCACCGTATTCAGCCAAGGCAAACCCGGACGCGTCGGCCTGCGCTTACCCGAAGCGGACGTGCCCACCGAACCGATCGACGCACTCATCCCAAACGAGCTCCAGCGCAAGCAGCCGCCCGCCCTGCCCGAGCTGAGCCAGATCGAGGTCGTGCGCCACTACACCAAGCTCTCCAAGATGAACTACGGCGTCGAGGACGGCATCTACCCGCTGGGCAGCTGCACCATGAAGTACAACCCCAAGGTCAACGAGGACGTCGCGCGCCTGCCGGGCTTCGCCGGCGCGCACCCGTTGCAGGGGGACAGCTTGAGCCAGGGCAGCCTGCGGCTCATGCACGAACTGGGCGAGTACCTGAAACAGATCGCCGGCATGGACGCCGTCACGCTGCAGCCGGCAGCCGGCGCGCAGGGCGAGCTGGTCGGGATGCTTTTGATCCACAAAGCGATCGAAGCGCGCGGCGAGTTCGGCACGCGCCGCAAGATCCTCATGCCCGACTCGGCCCACGGGACCAACCCCGCCTCGGCCGTGATCGCGGGCTTCGAGGTGGTCGAGACCGCCTCCAACGCGCGCGGCCTGGTCGACCTCGACGCGCTCAAGAAGAACGCCGACGAAACGCTGGCCGGCATCATGCTCACCAACCCCAACACGCTGGGGCTGTTCGAGGAAGACATCTTGGAAATCACAAACATCGTCCACGAGGCCGGCGGGCTCTGCTATATGGACGGGGCCAACATGAACGCCATCCTGGGCCACGCCCGGCCCGGCGACATGGGCTTCGACATCGTGCACTACAACCTGCACAAGACGTTCTCGACCCCGCACGGCGGCGGCGGCCCCGGCGCGGGCCCGGTGGCGGTGGTGCGGGAACTGGAGCCCTACCTGCCGGTGCCGTTCGTGGTCCAGCGCGAGGACGGCAGCTACGCGCTCGATTACGACCGGCCGGAGTCGATCGGCAAGATGCAGGCGTTCCACGGCAGCTTCGGCGTGCTGGTGCGCGCCTACACCTACATCCGCATGCTGGGCCAGGCGGGTCTGAAGTCCGTCTCAGACCACGCCGTGCTGCACGCCAACTACCTCAAAGAAGAACTGCGCGACGTGCTGCGCCTGCCGTTCGACCAGGTCTGCAAGCACGAGGTCGTCTTCAGCGGGCGCGGCGCGGCCGCAGGGGTGCACACGATGGACATCGCCAAGCGCATGCTCGACTACGGCGTCCACCCCTCCAGCATCTACTTCCCGCTCATCGTGCCCGAGGCCATGATGATCGAGCCCACCGAGACCGTCAGCAAGGAGGAGCTCGACGCGTTCGTCGACATCCTGAAAACAATCGTGCAGGAGGGCCAAGAGAACCCGGACCTGCTGCACGAGGCCCCGCACACCACCCCGGTGCGCCGCCTCGACGACGTCAAGGCCGCCAAGGAGCTGGTGCTGCGGGCCTAGCCAACGACGGAAAGGAGGACCGGATGCCCCACAGCTGGGCGCGCCGGGGCCGCGACGGGATGGCGGCGGGCTTGGCCGGGCTGCTCGCCGGCCTCGCCTTCGTCGCGGCGATGGATGCGCAGCGCGCGGATGTCGGCACGGACGGGCTGCTCGGCGTCGCGCTCGGGCAGGGGGGCGTTCTGCTCCACGTCCTGCTCAGCCCGCTAGCCGGCTTCGGGTTCGCCCTCGTGGTCCGCTACACGCCGGGCGGTCACGCCGCCGCCATCAGCACGGGCGTGCTCTACGGCCTGCTCGCCTGGATCGTGGGCCCGCTCACGCTCGGCCCCCTGTGGCAAGGGGCGCATCCCCAGTGGTCGGTCGGCGCGGCCGAGGCCGCGTTCCCCAGCCTGGTGGGGCACCTGATCTTCGGTGCGCTCACCGGCTTGGGCTACGCGCTGCTGGCCGCGGCGCACCGTCGCGTTTGGCCGGGCCACTCCGAGGCGCAAGGGCCTCCCTCCCCGTCACGGCGCGTCGTCGTCCTGGGCGGCGGCTTCGGCGGCGTGGGCACGGCGCAGGCGCTCAGCCAGCGTTTCAACCGCGATCCGTCCGTCGAGGTGACGCTGGTCAGCGCCAGCAATTACCTGTTGTTCACGCCCATGCTGGCCGAGGTGGCCTCCAGCAGCCTGGACGCCCAACACGTGAGCGTCCCCGTGCGCGCCGCCGCGCCGCGCGCGGTGTTCCGCCACGCCGAGGTCGAGGCGATCGACACCGGGGCTCAGCAGGTGCGCATTCGCCCCAAGGACGGCGGCGGGGAGGCGACGCTCGGCTACGACCACCTCGTGCTCGCGCTCGGCGCGGTGCCGAAGTTCTTCGGCATGGCCGAGGTGGCGCGCCACGCCTTCACGCTCAAGTCACTCGGCGACGCGGTCGCGCTGCGCCGCCACGTCATCGCGACGCTGGAGCGGGCCGACGCCGAGCCCGACCCCGAGGTCCGCCGGCGGCTGCTGCGCTTCGTGGTGGCCGGCGGGGGGTTTGCCGGCGCGGAAGCCGTAGCCGAGCTGTTCGACCTGGGCCACAGCGTGCTGCGCTACTACCCGCGCGTCGACCCCGAGGAGTTCCACTTCGTGCTCGTGCACGCGGGCGAGCGCATTCTGCCCGAGCTCAGCGAGGACCTGGCCGGCTACGCGCTCCGCACGCTGCGCGCGCGCGGCATCGACGTCCGGCTGAACCGGCGCGTGGCCGGGGTCGGCCCCGAGAGCGTGCAGCTCAACGACGGGACGGCGCTTTCGACCCACACGCTCGTCTGGGCGGCCGGCAACCGGCCGCATCCGCTGCTGGCCCAGGTCGACGGCGACCGGGACGACGCCGGCGCGCTCGTCTGCGACGCGACGCTGCGCGTGCGGGGTGCGTCGAACGTCTGGGCCGTGGGCGATTGCGCCCGGGTTCCCGACCCCGGCCACCCCGGCCAATCGTGCCCGCCCACCGCGCAGCACGCCACGCGCCAGGCCGTTACCGCCGCGGCCAACGTGGCCGCGGCGCTGCGCGGTCGCCAGCGCCGCATTCAGCCGTACGCCTACCGCAGCAAGGGCACGATCGTCGTCCTGGGCCACCGCACCGCGGTGGCCGAGGTGGGCCAGTGGCGCTTTTCCGGCTTGCTGGCCTGGCTCTTCTGGCGCGCGGTCTACCTGGCCAAGCTACCGGGGCTGGAGAAGAAGGCCAGGGTCTTTGTGGACTGGACGCTCGATCTCTTCTTTCCCCGCGACATCGTGCTGGCCGAACCCCGCGCCTCGGCCGGTCACGAGCGCAAGGCTCCCGAGGCCCCAAGCGCCGCCCCCGCCGCGCAGGAGGGGGACGCATGACGGCTGCCCGGACCCTGATCGCGTCTGTGGGCCGGGGCGCGGCCGCCGGTTTGGTCGGCGGGCTCGTGTTCGGCGCGGCCATGACCGAGCTGGGCATGCTGACCACGGTGGCCTCGCTGCTGCAAGCCAAGGCGCCGCTGGTCGGCTTTCTGGTCCACATGGCCATCGCCGCGCTCATCGGCGCGGGCTTCGGCTTGCTGGTCTGTTACCAGCGCCCCAGCGCGGGCGAGACGCTCTATTGGGGGCTGGTCTACGGGGCGCTCTGGTGGTTCCTGGGGCCGCTGACGCTCATGCCCCTGTGGCTGACGGGCGAGCTGACCTGGACCATCGGCAGCGCCCAAACGGCGCTGCCCAGCCTGCTGGGCCACCTCGGCTACGGCATCGCCACGGCCCTGACGCTGGTGTGGATCAGCCCCGAGAAAGAAGCCCGCCCCCCGAGCGCGTGGCCCGGCGCCCTGGCGCGAGGCGGGTCGGCCGGGTTGATCGCGGTTTGGCTGGCCGGCTCGGCGCTGGCGGCCCAGGGTGAGCTGGGCGCGCTTTCGGCGGGCGCCTTCGGCTCGGCGTGGCCGCTTACGCTGCTGGTCGGGTTGAGCGCGGGCGCGGCGTTTGCGCTGCTGCACGCGGGGCCGCGCGAGGGGAGCGGCGTGGGGATGGTACGCGGGACGCTGTTCGGCTTCGTCCTCTGGGGCGGGTTCCGCATGACGCTCTTCCCCGCGCTCCAGGGGGCGGGGCTGGCCTGGAGCCTCCCCGAGGCGCGGGCGGCGTTCCCGGCGCTGGTGGGCTACCTCGTGTTCGGCGCGCTGCTCGGCTTGCTCCACCACTGGCTCACGGGCCTGGCGCGCTTTTTGCTGGCCAACGTCGCGTCCGACCCGCACGAGGAAAGCCTTGGGAGCTCGGCGCTGCGCGCGCTGGGGCGCGGCGCGTGGGCCGGCGTGTGGGGCGGCCTGGCGTTTTCCGTCGTGATGCTGCAGACGGGCGTGTTGTCGAGCGTGGCCGGCCTGGTCGGCGCCTCGTCCGAGCCGGCCGGCTTCCTGGTCCACCTGCTGATCGCGGTCCTGATCGGCGCGAGCTACGGGCTGCTCTTCCGCGGCCGCAGCTACGACCGCGGCTCGGCGCTGGGCTGGGGGATGGCGTATGGGTTCAGCTGGTGGGTACTGGGGGCGCTCACGCTCATGCCGCTCTTCCTCGGAGGCAGGCTGGATTGGAGCGCCATGCGCGCCGCGCAGCTGTTTTCCAGCCTGGTGGGCCACCTGGCCTACGGGGCCGCGCTCGGGCTCACCTTCTACGCCCGGGAGGCGCGTTACAACCCTTGGTGGATGCCGCGCTCCGAGGTCGAGGCCCGGCGCGTGCGCTTCCGCAAACAGCAGGTGCTCACCTCGGCGCCGGCGCTCTGGGCCCTGATGATCGTGCTTGCGCTCGTGCTGCCGGTCCTGTTGAGCGGTTCCGCCCCGTGAGCCCTAGGGCCTTACTCCCCCACCGACTCGATCATGGTGTACATGAAAAACGCCGCCAGACCGCGCGCCTTCTCGAACGACACCGTGTCCAGCACGGCGTCGGACTCGGCGTCGCGGTACTCGAACTCGCCCTCGTCGTTCATGCTCCAGTAACCCGTGTCCATGTGGCCTCCTAGATCGTCTCGAGCGCTTTGAGCACTTGCTCGCTGTGGCCGGTGGGGTTGACGTGCTTGAACACCTTCCGGACCGTACCGCCCTTGATGAGGAAGGTCACGCGCTGCGCGTGCCCCGACTCGCCGAGCACGTCGTAGGCGGCGGCGATTTCTTGGTCGGCGTCGGCCAACAGCGGGAAGTTGAGCTCGTACTTCTCGGCGAACGCCTTGTGCGACTCGACCGTGTCCGTGCTCACGCCCACGACCTGGACGGCGCCGTCCTCGAACGCGGCCAAGTCGTTGCGAAAGGCGCAGGCCTCCTTGGTGCAGCCGGGCGTGTCGTCCTTGGGGTAGAAGTAGAGCACGGTGGTCCTGTTCAAGTTGAGCTTGACCGTTTGGCCGTGCTGGTCCTGCGACTCGATGTCCGGCGCTTGTGTCCCTTGTTCCAGTGGCATGGTTTCCTCTCCGTCCTCCGGGGCGACCACGGGGGCGCCCCTACGCGTTGTGAACGTTTAATCCGAATAATTCAACGTCTTGCGCTCGCGGCGGTAGACCCTTGGGCCCCGTCCTCGACGGTGCGGTCGATCATTTCGATCGGCGTTTGGATCGGCGCGGAATGGCGGGGTGAAACGCTCAAGAAATTCTCCTTTGGTTTGCCCTCCGCTTAGGATAAGCATCGCCGGGGCGCGTGCCAAGCGCGGTCGCACACACCGAGCGCCTCACATTGGCTGACAAACGGCCCTTTCGTCAGGTGGTGTTTCCAAGTCGGATCGGTTAACCTCGGGGCGCATTTCCAATCAACACATGAGAGGGGGGCGTTGCCGGCCCCGTTGGAGATGGCCCCATTATGAAGATCTTGATCGGCTACTCGATGCGCAGCGGCAGCACGTTGTTGCAGCACGTCCTGAACCAACACTCCCAAGTCCGCTCCTTCAGCGACTTGAGCTCGTTCTGGGCCTGGAGCAAGATCGTTGCCGGCGTCCCGATCAAACAGGTCTACTGCATGAAGCCGATGGACCTGGTGTACCTGGGCAAGCGCTTTCCGTTCTACCGGCGCTTCGACAAGCTCGTCTGGATCGCGCGCGACCCGCGCGACAGCTACCTCTCGAGCCTGGAGTCGGGTTACGCCTACCTGTTCTGGCCCAAGGGACGGCACGAGCACGGGGTCGACGTCGGGCTGCTGCGGCGCTGGAAGCGCGTCTACCGACACTACTTCCGGCATGAGCACCGCTGGCACCGGATCAACTACGAAGACCTCGTGGCCGATCCCGACACGACGCTGGCGGCGCTGTTCGACTACCTCGGGCTCGAGCCCGAGCGACTGCTGCCGTTTTCCAGGTACAACACGCTCAACGGCGGCGACCGCAAGCTGCGGCACACGCGTACGGTCAAAAACCAATCGGCCGGCCGACACGAGCGCGAACTCACGCCCGAGCAGCTCGCCGTGTTCGAAAAGCACCTCGGCCCCGAGATGCGCCGGCTCGGCTACCTTGAGCGCGTCGAGCCGGCGCTTCAGGTTCGTGAGCAAGCCGTGCTCGACCCGCGCGCCGTTTGAACCCCGTTCCCAAGGAGCGTTCCCATGAACCACCAACCCACCTGTCGGGTCATCCGCCCCGATGAGACGTACCACGGCAAGCAGGGCTTCGACTACGGCGCGGCCATCTCGGCCGAGCGTGTCGGTTCCACGGGGATTTGCATGCACTTTCTGGAGATCCCGCCCGGCGGCCGGGCCAGGGCCCACCTGCACGAAGACCACGAGACCGCGATCTACGTGCTCAGCGGCGAGAGCGGCATGTGGTACGGCGAGAAGCTGGAGCAGCACCTCACCGTCAAGGCTGGCGAGTTTCTCTACATCCCGGCCGGCACGCCGCACCTGCCCTACAACGCCAGCGAGACGCAGAGCTGCCGCGCCGTCCTGGCCCGCACCGACCCCAACGAGCAGGAGAGCGTCGTGCTGCGGCCGGATTTGGAGCACGTACGAGCGCAGAACGCCTAGACCTCGGTAGGCGCTCCCCCAGCACAGCGGAGGGGTAAGGCGACAACCGCTCCAGCGCCCAGCCCTCTCCCGCCGGCCGATAGCGGAAGCGGTCGTGCAGGCGGTGCGGGTGGTGCTGCCAGAACTCGTACTCTTCCGGCACGAGGCGGTAGCCGCTCCAACTCGGCGGCAGCGGGAGCTCGCCCTGGCGCCCTTCGTACTCGGCCATGCGCCCATGATAGGGGAGACGCGCCTGCGGACCCAACGCGACAACGCGCTTTGATCGATCCCGTGCCGGGAGACGACCTATTCACTTGTGTGAAATCGGCAAAAACGCTATGCTCGTGGCGAGGTGATGGCCATGAAACTCAGCCTCAAACGCCTGCGGGCCCACGAGGGCGAACAGGTCCCCTTCGCCGACGCAGAACCCCTGGACGAAGACGACTTCCACGAACCGATTCAGCTGCACACCGAACTCAAGATGGAGGGCTGGGCCGAGTGGAACCCCGGCGAGGTCGTGACGCTGCAGGCCACGCTCGAGATCGAGCTGGACCAGTATTGCAGCCGCTGCCTGCGGCCCGTGCCGCACCACATCGTGCACCACGAGCACACCCAGCTAAAAGGTACACCCACGCCCCAGACGCTGCCGGAGTCGTTCAGTTACGTGACCAACGAGCCCGAGATCGACCTGGCCGCGATGTGCTTCGGCCTGGTCGCCAGCCACCTGGAGCTCAAGCCCCTGTGCAGCGCGGACTGCCTGGGGATCTGTCCGGAGTGCGGCGCGGACCGCAACCTCGAGCCCTGCACTTGCCACGAGCGGAAGGCGGGCGACCCGCGTATGGCCGTCCTGCAACAATGGCTCAAGGAGTAAGCAAGACGCGCGTTCTGGGCCTCGACCCCGGCTTGGCCACGGTCGGCTACGCCGTGGTCGAGGCGGGCGTGGAGGGCCGCCGCTTCGCGCTCTGCGAGGCGGGCGTGATCACCACGCCCGCCGGGGATGACATGACCGAGCGCCTGCGCCACCTCTACGAGGAGACCCGGGCGCTTGTGGCCGAATACGCGCCCCACGCCCTGGCCATCGAGAAGCTCTTCTTCAAGCAGAACGTGACCACAGGCATCAATGTGGCCCAGGCGCGCGGCGTGCTGCTGCTGGCCGCCTGCGGGCTCGAGGTGCACGAGTACGCGCCCGTCGAGATCAAGCGTCGCGTGGCCGGCAGCGGCCGGGCACAGAAGGTCCAGATTCAGACCATGATCCAGCGCCTGCTGGGCTTGCGCTCCGTGCCCAAACCGGACGACGCCGCCGACGCCGTGGCCATCGCACTGTGCTATCTGCTGGAGCACCGCACGCCCGCGGCTCGCGCCCAAGCGCTTGCAAAGGGACGTCATGAATGACACCCCCAAGCGGCTCGCGCTGGTGGACGCGGGCTCGGTGTACCACCCCGCCTACCACGTCCTGACCAACTTCGCCACGCGCGACGGCTTCCCGACCGGCGCGGTCTACGGCTTCACGCGCACGCTCTTGAAACTGCTGCGCGAGTACCCGGCCGATCGTGCGGCCGTGGCCTTCGACTCGGCCGCGCCCACGCACCGGCACGACCTCTACGAGGGCTACAAGGCCGACCGACCCGCGCTGCCCGACGACCTGCGCGTGCAGATCCCGATCATCGAGCAGGTGGTCGATGCGCTGGGCCTGCCGCGCTTCGCTCAAGACGGGTACGAAGCCGACGACCTGATCGCCTCGTTGGCGCTGCAGGCCCGCGAGCAGGGGCTGGAGACGCTCATCCTCACCGGCGATAAGGACCTGATGCAGCTCGTCGACGACCATGTGCGCGTGCTCAAGCCGAGCCGCCAGCCGGGCCAGGGCTTCGACCTCTACGGCCCCGAAGCCGTGAAGGACTACCTGGGCGTCCGCCCGCACCAGGTCGCCGACTTCCTGGCGCTGGTGGGCGACACGAGCGATCAGATCCCCGGCGTGCCCAGCATCGGCAAGAAGACCGCACAAGCCTTGCTGGAACAGTTCGACTCGCTGGAGGACATGCTCGGCAAGCTGGACCAGATCGACAACGCCCGCGCCCGCAACGCGCTGGAGAAACACCGCCAGCAGGCCGAGCTCAGCCACGAGCTGGCCCAGCTCAAGCTCGTGGACGGCGGGCCGGCGCTGCCCAACTGCGCCCGCCGCGAGCCCGACCTGAAGGGACTCAAGGCGCTGTTCGAACAGCTCGAATTCCACAGCCTGCTGAAGGAGTTCGACCTGTTCGAGCGGGCGGGCGCCGACCTCGACGCCCGCGTCGTGAACACCCAGAAAGACTTCGACGCGCTGTTGCAACGGCTCGAGGGAACCGACTGGGTCTCGTTCGACCTGGAGACGACCTCGACCGACGAGCGCGCCGCCGAAATCGTTGGGGTGTCTCTCGCCTTCGAGCCGCTCTCCGGGGACTACCTCCCGCTGGCGCACGAGGAAGGCGACCAGCTCGACCGCGAGGTCGTCTTGAACGCCCTCAAACCCCACTTGGAAGGATCTGTGAAGCTCATCGGCCAGAACCTGAAGTACGACGCCAAGGTCCTGCGCCGCTACGGCATCGAACTAAAGGGGATCGCCTTCGACACGATGCTGGCCTCGTACCTGCTGGACCCGGCCGCGCGCCAGCACAACCTGGACGCGATCGCCGAGCGCTTCTTGGGCGTGCGCCTGACGGCCTACAAGGACCTGAGCGATCCGGATTTTCGCAAGGTGCCCATCGACGAGGCCGCGCGCTACGCCGTCGAGGACGCCGAAATCGTCGTGCGCTTACGCGACGTGCTTGCCGAGGAAATGGCCGACAAAGAGCTCACGCGCGTGTTCGAGGACGTCGAGGTTCCGCTCGTGCCCGTCCTGGCCGACGTCGAGCTGGCCGGCATCCTGCTCGACAAAGGCATGTTGGAGAAGCAGGGCGACGAGCTCCAGAAGCGGCTCGACGTGCTCGAGCGCGAGCTCTACGAACTCGCCGGCGAGGCGTTCAACCCCAACTCGCCCAAGCAGGTCGGGCGCGTGCTCTACGACGTGCTGGGGCT
Organism: uncultured Thermotogae bacterium; assembly: GCA_964572855.1. Classification (GTDB taxonomy): domain Bacteria; phylum Bipolaricaulota; class Bipolaricaulia; order RBG-16-55-9; family JAJCYT01; genus CAZNGF01. The sequence continues at coordinate 63,560 of CAZNGF010000004.1, read as the reverse complement.
GCCCGTGCTCAAGCGCACCAAGACCGGCCCCTCCACCGACGCGGGCGTGCTGGGCGAGCTGGCCGAGCAGCACGCGCTGCCGGCCAAGCTGGTGCAGTACCGCGAGCTCGAGAAGCTCATGAACACCTACATCCGCAAGCTGCCGGACTACGTCCACCCCGACACCGGGCGGATCTACACCTCGCTCAACCAGACGATCGCGGCCACGGGGCGGCTGTCGTCCTCGGACCCGAACCTGCAGAACATCCCCGTGCGCACCGAGATCGGCGGCGAGATCCGCAAGGCGTTCGTGGCGCCGCCGGGCCGGGTCCTGCTGGCGGCGGACTACTCCCAGATCGAGCTGCGCGTGCTGGCCCACCTCTCGGGCGACGAGACGCTGATCGAGACGTTTCAAAGCGGCGAGGACCTGCACGCCCGCACGGCCCGCGAGCTGTTCGACCTCGAAGACGACCAAATCGACACCGCGCAGCGCTCGGCGGCCAAGCGCGTCAACTTCGGCATTCTCTACGGCATCAGCGCCTACCGCCTGGGCAAGGAGTTGAGGATCCCGCAGGACGAGGCCAAGGGCTACATCGACCGCTTCTTCGACGTGTATCCCGGCGTGAAAGCGTTCGTGGACGACCAGATCGCCCTCGCGCGCGCACAGGGCTTCGTGACCACGGCCCTGGGCCGGCGACGCTACCTGCCGGCCATCAACAGCCGCAACTTCAACCAGCGCAGCTTCGACGAGCGCAACGCCGTCAACGCGCCCATCCAGGGCACGGCCGCCGACCTGATGAAGCTGGCCATGATCGCGGTCCACGGCGCGATGCGGTCCGATGAAACCGACGCCGACATGCTGCTCCAGGTCCACGACGAGCTCATCTTCGAGGTCAATGAGGACAAGGCCGAGGCCGTCGGCAAGCGCGTGACCGCGCTCATGGAGGGCGTAATGGAACTGCGCGTCCCGCTCGAGGTCGAGGTCAAGCTCGGACGCAACTGGGGCGAGGTGTAGGGGCGTGTTTCGGGCGCGCGGCGCGGTTTCCTTGCAGGGAGCTCGCCTGCGCCTGCGGCGCCTGATCGTGCGCGCCAGGCGGATCGACAAGCGTTTCGTGATGTCGTGTTTGAACCTGGCCTGGACGCTTTTCCTGCTCCTGATCGCAAGCGCGCTCCTGCTGGACGAGCAACTGCCGGTGGGGCCCTTCTTCCTGCACTTGGTCAACCTCGTGCTGGCCACGCTCTGGTTCGACGCCGAATATTTCCTCAACTACACGCCCAACGGCGCCAAGTACCGGCGGCGCTACCTGCGCAGGCTGGCCCTGTGGAAGGCCGAGCAACGCGCCTCGCTGCGGAAGATGAGCCTGTCGTACGCCGAGCGCCTGGGGGGCAAGCGCCCCTGAACGAACCGCGGGGACGGCCCCTTGCCGCCCCCGCGTCGCGCGCCTCGTCGCCAGGGAAGCTATAGTTCGCGCTTGAACAATCCCCGTTCCAGCGAGGCCTTGCCCGGCCCCATCAGGAACAGGACCAGCCCCATGACCAAGAGCGCGAAATCAATGTCCCAAATACCGCTCAAGCCCAGTGGATCGCGCGCCGGGGTCGCGCCGGTGTCGGGATTGACCCGGAACGCGGCCGGCAGCTTGACGGTCAGGGTGGAAACGACCATGACGATCGCCAGCAGGCCGCCGGCGTAACGCGTCAGCACGCCGACCAGCGCGGCGATCCCGCCCAGAAACTCGAGCCAGGCCACAAACGGCGCCATCAGGCCCGGCAGCGGGATGCCCACGCGGGTGAAGGTCTGCTCGTAGCCTTCCAGCCCGGTGACGTGCCGCCAGCCGTAGACGATGAAGATCAACCCGAACGCGATGCGCACCAACAGGAGCGCTATATCCTTCTTCTCCTCGATGAGTCTTGCCAGCATGTTGAACTCCTCTCCCCTTTGGGATTTGTCCTCATCCACTATATGCACAAGTTGCAAACGCTGACAAGCGCACGCGCTAGAACGCGCAGCCGTCGGGCTGGGGCTGTTGCGCCTCGACCTCGCCGGCGAAGTCGGCGGGCAGCTCGATTGCTTCGAACCCCTCCAGCGCGCTGCCCCGGAACGCCTGCCCCCCGTAGCCGGTCGTGTTCATGTGGGCGCGCACGATGGCGGTCTGGTCGGCGGCGAGCTCGACCGGTCCGCCCGAGCGCGTGAACGGCTGCTCGTCGACGTGGCTGTGCAGCAGGACCCGCCGGTAGAGTAGCTCGCCGTCCTCGCCCAGGACCTCCCACCAATCGGCGTACTGTTCGCAGCCGGTGTCGGGGCTCTGCACCGTGACCGTGAAGGTGTAGTCGCCCGGCTCGCCGGAGAGCTCGAGCCCCGTGACGTGGGCCAGCGTGGGGTCGAGCTCGCGCTCGTCTTCCTGGGCCAGCGGCTCGCTGCGGGCCCACTTGCCCACCAGCGAGACGATCTGGTCGTCGGTGATGGAGGCGCCCACGCCGGGGACGCGCCCGTTCGTGGCCCAGAGGTCGATGGCGGCCAGCATCTCGGCGTCGTCCAGGCGGTTGTTGCCGTTGCCGTCCAGCGCGCGGGCGAGTTCAAGCGTCGAGGCCGCACCGCCTTCGGCCGCCAGCCTGTACACCGCGCCGCCGTGGTCCAGCACGTAGAGCTCGCCGCGCGCGTCCTGGCCGAACGCGCTCACCAGGAAGTCGGCTTGCGCGACCTGTTCCATGGTCCAGTCCGAGCCCGATTCCGTCAGCGCCCAGAGGCGCCCGGAGACAAAGTCCGCAAACAGATAGCGTCCAACCAAACCGGGAAAATCCGTCCCGCGGTAGACGTAGCCGCCCGTGACCGAACGGCCCCCTTGCGCGTCGTGGCCGTACTCGGCGATGGGCAGCGCAAGCCCGCTGCGGTCGCAGTCCGCGCGCCCGAAGCAGTGCGTCCCCTCCATCACGTTCCAGCCGTAGTTGCCGCCCGCCTCGACCAGGTTCACTTCCTCCCACTGGTTCTGCCCCACGTCGGCCAAAAACAGCCGGCCGTCGCAGCGGTCGAACGAGAAGCGCCAGGGGTTGCGCAGGCCGTAGGCGTAGAGCTCGTCGCGCGCGTCGGCCCGATCGACAAACGGGTTGTCGGCGGGAACCGCGTACGGGTCGCCCGCGTCCACGTCGATCCGCAGCAGCGCCCCCAGCAACGTGCCCGGGTCCTGACCGTTCTGGCGCGGGTCGCCGCCGGAGCCGCCGTCGCCCATTCCAATGTAGAGGAAGCCGTCGGGGCCGAACTGGAGCTGGCCGCCGTTGTGGTTGGAGAAGGGCTGATCGATTTCCAGAAGAGCGCGCTCCTGGGGGCTGGCGACATCGGGATCGCTCGAGACGCCGTACTCGGCGACCACGGTGCGCCCGTCGCCGGCGGCGGTGTAGTTGACGAAGAAGCGCCCGTTGTCGGCGTAGTCCGGGTGGAAGGCGACGCTCAGCAGCCCGCGTTCGCCGCCGAACGAGACGCGCTCGCGCAGGTCCAGGAACGGCTCCGACCGCACTTCCCCGTCCTCGATGATCCGGATCGTGCCGGGCTGCTCGACGGCGAACAGCCGCCCCGAGCCGTCGCCGGCGTGGGTCAAGAACACCGGCGCCTCGAGCCCGTCGACGAACGGCTCCAGCGCGACCGCGGGCGCCGGGCCCGAAGCGTCGGGCAGCTCGCAGGCCGCGGGCGCCTGGGCGAGTGCGGCGGAATCTAGGGAGATGAGAAGCAGAAGTCCGAACGAGAGCGTCACGAGCGTCCGCAGGCGGGATAGTTGGTTGATAGTCATGGGTTCAGCCTATCGAGCGGCTTCGAGGGGCGCTACCGGATGGCATGCGGGAGCCGTTCGCTTGGGGATGCGTGTTCAACTACTCCGAAAGCTCCGCGAACAGCCACTCGAACAAATCGTCGCGGTTTCGGGGGGTGACCTCGATCAGCTCGCTCTCGCGACGCACCCGTTGCGCCAACGCGTGCGTCGAGCTGCCGTGGACGGCGATCACGTAGGGCTTGTCGGAGTCCAGCACGACCCGCACGGCCTTGGCAAACTTGCGGCTCTTGAGCTCCATGGGCGCGACCTCATCGATGACGACGGCATCGCTTGCCTCCAGCGCGCGCCCGATGGCGGCCACGCCCAGGCCCTCGACGACGTCCAGGTTGACCCAGTAGATGCCGACACGCGGGCCACGGCCTTTGAGGTGGACGTGGGCGAAGATTTCGCGTTCGCCCGTGGCCACGTCACACAGCTCGAACCCCTTGCGCCGCCCGCGCTCGTCGCGGATGTCCTCGGTGACGATCCCGCCGAAGGCGCCGGGGAACGAGGCCACGATGCGCCTGCAGAGCGTCGACTTGCCGGAACCGGGTCGGCCCGTGATCGCGATATGCATGGTTACCAGCGGTGGTAGGCCGGGTGCCCCGGCCGCACGGCCACGAACGTGGCCCGGCAGGTCGCGCACACCCGCCCGCCCGCGGCCAGCTCGGCCTCGGTGGTGGCCCGGTCCTCGGATGCGTCCACCACGCGCGCCGTGAGCCGCACGGGCCCCTGGCGCGTCGGCGTGGGCCGCTTCAGCTGGATCGCGTACTCGGCCGTCACGGTGCAGGGCGGGTGTTCCAGCCCGTTCCGGTTCATCAGGTGCCAGGCCGCCGTCCAGTTGGAGTGGCAGTCCATCAGCGTCCCGATGATCCCGCCGTTGAGGCTGCCTGAAAACGCCTCGTGGTGCGGCTCGGGCTGCCAGGCGCACACGACCGCGTCGCCCTCGGGAAAGCTCTTGATCCGGAGCCCGCGCGGGTTGGCCGGCCCGCAGCCGAAGCACGTCCCGCGCGGGGCATAGCGATCTTGCAGGCTTTGCTGACCCATCGTGTTCCTTTAGGGTTCCCTCTCCCGTCAAGGAAGAGGGGGCTCTACGGCTGTTGGATTTCGCGCGTCAGTGTAGCAACTGTCGGTGATGGGCGAAAGTCCTACTCGTGCAACAGCAATGGATCGTGCTCGTAGACCCAGTCGAGCCAGGCGCGCGGGGGAGGGTCGGCTTGCGCGAAACGGAGCTTGGCACTCAGGGCACGCCCCTCGGACCAGATGGTCGCGCGCTCGGGATCGAAGCGCTCGCGCCAGGGGCGCAGCGCGCTCAGGCTGATCCCGTCGCGTAGACGAGAGGCCAGGCGCGCGGCGTTGGCCTGCGCGTCCGACGCCGCGTCGTGGATCAGAACCAGCCCCACAAACGACCCCGCCTCGTCTCGACCCAGCCCGACGGCGAACGCCTCGTAGCCGGCGAGCTGGGGCTGCGCGGCCAGCCGTTCGGCCAAGCCGGGGTCGCCGCGCGCTTGCACGATCCGGCGGGCGCTTTGGGTGCGGTCCGAGAGCAACGCGCTGAACGCGCCCAGCTCGGCCAGGCCGCGCGCAAGCGCCCGCAAGTCCACGTCGTCGGCCAGTGCGTCGAGCTCGCCCGCGCGCGCGTCGAGCATGCGGTAGAGCCCTTGCGTCCAGACCGTGTACAGCAGCGTTCGCTCCAGGAAGGCGAGCTTGGCGCCACGGCCGAGTGAATCGTACATGGGCGCCCGTAGCCGGCGCGCCGGTTCGGCGTCGAACTCCCCGCCCCAACGCAGCACGGGGGCGCCGGCGTAGGCCTCCAGGCGAGCGTCCCGCGTGTTGCGGATCAGGGTCCGACGGATCTTGTCGGAGGCGGTCTGCAGCGCCAGCGCGCTGTAGGCCTCGGGCGGTTCGCCCGCGCTCAGGCTTAGGGCCACGTCGCGCAGGTCGTAGCCCGCGTTGGCCCTCAACGCGTCGAGCGTGGCCGCCGCGGACGCGTCGAAGCCGCTGACGTAGGGCCCCGGCGCCAAGCCCGCTCGATCGAGCCGCTCGGCGTAGGCCAGCACCTCCGAGCGCTCGGCCTCGGGCCCCGGCCGTACGAGCCCGAGCGCTTCCACGGCGCGCTCGTAGTCGTTCAGCAGGACGCGCGCCCGCGTTTCGCGCGCGGCGGGGACGAGCGCGAGCAGGTCGAGGTAGGCGTCGAGCCGGGAGGGCGCGGGCCGTTCGATTTCGACGGGCGGCTCAACGGAGACCTCCGGGGCGGGCTCGCCCCGGAGCAGCGTCCAGCCCAGCAGCAGCGCCCCCAGCAGGGCCGCGATCAGCGCCAGTCGGAGCGCGGCCATCTACTCGTGCAGCAGGTCGAGGAACGGGTTGGGCTCGGCCTGCGCCAGCGCCGACCCCGGCAGCGCGCTCGCGTTCCAGCCCAACAGCGTCAACAGCAGAACGATCCGCACGGCCCCCTTCATAAAACCCCCTTCTTGCATCCGGCCAGCGCTCGGTTACGCTGATCGTCCACATTATAAATCCCGAAGACGATTTCCAAGGAGTGGCCATGCACACCGATGTCACGCCGCAATCCGAGGAAACGCTCGACCCGCAAAACTGGGACGATTTGCGCGCGCTGGCGCACCGGATGGTCGACGACATGCTCGACTATCAAAAGAACGTGCGCGAGCGGCCCGTGTGGCAGGCGATCCCGACCGAATCCAAAGCGTACATGGACCAGCCCGTCCCGCGCGCGCCGCAGGATCGGGCCGCGATCTACGAGGCGTTCAAGGCCCACGTGCTGCCCTACCCGATCGGCAACATCCACCCGCGCTTCTGGGGCTGGGTGATCGGCACGGGCACGCCGCTGGGGATGCTGGCCGAGCTGCTGGCCGCCGGCATGAACCCCAACCTGGGCGGCGGCGAGCACGCGGCCAACTACGTCGAGGCGCAGGTGCTCAACTGGTTCAAAGAACTGCTGGGCTTCCCGCGCGCGGCGGGCGGCCTGCTGGCCAGCGGCGGCTCGATGGCCAACCTGATCGGCCTCACCGTGGCCCGCAACGCGCGCGCCGAGGTCGCGCTGCGCGAGGTGGGCCTGCAGGGCGCGCCGCGGCGCATGGTTCTGTATGCCTCCGAGCAGGTCCACAACTCGGTCCACAAGGCCGTCATGGCCCTGGGGCTCGGGCTGGAGTCGCTGCGCCTGGTCCCGACCAACGAGTCTTACGAGATCGACCTGGACGCGCTCGAAGCCCAAATCAGGCGGGACAAGGCCGACGGGCTGCACCCCTTCTGCGTGGTGGGCAACGCCGGCACGGTCAACACGGGCGCGTTCGACGATTTGGACGCGCTGGCCGAGATCGCCGCGCGCGAGGGACTCTGGTACCACGTCGACGGCGCCTTCGGCGCGCTGGCCGCGCTCGCGCCGGAGCTCAAACCCCTGACCGCCGGGATGGAACGGGCCGACTCGCTGGCCTTCGACCTGCACAAGTGGATGTACATGCCGATTGAGGTGGGCTGCGTCCTGGTGCGCGAGGCCGAGGCGCAGCACGACTCGTACATGGCCGCCGCCGGCTACCTGGCGCACGGCGAGCGCGGCATCGCCGGCGGACCGCACTGGTTCGGCGAGTACGGCCCCCAGCTCTCGCGCGGCTTCCGCGCGCTCAAGGTCTGGATGGGCCTCAAGGAGCACGGCGTCGAGAAATACGGCCGGCTGATCCAGCAGAACGTGGACCAGTGCCGCTATCTGGTCGAACTGGTCGAGCAGCACCCGGACCTCGAACTCGCCGCCCCGGCCCCGCTCAACGTCGTGTGCTTCCGCTACGTCCGCGAGGGCTTGGGCGAGGACGAACTCAACGCGCTCAACGAGGAAATCTTGAATCAACTCCAGGAAAGCGGCGTCGCCGCGCCGTCGTACGCCACGCTCCGCGGCCGCTACGCCATCCGCGTCGCCAACGTCAACCACCGCACGAAGCGCGAGGATTTCACGGTGTTGGCCGACGAGGTCGTGCGGCTCGGGAAGACGTTGCCGTAAAATGTTGGGCCTGCTACGCAGGCCGTTTCCGTCGCGTTCGGCCCGCACAGCGGGCCCTGCAAGTCTGATCCAGATCATTAAGTCTGGCCCAACAGGTCATGGGCGTTCATTCCTCGCCTCGCTAGAGTCACGCCGTGGCTTTCAACGCACTTGCGAGAAAGGACCGCGCATGACCTTCCTGTATTTGAACTCCGACAAGATGGGCGAGGGCGATCCCGAGCTGGGGCAGAAGCTGATGGTGATCTTCCTGCACGAACTGGTGGACGCCAACGGGCACATCGACGTGATCGGCTGCGTGAATTCCGGGATCAACCTCACCACCGAGGGCAGCCCCGTGCTGGATCTGCTGCACGTGTTCGAACGACGCGGCACGAAGATCGTCACCTGCAAGACGTGCCTGGACTATTGGGATCGGAACGACCAGTTGCGCGTCGGCGAGGTGGGCACGATGGCCCAGACCGTGATCACGATGCTAAAGGCGGACAAGGTGATCCGGCCGAATTGAGCCGGCGTTGTCAGATGGTGTTCTAGACTTCTTTTCGATTGCAACGTCCCGGCCTAGTGGATCAGAGGTCTTCGTTCACGAACGATTCAATCAATTGCGTGGTCGGATCACCGCTTTTGCCCAGGTTGAGCACGATGGAGTAGTGCCCCCGGCCGCCGATCTCCTCGGCGCGGGCCGGGGTGCCCTGCGAGACAAGTGCCTCAGCGAGCGCCTCGGCCTGGTCGTCCAGCGTGGGGAAGTCGAAGCGGCCGTAGGCCAGCAGGAAGGGCGGCTGCCGCGCGTCGACGTGTTCGAGGGGCGAGGCGTCCAGGCGCGCCGCCGGGTCGGCGCTGAAGACGTCGTCGAACAGGCGCGCGTCCGGCTCAATCACGTAGACGCCGCTGACCCCGATCACGCCGCGGATCATATTCGTGCGCATGCCCTCGGCCTCCAGGAAGCGCTCGTTGAGCGCCAGCAGCGCGACCAGGTGCCCGCCGGCCGAATGGCCCGCCAGGTAGATCGAACGCGGGTCGCCGCCGTAGGCGTGGACGTGCTCGTAGGTCCAGCGGAAGGCGCGCGCCACGTCCCGGACGTGCTCGGGGTGCCGCACCGCGGGCGTGAGCCGGTAGTTGATCACGACGGTCACGAAACCCTGCGCGGCGAAGCGCTCGCCGATGAAATCGTAAAACGACTTGTCGCCGCTCTGCCAGCTCCCGCCGTGGACGAACAGGATCACGGGCGCGCGGCTGGCGCCGCTGGGCCGGTAGACGTCGAGCCTGTGCTTGACCGGGCTGTAGCCCGCGCCCTCGTAATAACGCACGTCCAGGTCGCGCTGGACGCCGGGCGCTTGGCCCTGGGCCGTGGGGGCCAATCCCACCCCGAGCGCGATCAGCGCCACGCCCAGCCACTTGATCCCGAACCCGCATCCGCTTGACAGATCTCGCACTTGCATGCCGCCAGTATACCGAACGCGCGCCCGGCTCAACGCGCGAGCGCGGCACGCAAGCGCTCGGCCGTTTCCACCAAAAGCGCGTGCGCCCGGTCCACCACGGCGGTGTGGTTGACGAAGCCGTGGACCATGCCTGCAAAGCGTTCCAGCTCGACCGGGACGCCCGCCTCGCGCAGGCGCGCCGCGTAGGCCTCGCCCTCGTCGCGCAGGGGATCGAACTCGGCCGTGAGCACGCGCGCGGACGGCAGGCCGCTCAGATTCGCCGCGCGCAGCGGCGAGGCGTAGCCGTTGGCGGCGTCGGACGCGTGCTCGAGGTAGTGATCGCGAAACCAGCGCATCGCGGCGCGCGTGAGGCCGTAACCGGTAGCGAATTCCCTGTAGGAATCCGTCTCGAAGTTGGCCAGGTCCGTGACCGGGTAGATCAGGAGCTGATGGATGAGCGCGGGCCCGCCGCGCTCGCGGGCCAGCAGCGCGGTGGTGGCCGCCAGCGTCCCGCCCGCGCTGTCGCCGGCCACGGCCAGCCGCGCGGCGTCGCCGCCCAGGCGTTCTGCGTTTTCCGACGCCCACTTCGTCGCCGCGTAGGCCTCCTCGACCGCGGCCGGGAAGCGGTGCTCGGGCGCGCGGCGGTAGTCGACCGAGACGACCAGACAGCGCGCACGATTCGCAAATAGCCGGCAGACGGGGTCGTGCGTGTCGAGATCGCCCTGCACCCAGCCGCCGCCGTGGAGGTAAAGCAGCAGCGGCAACGGCCCCTGCTCGGGCCGGTAGATTCGCAGCGGGATCTTCCCGTGGGGCCCATCGATCCGAACGTCCTGGGCGCCGGCCACGGGCTCGCCCGCGCGCTGCTGCCAGCGCTTGGCCTCGCGGTTGGCGCGGCGCGCTTCTGCGACGCTCATCCGCTCCAGGGGCGGTGCACCCTGGGCGGCCAATCGGTCCAGAAACGCGCGCGCCTGCGGGTCGAGCTCGCCCAGGCGGATCACCTCGCTGGGATTGGATGGGGAGCCATCATACACTGCACACGAGCAAGGAAACCAAAAGCACTTGAGGAGCGAGCATGCTGAACGACGTCATCAAACTTGCCCGCCGCGCGGGCGCGGCCATCCTGGCACACTATACCGACGAGATCGCGGTCACGCGCAAGGTCGACCACTCCCCACTCACCCAGGCCGATCTGGCCGCGCACCGCGTCATCGTGGCCGGCCTGGGCGCGCTGGACCCGGACACGCCGGTCATCTCCGAGGAGTCGGGCATCCCGCCGTTCGAGCAGCGCGCGGACTGGGAGAGGTTCTGGATCGTGGACCCGCTGGATGGGACCAAGGAGTTCATCAAGCGCAACGGCGAGTTCACGGTCAACATTGCGCTCGTGCGCGACGGCGAGCCCGTCCTGGGCGTCGTGTACGCGCCCGTGATGGACGTCTCCTACTACGCCGAGCGGGGGGACGGCGCCTGGAAGCGGGAAGGCGAGGGCGAGCCCGTGCGGATCCATTCCACGCGGGCCGACCCGACCCGGCCGCTGGTGGTGGCCGCCAGCCGCTCGCACGGCTCTCCCGAGCTGGAAGACTATTTGGCGCAGTTCGAGGTCAGGGAGCGCATCACGGCCGGCAGCTCGCTCAAGTTCTGCCTGGTGGCCGAAGGGACGGCCGACATCTACCCCCGCTTCGGCCCCACGCACGAGTGGGACGTGGCCGCCGGCGACTGCGTCTACCGCCATTCGGCGCGCGAAGGCACCCACGCCTCTCCGCTGAGCTACAACAAGCCGACGTTCAAGAACGAGGGGTTCGTGATCGGGTTCTAGCGGTCGATCCCGGTGGAGTAGGGGCGTTTCGCGGGGCGCCCCTACGGCTTGAGGCGCCGGGGCAGGCACGGGGACCCGCCCCTACGGGCCATGTCGTGCCCTGCGCCAGCCGATATCATGCCCGCATGAACCCGATACGCTGCCTCCCGCTCGCGGCCCTGCTCGCCCTGCTGTGCCTGAGCGCCTCCCCCGCGCCGGCCCAAGCGGCCGGTCCCGTCCAAGTCGCGCCCGTCGCGTTTGGCCTCGACGGTGACGCGGCCGGCCAGCGCTTCGACCCCGACCCGCGCTTTGCCTTGCCCGCGCTGCACGCGCTCTGGGAAGAAGGGGACGAGCGCGCGCTACAAACCCTTTTGGGCGCGGGCGCGGCACTGGAAGCGCGGGAGTTCGCGCGCTTGGCGCTGGCCAACGCGCTGCGCAATCGGGGCTGGGCGTGCCGGCGGCCGAGGGCTTCAGCTCGGCGCAGTACGGGACCATGTACGCCATGTTGAAGGCGCTTCCCGACACGCTGCACGACGCGCTACGGGGAATCGAGCCGTTCGAGCGCCTCCGCGCGTCGGGGCGGAATCCCATCTCCGAGGTGGCCGGGGTGTATTCGTTCCGGAGGATCGGCCTGCGCACGAGCCTGGACGCGGCTGCAACCGCCGGGGTGCTGGCCGTCCACAACGCCCACTTGGTCAAGAACCGGGCGTGTATGCCGGGTCCCATGAAATGGGACCCCTACACAAAAGAAACATCGTGGCGGTGTACTAGGTGGAAACGCGGGTGGGAAAAGAAGCGAGAGCGCCCTGACCGTGCAGGGCGCTCTGCTGTCGTGAAGCGGTGTGGGGCTTGTCAACTCGGGTCAATGGAATCATGAAAAGCTCCTTTCGCGTCTGTTCGGTGTCTCAGGAGTTCTGACCGCTTTGCAGCCGCGCGCCCAGCATGCACAACGCCCCGCCCAAATGATACGCCAGTCGATGCCGCATCCTGGGTCTGCGACGGCGCGCGCCGCGTGACAGCCGTTCCCGCTCCGCCTCGCTCAGCAGCGCGCGGTGTCGTTCCGCCGCCAGATGCCGGTTGAGCTCGGGCTGTAGATCCCACATAGTACCACCCCCTCTCGCCTGTACGCGCGTGAGTGCGCGCCGAAGCGACGCACACGGACGACATGGTCTGAATTGGGAATCGCAGGTCTGGATACCGCGCTCGTGACGGGTGGTGCTTTGAGAGAAAACGTCAGGAGCAGCGTGGCCGTGGAAGCCGAACGCCGCTCAACGCAGAAGGGCTAGGCGGCGTGCGGGAACCACAGACCTGCGGTGACCGCTTGAGGAATGACTTTGAACATCGGGACCACCGTCCTTTCGGTCTGGGTTAAATCGTAATGCGATAGCATACTCCCTCGTCGGTCTGATGTCAAGGCGCGCCGCAGATTCCGCCTTCACACCCGTCCAGATCACGATTGCTGCAACTCCGCGAACAGCTCGTGGACGTTGCCCTCGGGGTCGGCGAAGAAGGCCGCGCGCTGGCCCCAGGGCATGTCGGCCGGCCCCTTGACGGGCGCGGCGCCGCGCGAGTGGAACTCGACGTACGAACCCAGGTCCTGTTGGACCTCAAAGCCGAGCACGTCCCGATAGAAATCCCGCAACGCCGGCACGTCGTCGGCCAGCACGGTGACGAGTGCGATTCGGCCTTTCACTCAAGTTCCTTTCGTTGCGAAGACGTGAATGTCGTAGGGCCCGCGTAGCGGGCCCTACCCGCGCACTCAGTGCATCTCGAAGTCGCCGTAGAGCGTCTGGATGTAGTTGATCTGGGCGTAGTGGTAGGTCGCGTTCCAGTGCTGGAACAGGGCCACCTCGGCCACGTTGGGGGTCATGCCCCAGGGCGTGGGGACCTCGCGCTCCAGGTCCGAATCCGGGATCTGCTTGACCGCCTCGTAAAAGGCCTCGCAGTTGCGCTTGGCCTCCTGCTCGCAAGCCTCGATCGTGGTCCAGCCCTTGCGTTCCTTGGCGGCTTCCTCGCCCCCTTCCATGGCGGTCTCCGGGTTCCAGTCGGGATCGAGCATCGACGCGAACCACAGCGGCGACTGGGCGGTCTCCTGGAGCTGGTCCAGCACGGAGCGCCCGTTGTCGAGCGGTTTCCACTCCAGCTTGTCGGCCGGCACGGCGCGGGCGACCTTGAACAGCTCCTGCATCGCGAACTTGGTCATGCGGATGGCTTGATCCTGAAAACGCATGCGTCCTCCTTGGCTGATTGAGTGTTTTATACACTACACTTTTTAGAGATAATTGTCAAGGGAGATCCAAAGGGGGATCCTCCGCCCCGTCGCCTCAATGGTCTTCGGTGTCGCCCAGCAGCGTCTGGATGTAGTTGAGCTGCGCGCTGTGGTAGGTGAGGTGCCACAGGTTGCCCAGGACGACGTTGTAAAGCGACTCCTCGCCCCAGGGCAGCGAGGTTTGCTTTTCGTAGTCCGTCTCGCGCAGTCCCTCGACGGCCGCCGCAAAGGCCTCGCCCGTCTGCCGGGCCAGCGCCTCGGCGCGCTTGGGGTCTTGGAAGTCGGCCTGCGCCTTGATCCAGTCGTCCTCGGCCACATCGAGCGTCTTGCCGCGCAGCGGGTCCGTGAGCGCGACGTTCCAGTAGGCCGTGTGGGCCAGGATCTCGGCGGCGCTGCGCGCGCCCGGCGCGGGCTTCCAGTCGCGCTTGTCGGCCGGGATGTGGCGGGCCGCCTTGGCGAAGGCGCTGGCGTTGTTACGGGCGCGAATGGTGAGTTCTTGGACGTCTGCGGGCATGGTGATCCCTTCTCTTGGTGTGTGCGATGGGGGTATTGAAGTGCGGGCGTGCTGGTTTCTGACAAGGCAGTGATGAACGTCAGCGGACAGAAGATTCCACCTCTTGCCTTTCAGTCAATCTCGCCCTCCTCCACGATCGTCGCTCGCCGCCCGCGCGCTTCGAGCTTGGACTTGAGCCCGTCCAGCCCGTTGGACTCGCCGTGGACCAGGCGGACCTCGGCGTCGCCCGTGGCCTCGAGCCAGTCGAGCAGGGCGCTCTGGCCGGCGTGGGCGGAAAAGCCGTTGACGGTGTGGACCTTGGCGCGCACGGCGATCTCCTCGCCGAAGATCTTGACGCGCTCGCGGCCCTCGACCAGCAGCCGGCCCAGCGAGTCCTTGGCCTGGTAGCCCACCAGGATCACGCTCGACTCCTCGCGCCAGAGGTTGTGCTTCAGGTGGTGCAGCACGCGCCCGCCGTTGCACATGCCGCTGCCGGCGATCAGGATGTTGCCGCCTTCGAGGTCGTTGAGCTCGCGCGACTCGCGTTCGGTCTTGCTGTAGCGCACGCCGGGGAAGTGGAAGGGGTCGTCCCCGCGCTCGATGTGCCGGCGCACGGCCGAGCCCAGCTCGCCGGGGAAGCGCTGGTAGACGCGCGTGATGTGGATGGCCAGCGGGCTGTTGAGAAAAACCTTCGTTTTCTTGGGCAGCCGCCCATGTCGTTCCATGTCCTCGAGCGCGAACAGCACGTCCTGCGAGCGTTCCAAGGCGAACGAGGGGATCACGACGTTGCCGCCGCGCCCCAGGCAGTCGCGCACGGCCGCCTCGAACTCCTGAATCGTGCCGTCGTGGTCGCGGTGGTCGCGGTCCCCGTAGGTCGACTCGCAGTAAACCACGTCGCAGGGCTGAGGCATGGCGTAGTCGGGCATCACGCTGCGCCCGGGGTTGCCCAGGTCGCCGCCGAAGGTGATTCGCTGCGTCTGCCCGCCCTCCCGCGCCTCGATCTGCAGGAAGCGCGAGCCCAGGATGTGCCCCGCGTTGTGGAAGGCGACGCGCAAGTGGGGACCGACGTCGTGCAAGCGGCCGTTCTCGCGCACGGGGGCGAGGTGGTTCAGCGTCTCGAGCACGTCGGTCTCGTCGTAGAGCGGGGGGAGTAGCGATTCGCCGCGCCGGCGGCGGTGGCGCCGCTCGGACAGGTATTCCTCGTGCATGACGTGGGCCGCGTCCAGCAGGATGAACTTGACCACCTCGACCGTGGCCGCCGAGGTGATGATCTCTCCGCGGAAGCCGCGCTTGACCAACAGCGGCAGCCGACCGCAGTGGTCCAGGTGCGCGTGGGTCAAAAACACCTGGCTGATCCGCTCGGGCTCGAAGGGGAACGGGTCGTGGTTCTTGGCCTCCAGGCGCGCGCCGCCCTGGAACAGGCCGCAGTCGATCAGGACGTGTTCGTTGCCGACCTCGAGCAGGTGGCAGGAGCCGGTCACTTCCCGCGCCGCGCCGTAACTGGTGACGTGCATGGGTCACGTTCCTTTGCAGGACTGTCTGGATGGGTGGCCCCAGTATAGGCCGCGGGGACGAAACGGGGCAACGGTACGCCTCCGGCACATCGCCTCGATCGCAGAACAGAACGCAAATTTCGCGTATCTCTTGACAACAGAACATTGTTATGTTATACTGCGTATCGAGGTGAGGTGCATGCTCTACGACTACAACAACGACATGATGACCGAGCGCGCCAAAACGCACTACACGGAATTGCTCCGGGAAGCCGATACCGAGCGCCTGCTGAGCCAAGCGCGCCGCGCGCGCGGCTCCTGGTGGCGCCGGCTGAAGCGCACGCTGAGCCTGCTGTTGGCGTAAAAATTTTGCGCCGCCATTTCTATAACAGTGTTCTGTTACCCCATGGATCGCCTTAGGAGCCCGGCGGCCGCTCGCCGGGCTCTTCCCCTTCGACACGCTCCGAGAGCCCCTTCAAGAACCACCAGACCGTGAGCGCGCCCAGCCGCGCGGTCTGGCCGTCGCGGTCGAGCCGCGGGTTGAGCTCGACCAGGTCCATCGAGCGCACGCCCGCGTGCCGCCCGGCGCGGAACGCCGCGTAGAGCCAGAGGTCGGCGCTCAGGCCGTCGACCGCCGGCGCGCTCACGCCGGGGGCGTGCGGTTGGTCCACGGCGTCGAGGTCGAAGCTCACCATGAGGTCGTTCTTGAACGAGCCGTAGAGCCCGTCGACCGCCTGATAGGAGAGCGTCTCGTTCCAGATGTGGCGCCCCTCGTGCGATTCGATGTAGTCCAGGTGCGCCTTCGCGACCGCGTAGGGCAGCAGGCCGGCCACGGCGTAGTGGGTGCAGGCGTGCGAGGGGTGCTCCAGCGCCTGCCGGAAGGGCGAGCCCGAGTGCCCCCGCCCGTCGCGCAAGGGGCGCACGTCGGCGTGCGTGTCCCAGTTGAGGATCTCGACGCGCCGGCCGGCCTCGACGTAGCCCAGGAACGCCCCGTAGGCCGTCTCGTGCCCGCCGCCGATCACGATCGCCGTGCAGCCCTGCGCGAGATAGGGCGCCAGCGCCGCGCCCAGCGCGGCCTGGTCGCACTCGACCTCGCCCGTGAGCGCCAAGTCGCCCAGGTCGCGCGTGTGGACCAGCAAGTCGGCAAACGCCTCGAAGGCGCGTGGGTCGGGCGTGAGCCGGTAGAGCGCGGCGCGGATCGCCTCGGGGGCCTCGGCCGCGCCGGGCCGCCCCCGGTTGCGCCGCACGCCCTCGTCGGACGGAAAGCCCACGATCACGGCGCGCGGCGTCTCACCTTCCTCCAGATCGCGCCCCAGCAGGTGCCCCAGGCGCGGGTCGTCGTCGGTTGGGGTGGGCAAGTCGATGTGCACGGTGCGGAAATCGTTCATGGTTTAGTCCCCTTGTGCAAACGAACGCTTTGTTGAGGGCAACGCCAATCGTTGCCCCTTCTCCCGCGAGGAGGAGAAGGGATTCCAAAGCCCATGACCAAGGATGCTAC
This sequence comes from uncultured Thermotogae bacterium, assembly GCA_964572855.1. GTDB lineage: Bacteria > Bipolaricaulota > Bipolaricaulia > RBG-16-55-9 > JAJCYT01 > CAZNGF01. Next base: position 46,815 of record CAZNGF010000004.1, on the reverse strand, counting down.
GCCCCCGGATCGCGCACGACCAGCAGGCGGACCTCGGTCATGTCTTCGATCGCAAAGCGAATTCCCTCGCGCCCGAGTCCGGAGTCCTTCACGCCGCCGTAGGGCATGTGATCGACCCGCCAGCTCGGCACGTCGCCCACGATCACGCCGCCCACGTCCAGCTGATCCCAGGCGCGCTGGGCTTTGTAGAGGTCGCGCGTGAACACCCCGGCCTGCAGGCCGAAAGCCGAGTCGTTCACCTCGTCGAGCGCGGCGTCGAAGTCGCTGAAACGCGACAACACGGCCACGGGTCCGAACGCCTCCTGGCAGGCGACGGCCTCGCCCTTGGGCACGTCCTCCAGCAGCGTGGCCGCCAGCAGCGCGCCGTCGCGCTTGCCCCCGCAGAGCAAATTGGCGCCGCGCTGCACGGCGGACTGAATCCAGCCGTCGAGCCGCTGGGCCTCCTTTTCGGAGATCATGGGGCCGATGAAGGTGTCCTCGTCGTGCGGGTCGCCCATCTTGAGCGTTTCCGTCTCCGACACGAGTTTTTCCTTGAAGGCGTCGTAGATCGATTCGTGCACCAGCACGCGCTGGACGCCGATGCAGCTCTGGCCCGACTGGTAGAACGCGCCGAAGACGATGCGCGCCACGGCGTCGTCGAGGTCGGCGTCGGCGTCCACCACGCAGGCCGCGTTGCCGCCCAGCTCCAAAACCACCTTCTTCTTGCCCGCCTTGGCCTTGAGCGCCCAGCCCACCTCGGGCGAGCCCGTGAAGCTGAGCAGCTTGAGCCGATCGTCGGTGGTGAACAGCTCGGCCCCGTCGCGCCGGCAGGGCAGGATCGAAAACGCCCCCGGCGGCAGGTCGGTTTCGGCCAGCACCTCGCCGATGATGAGCGCGCCGATCGGCGTGAGGCTGGCCGGCTTGAGCACGAACGGGCAGCCGGCCGCGATGGCGGGCGCGACCTTGTGCGCGGCCAGGTTGAGCGGGAAGTTGAACGGGCTGATAAAGGAGCACGGCCCCACGGGCACGCGCTTCCACATGCCCGTGTAGCCTCGGGCGCGCGGGCTGATGTCCAGCGGCAGCACCTCGCCGTAGATCCGCACGGCCTCCTCGGCCGCCACGCGGAACGTGTCGATGAGCCGGGTCACCTCGCCGCGCGCGTCCTTGATGGGCTTGCCGGCCTCGACGCACAGGCTCTCGGCCAATTCGTCGAAGCGCTCGCCAAACCTCTGGACGCAGTGGTTCAGCACGTCCCGGCGCTGGTAGGCGGGCAGCGCGCGCATGGGCTCGGCCGCCTCGGCGGCTTTTCCGATCGCCCGGTCGATGGCCGCCTCGTCGGCCAGGGCCACGCGTGTGGCCCGCTGGCCGCTGTACTTGTCGAAAACCTCTAAATCCTCGTTGGGCTGCTGCGGCTCGTTGGCCAGGTAGTAGGGGTAGCGTGGCTGGAGCATGGGTCACCTCGGATGCGGGGGGTTCGTTCTATTGAAACGGCTGCCCCACGCTTTGCAAGCGGCATTTGACCGAACCGGGTTTTCGAAGCTGATCTGTTAGGGAGGCTGGGCGAACTCGCGCAGGGACAACATCCGCTTGGCGAAAGCCCGACAGCTCAGCTAGAATGGTGTTGTATGTTGCTAGCAGATATTAGGCTTCGACAGCCTTCATGCTTGGCCGAAGCCGTTTGGCAAACGCTCGGTGCACCCCGGAACGCGCGCCACACGCTCCCAAAGGAGGACAAGTGGGCTTGCTGGAATCCGCTTTGCACTCGGGGTCAAATCACCAAAGGCTCACCCCTGCCAAGGTAACCTGCCCCCAGGGAGCGACGCTGTTTGCCCAGGGTGACCTTTCTCAGGACGTCTACGTCGTGCGACGCGGTTGGATGTGTCTGACCCATGCTACCTTGGCTGGCCACACGTTCATGATCCGGCTGCTCGGCCGCGGCGACATCGTGGGCAAATCGGCCCTGCTAGAGGAGGCCACGCGTCGCGCCTACGCCCAGGCGCTGGAGACGACCCAGCTGTTACGCTTCACCCCACAGGATTTCCTCGCCGTCATCGCTCAAACACACGGAGGTGTGCAGATCAGGACCACAGTGGTTCTCGGCTGTAACAGTGCGAGCTTACAAGGCGAGAGGACGGGACGACCCGGCTACACCACGGTCTCTAAGACCAAGGGGCGCGATGGTCTATCCCCTCCTCTCTTATTCCTTGGCCAGCCAATTCAGCCCCAATATACAAGGGGGCGCGATTCATCGCGCTCGCAGCCACGCGCCTTGGCCGCCCACAACGCTTACCTGGCGAAGAACAGGCGTGTCTCTCGGATCCCATGAATGGGGCCTCTACACAGAAGAAACATCGTGGCCGTACCGTGTATTAGACTGACAAGAAAGCGAGGAACAACCATGTGCAGGAGGAACTTCAAGCTCGTTGCGGTGAGCATGGTTTTAGTTTTTCTTTTGATTTCAGCCTACTCGGGCCGTTTCAGTTGGGCACAAGCAGCACGTAGCCTTGCTGGTCACACTGACTGGGTCCGCTCGGTGGCCTTCAGTTCCGATGGACGCCTGTTGGCTTCTGGTTCTTTGGATCAGACCATCAAGCTGTGGGATACAGCTACGGGCAGCGAAATTCAAGCGCTTCCCGGCCATATGAATACTGTCCGTTCGGTGACCTTCAGCCCCGATGGACGGCTGCTGGCCTCCGGTTCAAGTGACCAGACCATCAAACTGTGGGAGACGGCCACGGGCAGAGAAGTGCGTACCCTCCCCAGCCATAAAGGCGAAATCCTCTCCGTAGCTTTCAGCCCTGATGGGAATTTGTTGGCCTCTGGCTCCTGCGGAGAACGCACCCCTGACTCCGAGGCCTGCATCCAGGGCGAGATCAGGTTGTGGGATCTCCGCTCTCTCTGAAAAGTATCGCGACGTGAGGCACACAAGCGTAAGGCGCTTGAACTTTTTATGCCAACGTTCAAGCGGTTTCTGAGCGCGCCGGGGAATCGCACCTTCCTCTGGTTGACCTCGGGCCAAACCATCTCCATGCTTGGCTCGAGCTTAACCGCTTTCGCCCTGGGTGTTTGGCTGTTTCAGGAAACCGGTCAAGCCACCCCTTTGGCCTTGTCCATGCTGTTCAACTATTTGCCCAAGGTGTTGCTCAAACCGTTGGCGGGGGTGGTGGTCGACCGCATCAACCGCAAAGAGGCGTTGCTGTGGTCGGACCTGGGCCAAGCTATGGTCACCGGCATCCTCCTGCTGCTCATTCAGCAACAGTTGGCCACACTGGAACTTATCTATGCGTTGTTGGCCGTCTCCAGCACCATCAGCACTCTGCAAGCACCTGCCGAACAAGCCACCGTGACCTTGCTGCTTCCCAAGCAGCATTATGGGCGCGCTTACGGCCTGCTCTCGCTTGGGGAGAGCATCGGCAGCATCAGCGCTCCTATCCTGGCGGGCCTGCTCGTTCCCGTCATTGGGGTAAGTGGGGTCATGTGGATCGATGTGGCCACCTTCCTCACCAATGCCTTCATCCTGATCAAACTGAAAATCCCCGCTCCGGCAAACGATGACGCCCCAAGCCGACTTCCCTATTGGTCTGATCTGGCCACAGGGTGGCAGTTCATCTTTCAGCGCCCCGGGCTCCGCAATCTGGTTGCGCTTTTTGCCTGCTTCCAAATATCTTCGATGTTCGTCACCACTCGCCTGGTCACCCCGCTGGTTTTGGCACGCACCGATGGGGATACGCTGGCCCTGGGCATGGTGTTCAGTGCCTTCAGCTTGGGCCAGCTCGCTGGTGGGGGCATGATGTCTACCTGGGGAGGACCGCGAAGAAAGCTCCACGGTATCTTAGGGGGCATGTTGCTGATCGGGCTGTTGAATCAGGTGCTCTTTGGACTGAGCGGTCACGTTGCCCTCTGGGCACTCGCTTATACGATTGGGGGCGCGCTGACCCCGATTCAAGCGGGAAGCTCGCGAGCACTTTGGCAAACCAAGGTGCCCGCCCCGCTGCAAGGCAGGGTGTTTGCCACCCGCGGCTTTTTGACCCAGCTCACCCTGCCTTTAGGCCTGGTTTTGATCGGCCCGCTTGCTGACCAGGTGTTGCGCCCATTTTTGGCAACGCCCTTGGGACGCGCTTTGGGGGGATGGCTGGGACCAGCAGCAGGGCGGGAATTCGCGTTGATCTTTGTCCTGTTTGGGTTTTTCACCGTGCTCATTGCCCTGGTTGGCTATCTGAATGCGCGCGTGCGCTTGCTTGAGGACGAATTACCCGACAGCGATGCATAACAAGAACTAAAATCACGCTTAATGGCAGCAACTAAACGACCATCGCCTCAAAGGCGATGGTCGTTTAGGCTCACGGGAACACTCGACTTGAACGTCAGGGCATTGTAAAGCGTCGAACGAGACAAATGCACATTGTCGATCTTCTCAAACTGGAGCAGGAGATTCACCCCTTTCTTGCAGGGGGGGCATTGTCACAGAAGTGACAACAAGAACGCCTCCTATGCGATAGCATGGCTGCCACTGCAGAGACAAAACCCGATTTAAAAGGAGGATAATATGTAATTTGAAATACTTCATAAGGATGCATTGCCAATGAAGAAGATTGTAACCGTATTGGCGCTGGTCGCGGTGTTGGTCAACCTAGGCGGCTTTTTGAGTCCACACATATCAGAAATCGAAGAGCCTCAGGCGCTTGCGCAACTTGCAACGATCACATGCCAGATCGTCATCCTTCCTGGATGGGATGCGAACTATACCGAATTCGCGATCATTTCGTTTGAGTGTTCGTTTTGACAGCCAATCCAATCGCCAACTTGAGAGGAGGATCGATGAAAACGAACCTTTTGATTTGGGTTGCAATACTGACGGTAGGATGGAGTTCATTCACCGCCTTGGCCAACGCTGACCCCATTATCAAGCCAACGTTTGGCTACGAAATCACAACCGGTAACAACACAGCCTCGCCCCTTTCCTTGGGGTTGAAACAGGTTGAGCGTTTCGATTTGCCGCTGGGCCTGTTGCCAGGATACGGTTCCCTTTCACTGCACGCGGCCTTGCAGCTGTCCACCGTTTCCTCAGCGGTTTCCGGCTATGAGTTCGGCGCAGCCTTGGGGTGGATGACACCACTCGATCTCAACATTTTGCCCCAGGTCAAATTCACGGGGATCGGCCCCGAGCTCAGGCTTCAAACATCCTTGGATTCCCAGGGAACCTTGCAAGGATGGCGTTGGGGAATTCCTTTGGTCCTGGAATTGGAAATTGCATTGTAAACGACCAAAACCTCAATCCAGCACAACAAGAAAACGGCCTGGGGAGGCGCACACGCCTCCCCAGGTTTTAGGAGAGGATTGCCAAGGTCGTTTGACATCGTCGACGACTTTCAAGTCGAGCGCGTGCGCTTGGCCAGTACCCAGGTGGCTGAAGCTGTCACATTGGCCTTCCCAAACGAAGGGATAACGCTCTCACTGGGACGGTATTCAAACGGCGATCAAGAGCAAGTTATAGGCCCTTTTGTAGATGATTGCATCCCGGCAATTGACGTCGCCGGCCGGGGGCAGTTCGAGCTCCAGGCCTGCGAGCGCACGCTTTAGTTGTGTTCAAACCTAAATCGTCGCCTGGATCTCGCCCAGGCGCTGCGTGAGCAGCGCGTTTTCACGGTAGTCGATCGGGAGCACCACCAGGCTCGGGCCCGGCTGCTCCAGTGCGCGGGCCAGCGTACCTTTCAGCTCGCGGCTGCGCGTCACGCGCTGGCCCGACCAGCCGAAGGCCTCGGCCAGCTTGAGCCAGTCCGGGTTGCCGAAGGAGAGCTCGGTGTGACGCCCGAACTCGGTGTCCTGCTTCCACGAGATGAGGCCGTAGGAGAAATCCTCCCAGACCATGACCGTGAGGTTCGAATTCAAACGCCGCGCGGTCTCCATCTCCTGGGCGTTCATGAGAAAGCCCGCGTCGCCGCAGATCGCCAGCACCTTCCTGTCGGGGTCGACCCAGCTGGCGCCGACCGCGCCGGGCAGCGCAAAGCCCATCGAGCAGAAGCCGTTGGGGATCAGGCACGTGTTGGGCTCGGAAGGGTGGTAGTAGCGCGCGATCCACATCTTGTGCGCGCCCACGTCCGAGAGCAGCACGTCGCCGGGCTCAAGCAGCTCGCCGACGTCCCACAGCACTTTCTGCGGGCGGATGGCCCCGTCGGTGTCGTCGTCCTGGTGCGCGGCGAAGTCCGCCAGCATGCGCGCGCGCAGGTCGCGCTGGTTGGTCAAGTCAAACGTCAGCCCCCCGGCCGCCGCCACGCGTTCGTTGAGCGCCCAGAGCGCGTGCGCCAGGTCGCCCACGACCTCGAGCTCGGGGTGGTAGCGCGCGTCGATCTCGGCCGGCAAAAAGTCGATGTGGAGCACGCGCTTGTCGCCGTTGGGGTTCCAGAGCCGCGGGTGGTACTCCACCATGTCGTAGCCCAGCGTGATGACCAGATCGGCCTGCTCGACCGCGAGCGCCGGGTAGTCCTTGGCCTGCAGCCCGATGGTGAACAAACAGTAGGGCGCGTCGCGGTCGACGGCGCCCTTGGCCATGAACGTGCTGATGACGCCGATCCCGGTGCGCTCGCAGAAGATCCTGAGCTGCTTGCTGGCGCGCTTGCGGATGCAGCCGTTGCCGGCCACGATCACGGGGTTCTTGGCGTTTTCGATCAGCTCGAAGGCACGGTCGGCGATCTTGTCGTCGGCGCCGGGACGGCGGAAGCGGCGCACCTCGAGCGGTTGGGCGTCCGTTTCGAGCTTGGCGATGTCCTCGGGCAGCTCGACGTGGCAGGCGCCGGGCTTCTCGGTGCGCGCCAGCCGCACGGCCTTGCGGACGATCTCGGGGATGTTGTCGGGGTGGCGGATCGATTGCGTCCACTTGGTGACGGGCCGGAACATCCCGACGGCGTCCATGATCTGGTGCGACTCCTTGTGCAGCCGGGTCGAGGCGCCCTGGCCGGTGAGCACGAGCATCGGCGCCCGGTCCATGTTGGCGTCGGCCACGCCCGTGATCAGGTTGGTCGCGCCGGGCCCCAGCGTGCTCAGGCAGACGGCCGGGTTGCCGGTGAGCCGGCCGTAGGCCTCGGCCATGAAGGCCGCGCCCTGCTCGTGGCGCGTGAGCACGAACTCGATTTGGTCCGAACGATCCAACGACATCATGAAGTCGGCGTTCTCCTCGCCCGGCACGCCGAAGACGACCTCGATCCCCTCGGCCTCCAGACACCGCACCAACAGGTCGCTTGCTTTCACGGCCACCGCCTTTGTCAACGGGAGTTGGGGCCACTGTACCGGACGGGGGCTGGGAGTGAAACGCCTAGACGACGACTGGATCACATTGATCTTTCAACGTAGGGGGAGGCCCCTGTGCCTACCCCGCCGGGCAACCACGGGGGGGGGGTGTCCCTACAAGTTTCAACGTGGCCGTGTACTACTTCCGCAGCGTGATGGCCCAGGCCCCGTCCGCGACCTCCTCGACGCTCAGGACCTCGTAGCCGTGCTGGCGGGCCGAGCGGGGCAGGTCGACCTTGGACAGGGGGTTGTCCACGACCACGCGCAGCGCCTGGCCCGCTGCCAAAGCCTCCATCGCGAGCTTGGCCCGCACGAACGTGTGCGGGCACTTGAGACCGTGGAGTTCCAGCGTGCGGACCGAATCGGTGTGGTCGTTCATCGGGAATTCCGTTCACCATACGGTGCCCGTAGGGGTTCAATTCATTGAACCCCTGCCGTTGGGCCCAGTGAGGGCGCGGTCAATCGCGCCCCTACGGGTTGCGTTTTCTAGAGCTGCACCTCGGCCACGGTCCGTTTGACCAGCTCGGCGCTGGCGTGCAGGGCTTTGCGCTCGGCGTCGCTCAGCTCGAGTTCCAGGATCTCCTCGACGCCGTTGGGGCCCAAAAAGGCCGGCACGCCGATGTAGAGGTCCTCGAGTCCGTACTGGCCCGTGAGGTAGGCCGCGCACGGCAGCAGGCGCCGGCGGTCGAACAGGATGGAATCGACCATCTCGATCACCGAAGCCGAGGGCGCGTAGTAGGCCGAGCCGTCGCCCAGCAGGTTGACGATCTCGCCGCCGCCCTTGCGCGTGCGCTCGACCAACCGCTCGATTTGTGCCTCGTCCATGAGCGCCGTGATCGGGATGCCGCTCACGGTCGCGTACTGCGGCAGCGGGACCATCTGGTCGCCGTGGCCGCCCAGCACCATGGCGTGCACGTCCCGCATCGAGACGCCCAGCTCCAGGGCGATGAAGCTGCGGAAGCGGGCCGCGTCCAGCACGCCGGCCATGCCCACCACGCGCTCCTTGGGAAAGCCCGTCACCTGGCTGGCCACGTACGTGGTCACGTCCAGCGGGTTCGAGACCATGATCACGATCGACCGAGGCGCGCGCGCTTTGACCTGCTCGCTCACGCTCTTGACGATGTTGGCGTTGGTCCCGATGAGCTCTTCGCGGCTCATGCCGGGCTTCCTGGGGATGCCGGCGGTCACGACCACGACGTCGGAGTCCTTGATGTCGGCGTAGTCCGACGTCCCGGTGATCCGCGCGTCGAAGCCCAGCAGCGGCGCGGACTCGGTCATGTCGAGCGCCTTGCCCTGGGTGGGCCCCTCCTTGTCCGGGATGTCGACCAGCACGACGTCGGCGCTGTCGCGCTCTGCCAGCCGCTGGGCCGTGGTCGCCCCCACGAACCCCGCGCCCACGACGGTCACTTTCTTGCGCATAACGCTCCTCTCGACTCGGTGAATTTCCCTTGAGAATGGAACGACCCGCCCAGCATACCGAGCCCTACGGCGCTGGCGCAAGTGAGGGGCGTGTAAACGGGGCCCCGAAGCGCTCCCCCTCGCGCTCCGGGGCCCCGGTCGTTTTCAGCGGAACTCAATGCAGCGGCACGGTCACGACGAACGCGATCGAGGCGCGGTCGACCAGCTCGCCCTGCCGGTCGCGCAGGAAGGCGACGAACTCGGTGACCCCCGGCGGGAAACGCTGTTCCTTGGCCTTGAGGCCCAGCGGCACGCGCATCCGGCGCCCGCTGGCCAGGCGCAGCGGGTAGCCCCGCAGCAGCGTCTCCTGCGAGCCGTCGCTCTTGCGCACGACGATCTCGGCCACCAGGTTCCAGTGCGCGTCCGTGGCGTTGAACAGCGTGGCCACGAACTTCATCGGGTCGCCCATAGAGACGATCTGCGCGCTCTTGAGCTCGACGTGGATGTACTTGCCGTCCCGAATCAACGGGTCGGGCTCGGGCGCGACGGGGCGCAGCGACTGCGGGGCGACGGCCACGGTTTCCTCGGGCGGCGGCAACGGCCCCTGCCAGCCGGGCGGGCGGGCGGCGACGCGCTGGGTCACCGGCGCGGTCTCGGCCTTGGGTTCAGGGTCGACGCGGGGTTTTTTCAACTCGATCTCGGGGAACACACCCAGCAACGCGAGCGCGCGCGACGACGCGGTCGTCGACGCAGGCGACGGGGCCAGCAGCAACACCGCACCGAGCGCCAAGGTGAAAAGCATGCGCATGGCGTCCCCCTTTCTGTGCTCAGCCTAGGGGGCGCGCGCCCTAACGGGAAGGAACGGGACTGTGTGCGGGCAGGAAGTGTGTGAGGCGGCGGCAAGCCAACGTGGTCCGGGGCACCGGACACGCGCGCCCCAACGTAACGCGTGTTACGTTCGCGGGGTCAGGACGTGCGCCCCGTCACCGGTGCCAACGATGGCCCCGTGGGCCATGCCCAAAAAAAGCCCGTGGCCCAGCACGCCGGGGAGGGCGTCGAGCTCGCAAGCGAGGGCGTGGGGGTCTTCAAGGGAAGGGAAGCGGCAGTCGAGCAGCAGGTTGTCCTGGTCGGTCACCACCGGCGCGCCGCGCTTGGTGCGCAGGGTGACCTCGGCGCCGAGCCGCTCAATTGCGCGCGCGGTGGGCCGCCAGCCGAAGGGCAGCACCTCGACCGGCAGCGGGGCTTTCTGGCCCAGCGCCTCCACGCGCTTGGACTCGTCCACGATCACCCAGAAGCGTGCGCTCGCGGCGGCCACGATCTTCTCGCGCAGCAGCGCGCCGCCCAGCCCCTTGATCAGGTTCAACACGGGGTCGACCTCGTCGGCGCCGTCCACGCACAGATCGAGCTCGGGACACTCGTCGAGCGAGGCGAGCGGGAGCTTGAGCGCGCGCGCCTTCTCGGCCGTGGCCTCCGAGGTGGGCACGCCCACCACGTCTGCCACTTCCCCGGCCGCCACGCGCTTGGCCAGCGCCTCCAGGAAGAAGCGCACGGTCGAGCCCGTGCCCAGGCCCAGCAACTGGCCGCTCTGCACGCGCGCGGCCGCGGCCTCGCCCGCGATCCGCTTCAGGTCGGTGGGCGTCATGGCTTCGTCCTTTCCGGGGGCCTCGTTCGACCCCAGCGGGTGTTTCCCTCCGCTTGCAGCGTACTTGCTCGCCGGAGCGCGCGTCAAACGGGGGGGCGCCGCGGGCCCAAAAGCCCTCTTCTCGCGCGAATGCGCCCTGGCGCCGCGAAGTCTTTTGATGGGGCCGGCGTTTTCCCTTAGGCTGAAAGCGACATCAACTCAAAGGGGGTTTTCGTTTTGCGAAAACGCATGACGTTAATCGCGCTGTTGACGGCGCTGTCGGTGGTTTTGACCGCCGGGAGCGCGCTGACGCAGCAGAGCGCGGTGCCGGTGACGGTCGAGGTGAACAACTCGGGCTGCGACGGCAACGTCCAGATCGCCCAGTTCATCTTCCTGCGCAACCAGCAGTCGATCTCGGTGAACCTGCGCGTGCCGCCGGCCCAGATCGGCCCCGGTGATACGCAGACGTTCGAGTTCGAGCTGAACGAACAGCCCACGGCGGTCAACATCCGGGGGACGCTGCCGCGCCAGAGCGCGCTGGACGTCACGGCCGAGATGGGCACGACCACGCAGTACGCCTGCGGCGTGATCCGCGCGCGGGTTGCGGGCCAGGGGATCGACGAGCCCAGCTCGCCCGGCGGCAGCGGCCAGGGGCCGCAGGTGCCGCCCGAGCTGGGCGGGATCTCGCAGGGCATGACGCCCAACCAGGTGCTGCAGCGCCTCCAGCTCAACGGGTTTCAAACCACGGTGCAGGGCAGCCAGGCCCAGCCCAAGGTGGCCGGCGCCGACGACCTGCTGATCACGGCCGCGCTGGGGCCGGGCCTGACCGCGCGCGGGACGTTCGTCTCGACGCCGGCCGGCCAGCTCAGCAGCGCCGTGGTGTGGGACCAGCCTTCAAACCCGCTCATCCTGCTGGTCGTGAGCGACGTCGGCGGCTTCTGCCTCTCGCTGCCACCGGGCACGGGCCTGACGGTGTTCTGCGACCGCGCCGGCGCGCTGGCTCCGGCCACCACCATCGGCGGCGGGCCCGTGCCGGGCAACGTCTTCCTCGTGCTCACGCTCAAGCTGGGCGGCGGGACGACGCCGTTCGTGCTGTCGCTGCGGTAGCACACGGCCACCGCGTTCTGTCGGGGCAGCCCTCCGTGGCTGCCCCGCCGGACGTTTCCGGGGGAGGTCGGGGGCCTCCCCCCTAGCGGCTTGGACGAATTGACACACTTCGACGTGCACCCCCTCCCCGCGCTCAGGGTACGGGGAGGGGCTTCCCTTGCCGCCCGCGTGCCGTGCCTGTTACATTGGGCCCGTCCAGCTCGACGTCGCGAGGGAGGGAGCCATGAGCCGCGAGTTCTTGTTCGTCTACGGCACGCTGCGCCGGGAGTTGGGCGTGCCCATGCGCAGCCTGCTGGACGAGTGCGCTTCGTTCCTGGGGACGGCGACCGTGCGCGGCAAGCTGCTGGACGTCGGGCTCTACCCGGCGCTGATCCGTTCCGACGACCCCGACGACCGCGTCACCGGCGAGCTCTACGCGCTCGACAACCCGGAGCACGCTTTCGGCGTCCTGGACCCCTACGAGCGCTGCGGGCCCAACGACCCGCCGCCCACCGAGTACGTGCGCGCCACCGTGCGCGCCACGCCCGAGGGCGGCGAGCCGATCGAGGCCTGGACCTACCTCTACAACCTCGACCCGTCCGAGCTGGAGGTCATCCCCTCGGGCGACTACGCCGCCTACGTCGGCTCGCACCCGCCCGAGCGCGCCAAGGACGCATCGGCCGCCCGGCCCGCCATCACCGCGCCCGCGATCGCGGCCTACCTGGACGATTTGCTGCCGGAGCGCGACGCGCTGCTCATGCGGCTGGAGCGCGACGCCGAAGCGGGCGACGTCCCCATCATCGGGCCGCACGGCGGCCTGTTACTCCACACGATCGCCAAACTCGCCCGGCCGCAACGGATGCTGGAGGTGGGCACGGCCATCGGGTACTCGGCGATCTGGCTGGCGCGTGCCACGTCCCGGTGGGGCGCCCAGCTCACCTCGATCGAGCTCGACCCGCTGGCGGCCGAGGGCGCGCGGCGCAACCTGGAGTCGGCCGGCGCCCTGGACCGGGTCGAGGTGCGCGTGGGCGACGCGCTCGAGGTCGTGCGCACGCTCGAGGGGCCGTTCGACCTCGTCTTCCTCGACGCCGACAAGCGCCAGTACCAAGCGCTCACCGAGCTCGTCCTCCCGCTCATGCCCGCGGGCGCGGCGCTGCTGGTCGACAACCTGCTCTGGGGCGGGCGCGTGCTGGACGACGACCCCGACGAGACGACAAGCGCGATCCAAGCCTACAACCGCTACTTGCAGGCCCACCCCGACCTGGAGACGCTGTTCGTCCCGCTGCGGGACGGCGTCGCCGTGGCCCTGCGCCGCTGAGCGCGCCCGCGCTCCGGGCCACCTGATTCAGATCAACCCCGAAGTTGACCTCCATCATTTCCTTCCCCCACCCGGCCTGTATCGTGGGAGCACGGCTTTGGTTCGCATTCGAAACGGAAAGCCGCGCGTGGCGTATGTCCCTCGCAGCCTCGAGCGCGCCGTCGGCGACGGTGCGGTCTCGGGCTGCGCGCGCCTCCCCCGACGTCCAATCGATCAAGGAGGACGGATGAGCAAGCAGTGGGTGTATCGGTTCGAACAGGGCTCGGAAGCCCAGCGCGACCTGCTGGGCGGCAAGGGGGCGGGGCTGGCCGAGATGACCCGCATCGGGCTGCCCGTCCCGCCGGGCTTCACGATCACGACCGAGGCGTGCATCGCCTACTACGAGGGGGGCGAGGGCTTTCCCGAGGGGCTCTGGGACCAGACGCGCGCGGCGCTGGCCGGGGTCGAGGAGGCGCTGGGCAAGCGCTTCGGCGACGTCGAGAACCCGCTGTTGCTCTCGGTGCGCTCGGGCGCGCGCATGTCGATGCCCGGCATGATGGACACCGTGCTCGACCTGGGCCTGAACGACGAGACCGTCCGTGGCCTCATCGCCCAGTCGGACGACGAGCACTTCGCCTTCGACGCCTACCGCCGGCTGATCCAGATGTTCGGCGACGTCGTGCTGGGCGTGGAGGGAGAGCGCTTCGAGGAGGCGCTCTCGGCGGCGCGCGCGCGCGAGGGCGTCGGCTCGGACGCCGAGCTCTCGGCCGAGGCGCTCAAGGGCGTGGTCGAGACGTTCAAGGCCATCGTCGCACGGGAAGCGGGCGAGGCGTTCCCCCAGGACCCGGAGGAGCAACTGCGGCGCTCGATCGAGGCCGTGTTCAAGTCCTGGAACACCAAACGCGCCACCGACTACCGCGTCCACCACGGCATCCCGCACGACCTGGGCACCGGGGTCAACGTCCAGGCCATGGTGTTTGGCAACCTGGGGGAGAAATCGGCCAGCGGCGTGGCCTTCACGCGCAACCCGGCCACGGGCGAAAAGGTCTTTTACGGCGAGTACCTGGTCAACGCCCAGGGCGAGGACGTGGTCTCGGGCAGCCGCACGCCCCAGCCGATCCAGAAGCTGAGAGAGGATTTTCCGGAAGCCTACGACCAGTTGCTCGAGATCGCCGCCAAGCTCGAGGACCACTACCACGACATGCAGGACGTCGAGTTCACGATCCAACACGGCACGCTCTGGATGCTGCAGACCCGCAAGGGCAAGCGCACCAGCAAGGCGGCCATGAAGGTCGCGGTCGAGATGGCCGACGAGGGGCTCATCACGCGCGAGGAGGCCGTGCTCCAGGTCGATCCCCAACAGGTCGAACGGCTGCTACACCCGCGCTTTGATTCCGAGGCGCTCTCCGGAGCCGAGCTGCTGGCCGAGGGCCTGAACGCCTCGCCCGGCGCGGCCGTGGGCCAGGCCGTCTTCGACGCCGACACCGCCGAGGCGCGCGGCAAGGCCGGCGAGGCCGTCATCCTGGTGCGCCCCGAGACCACGCCCGACGACGTGCACGGCTTCCTGCAGTCGCAGGGCATCCTGACCCAGCGCGGCGGCATGACCTCGCACGCGGCCGTGGTCTCGCGCGGCCTGGGGATCCCGGCCGTGGTGGGCTGCGAGGACCTGCACATCGACCTCAAGGCCAAGCGCTTCACGGCCGACGGGCAGACCGTGGGCGAGGGCGACGTCATCTCGCTGGACGGGACCACGGGCCGGGTCTACCTGGGCGGGCTGCCCACCCAGACGCCGAAGCTGGAGGACGAGGCCGAGTTCGCGCGCCTGTTGGAGTGGGCGGACGAGTTCCGCACGCTGGGCGTGCGGGCCAACGCGGACTACCCGCGCGACGCCCGGCGGGCCCACGCCTTCGGCGCCGAGGGCATCGGGCTCTGCCGCACCGAGCACATGTTCTTCGAGTCCGAACGCCTGCCGATCGTGCAGAAAATGATCCTGTCGCGCTCGACCGAGGAGCGCAAAGCCGCGCTCGACCAGCTGCTCCCGTTCCAGAAGGAGGACTTCAAGGGGTTATTGCGCGAGATGAGCGGCCTGCCCGTGATCGTGCGGCTCATCGACCCGCCGCTGCACGAGTTTCTGCCGCGCTACGAGGACCTGCTGGCCGAGGTGGCCGAGCTGCGGGCCAAGGGCGACGACCCGGAGGTGCTGGCCGAGAAGGAGACGATGCTCGAGACCGTGGGCGAACTGCGCGAGGCCAACCCGATGCTGGGCCTGCGCGGCGTGCGGCTGGGGCTGCGCTACCCCGAGATCGTCGAGATGCAGGTGCGCGCGCTCATGACCGCGGCCTGCGAGTTGAGCCAGGAGGGCCTCGACCCCCGGCCCGAGATCATGATCCCGCTCGTGTCGGACGCCGGCGAGCTGAACCGGGTGTGCGACCGGCTCGAGGCCGTGGCCGACGAGGTCATGGACGACTGCGGCGGCCGGGTCAAGTACCTGTGGGGCACGATGATCGAGCTGCCGCGCGCCTGCCTGGTGGCCGACGAGCTGGCCGAGCGGGCCGAGTTCTTCTCCTTCGGGACCAACGACCTCACCCAGACGACCTACGGCATCAGCCGCGACGACGCCGAGGAGAAGTTTTTGCGCTACTACGAGCAAACGGGCGTGTTCGCCGACCCGTTCCGCTCGCTGGACGCCCGCGGCGTGGGTGATTTGATGCGCATCGCGGTCGAGCGCGGGCGCAAGACGCGCCCCGACATCGAGCTGGGCATCTGCGGCGAGCACGGCGGCGACCCGGCCTCGATCCACCTCTGCCACCAGCTCGGACTCGACTACGTGAGTTGCTCGCCCTTCCGCGTCCCCGTCGCCCGCCTGGCCGCCGCCCAGGCCGCGCTCGAGGGCGGGGTACACGACGTCTAAGTCGGGACCGAATCCCGTCTCGTCGTCTCGTAGGGGCACAGCATGCTGCGCCCCTACGTTCGCCTACAGACGAGCCTCCAAAGCACGGACCTGAAAAACTAGCATTTCCACTATCTCTTTGCTAACTCCCACACCGCCTTGACGGCGCATTCCCGTATCCAAAGGCCAGGATCACCGCTTTCGGGAATCGCCCCGCACCCCCTTGACAACCCCGGCCGCCCGCGGTATAGTGTGGGTAGCTTAGCAGTCTAAACAATACTCTGCTAGAAATGGATCCAAACCAAGGAGGGATCATGACCATGTTGACCCTGAGACGCAACCCCAACGCGGCCCCCGCCAACCGCCGCAACGTGTTCGACAGCTGGTTCGACGAGCTGTTCGGCGACCTGGACCGCCTGAGCGCGACGCCGTTCCGCACGCTCACGCCCTACAGCGGCGTCGACGTCTACGAGGACGGCGACAACCTGGTCTACGAGGTCGAGATGCCGGGCGTGACCCGCGACGAGATCAAGGTGCGCCTGGAGGACAACCACCTGATCGTGAGCGGCGAGATCAAGCGCAACGAGCAGGTGGACGAGAACCAGTACCTGTCCATGGGCCGGCGCTACGGCCAGTTCCAGCGGGCCTTCCGCCTGCCGGAGGGCCACGTCGAGCCCGATTCCAAGAAGATCAAGGCCAAGTTCGAAAACGGCATCCTGCGGGTCAGCCTCCCGCTCAAGGAGCACGTCAAACCGCAGGCCATCGACATCCAGGTCAGCTAATCGACGCAACCACGACCCCCCGGCCGCGCGGCCGGGGGGTTCCTTTCCCCCGCATCGCGGCGGCCTTCGGCGACCCGCTGCGGAGGTGTTCCGGTACGCGCCTAAAGAATGGGCGCGCCATGCCCCCAGGTGGAACTTCCTCTTGCACTTGACTGACACACGATAGAGAATACTGCAAGGGAGGAATTCGTTTACCCACACCGATGGGGGGCGCTGACATGTCCGATCAATTCTGGGAAAACCTCGTGCAGGGAAAACCGCTCGTCCCCGAGCGTTGGCGCTGGACGTTCGCCCTGCCGTGGTTTTTGCTCGGGCTCCTGCTCCTCTGGATTTCGTCGGCGTTTCCTCAAGGTTTGTCTGGGCTTCTGCCCCTCTATGCGGCAGCCTTCTTTTTGACCGCGTTCACCCGCTGGAGCGTGTGGAAGTGGCAGAAGCCGCCCCGCGCGTTTCGCAGGTTGTACGTGTTCTACTTGCCGATCCCCACCGCCCTTGTCCTACACCAGTGGGATCACGTCATGCGGCGACCGGATTGGATCAAGGCGCTTTTGGCAGTGCTTCTGCTCATCATCGTGGTTCAGCTCTTGCGTTTTGTGCGTGCGGGGGAATACCGACACTACTTCGCCGCTTTCGTCGGCCTCTACCACGTCAACTTGCTGCTTGAAACCCCCGTCGCGGCCTCGACAAGCCACGCCCCATGGTTCACGCTGATAGAGGGGTTCTCGACCTGGATCGTCGCCAGCATCATCTTTGCTGAGTTCGTCTTTCCTCGGGACCTCTTGCCGCGGTCCATGCGTTCCAAACTGCAAAACCTTTGGGAACCGCAGAAGCCGTAACGCGCGCTCAACCCACGATCCGGAGTTCGTGCGTGCAGCGGTTGAGCGGCTCGACGCCGTCGGGGGTGACCGCCACGATGTCCTCGATGCGGACGCCGAACTTCCCCGGCAGATACACGCCCGGCTCGACCGAGAAGGTCAGGCCCGGCGCAAGCGGCGTGGCGTCGCCGGCGACGAGGTAGGGCGGCTCGTGCGGCTCCAGG
Organism: uncultured Thermotogae bacterium; assembly: GCA_964572855.1. Classification (GTDB taxonomy): domain Bacteria; phylum Bipolaricaulota; class Bipolaricaulia; order RBG-16-55-9; family JAJCYT01; genus CAZNGF01. Next base: position 29,442 of record CAZNGF010000004.1, on the reverse strand, counting down.
CCCAGGCCGTGGCCCGTGCGGTGGATGAAACGCTCTCCATAGCTCGCGTGCGCGATTACGTCGCGCGTCGCCCGGTCGACCGACTCGGCCGTCGCGCCCGGACGGCAGGCGGCCGTGCCCGTCGCCTGGGCGCGCTTGACCAGTTCGTGGACGCGCTTGCATTCCTCCGAGGGCTCGCCGCAGACCACGGTGCGCGTCAGGTCGGAGTGGTACCCCCCGAGCCGGCAGCCGAAGTCCAGGATCACGGCGTCGCCGCGCGCGATCACCCGGCCGCCGGCGCTGTGGTGCGGCAGCGCGCCGTTGGGGCCCGAGGCCACCAGCGTCCTGAACGCCGGGCCCTCGCCGCCCAGCGCTTGCATGCGACGTTCCAGCATGTCGGCGATCGCGCGCTCGCTTTGGCCCTCGAACGGCTGCGCGCAGATCCACTCGAAGGCCTGGTCCGCGATCTCGGCCGCACGCCGCAGCAGCGCCAGCTCGCCCGCGTCCTTGCGCATCCGCATGGAGGACAGCAACGTCGACGCCAAGACCATGCGCCCATCCAGCACCTCGCGCAACGGCAGGAGCACGAGCGCCCAGGCACGGTCGTCGACGGCCACGCGCTTCGGATGCGCCGCCAGCTCCGACACCACACGCGCCAGGACGCGCATCGGGTTCTCTCCGTCCGGCCATGCGCGGATATCTCGCACCCACGCGTCCCGCCTGACGTGGTCTTCGTACATGGCCGGGACAAGAAATGTCGGCGCGCCCGCGGCGGGCACGAGTAGGCTCAGCAACCGTTCGGACGGGGCTTCGTCGAAGCCCGTCAGGTAACGCATGTTCGGGCCGGGCGTCAAGATCAGCAGATCGACGCCCTGCGTTCGCATCCGCTCCTGGCACGCGCCCGTGCGGCGCTCGAAGGTCGATGCTTCAAGGGGGGGTGTGCTCACCGTGTTCACCTCGACGTTGGGGCTCACCGGATTCGTGTGCGTTTGCAGCCCGGCGGGCCTCAGTATAGCAGATCGGTGAGCGAGATATTGACTCACTGAAAAATTTCAGCTATAGTGAAATTTACTATGGACGACGTCGGCAAGTACATCCGCAAGCTGCGCAAACAGCGCAAGTGGTCCCTGGAGAAGCTGGGCCGGGACACGGGGCTGTCGGTGAGCTTTCTGTCCCAGGCCGAGCGCGGCCAGACCTCGATCTCGCTGGCCTCGCTCAAGGTGATCGCCGAGGCGCTGGGCGAACCGATCCAGCACTTCTTCCCGCTGCCCGACAACGTCTCCAGCATCGTCCACGCCGGCGAGGCCCAGTGGATCGAGTTCGACGACTCGGCCGTGCGCTATGGCCTGCTTAGCAATCCCTTCAAGGAGCGCACGCTCGAGCCGCTCCTGGTCGAATACCCCCCCGGCTACGAAGGCCCGCGCCTGTTTTCGCACGCGGGCGAGGAGTTCGGCTACATCTTGAAGGGCAAATTGTCCCTGACGGTCAAGGACAAAGAATACGAGCTGCAAGAGGGGGAGAGCTTCCACTTCACCTCCAACCTCCCCCACACGGAACGAAACGAAGGCGATTCGCCCGTGCTGATTTTGTACGTGGTGAGTCCCCCGATCGTCGGGCTGAACTCGGGTCAGCAGTAACCCCGCCAACGGCCGACGCCGTCGGCTGCGCGGGTCAGCGAAAACAGATCAAGGAGGTGGTGTTCCCCTTTGTAGGCCGTGGTGGTACCCCAACCGGGCTGCGCACGGGCAAGCACCTGGTTGTGGTTGGAGGGTCGCGTTTGGCGACGCATCGCTCAGGAATTGGATGGGAGAAAGGACTGTCATGAAAAAAGCATTCGCCATGTTGTTGATCGCCGTGTTGGCGCTCGGCATGACCACGAGCAACTGGAGCGGAACGGCCCAAGCCCAGTCCGAGCCCGTGTTGCGCGTGGGCATGGACGTGGACGCGGACAACCTCGACCCGCGTTTGACGCAGAACACCACCGGTTTCCGCGTGACCGACCTCATCTTCGACGGGCTCGTCGAGCTGGACCCGAGCACGCTGGTGCCCACGCCCAGCCTGGCCACGTCGTGGGAACAGCCGGATCCGACCACCTGGATCTTCAACCTGAGAGACGATGCCGTCTTCCACGACGGGGAGCCCGTCACCAGCGCCGACGTGGTGGCCACCTTCGAGGCCATCCTCGACCCCGACTTCGGCGCGCCGCAGCGCGGTCTGTACACGCCGATCACCACGGTCGAGGCCGTGGACGAGTTCACGGTGCGCTTCCTGACCGCGCAGCCGTTTGCGCCCCTGCTCAGCTTCATGGACAAGGGCATCGTCCCGCAGCACGTGGTCGAGGCGGGCGGGGACCTGGCCAACGACCCCGTCGGCAGCGGCCCGTTCCGCCTGGTGCGCTGGGACAAGAACAGCCGGATCGTGCTCGAGGCCAACCCCGACTGGTGGGGCGGCGAGCCCGCCATCAAGAACCTCGAAATCGTGGTCGTGCCCGACAACACGTCGCGCGCCCAGGCATTGGAGGCCGGCGACCTGGACCTGATCCAGACGCCGCTGTCGCCGCAGGACATCAACCGGCTGGCCAACGACGACCGCTTCGATGCGACCGTCACGGCCGGCTTCGGCTACACGTACCTCAACTTCCAGACCGAATTCGAGCTGTTCCAGAACCCGAACGTGCGCAAGGCCGTGTCGATGCTGGTGCCCCAAGACGTGATCGTGGAGTCGATCTACGAAGGGATCGACATCCCGGCCAGCTCGATCCTGCTGCCGAACCACTTCCCGTTCACGCCCGACATCCGGCAGCCCACGCAGGACGTGGACGGCGCGCTGGCGCTGTTGGCCCAGGAAGGTTGGACCGACTCAGATGGGGACGGCATCCTTGACAAAGATGGAGAGAAGTTCTCGTTCGTGTTCAAGACCCACGTCGAGGACCCCAACCGCGTACAGACCGTGGAGTTCCTCCAGACCGTGTTCCGCCAGAGCGGGATCGAGGTCGAGATCAACATCCAGCCGTTCAACTCGCTCTTGACCGAGATCCTGGCGGGCGACTACCAGCTCATGCTGATCGGCTGGCTCAACCTGGTGGACCCGGATCGCGCGATGTTCAACCAGCTCCACTCGGAGGGCACCTCCAACTGGGGGAACTACAGCAACCCCGACGTGGACGCCGCCTTGGAGGCGGGCCGCACCGCGCTCACCTTGGAGGCGCGCACCGAAGCCTACCGCGAAGCCGCCCGCATCATCGCCGACGAGGTTCCCTACTTCGTGCTGCAGTACCAGGGATTCCACCAGTTCCGCACCCCCGCGTTGCAGGGGTTCGAAGCCGACGCGCGCGGGAACCTGCGCAGTCTGGCCAGGGCCTCCCTGGGTGAATGAACCGCAAGCTGGAACCTTCACGCGCTAGCCGCATCCGCCGAGGGGACAGCCTTCCCCCGTCCCCTCGGCGGCTCCATCCCCGCGGTACGGAGGCGCCCCGGTGACGAGCTACATCGCGCGCCGCCTGTTGCTGCTGATCCCCACCATGTTCGGCATCGTCGTGATCGTGTTCGGGCTGCTGCAGGTCATTCCCGGGGATCCGGCCGTGGCCCTGTTGGGCACCGATGCCACCCCGGAGACCGTGGCCGACATGCGCCGCGTGCTGGGCACGGACCAACCGCTGCCGGTGCAGCTGGCCAAGTACATCGGCCGCCTGCTGCAAGGCGATCTGGGCCAATCGATCTTTCAGCGCGCGCCCGTGGGTCGGATCGTGTTCGGCCACCTGCCGGCCACCGTCGAGCTGGCGGTGGCCGCCTTGTTCATCTCGACCTTCGTCGGGATCCCGCTGGGGTTGATCGCGGCCGTGCGCCGCGGGACGCTGATCGACCTGGTCAGCATGCTGTTCGCGCAACTGGGGGTGTCGATTCCCGTCTTCTGGCTGGGCATTTTGTTCATGCTCTGGTTCGCGGTGCAGCTCGACTGGCTGCCCTCGATCGGCCGCGGGGAGCCGCTGGTCGAGGCGTTCGGCGCGCTGTTTCGGGGCAAGCCCGAGGTCCTGCTCGACAGCCTGCAACACCTGCTGTTGCCCGCCCTCACCCTGGGACTCAACGGCGCGGCCATCATTAGCCGCATTCAGCGCTCGTCGCTGCTGGACGTGCTGGGTGAGGACTACGTCCGCACCGCGCGGGCCAAGGGGTTGGTGCCGTGGCTGGTCATCGTCCGGCACGCGTTTCGCAACTCCTTGCTCGCCGTGGTCAGCGTGCTGGGGCTGCAGTTCGGCGTGCTGCTGGGCGGCGCGGTGCTGACCGAGTTCATCTTCGGCTGGCCGGGCATCGGCCAGCTGGCCATCACCGCCATCGGCCAGCGCGACATCCCGCTGGTGCAGGGGACGGTGTTGATCATCGCGTTTGCCTTTTCGCTCATCAACCTGACCGTGGACGTGCTCTACGGGATCATCGACCCCCGCATCCGGCTGGAGTAGGAGGGCCCATGCGCATGCTCAGACGACGCTGGTCCATGGCCGCCGGGGCGCTGATCGTGGCGGGGCTGGTGCTGATCGCCGCCTTCGGCCCGCTGCTGGCCGGCGTCGGCCCCGAGGAGATGGACATGGCCAGCCGGCTGCGACCGCCCGGCCCGGAGCACTGGCTCGGCACCGACAACTTCGGGCGCGACCTCTGGACGCGCATGGCCCACGGCACGCGCCTCTCGCTCCTGATCGCGCTGGTGTCGGTGGGGGTGGCCTCCGTGCTTGGGACGTGGATCGGCTTGACCTCGGGGTTCTTCGGCGGCTGGGTGGACATGCTGCTCATGCGCGTGGTGGACATCTTCCTAGGTTTCCCCGTGATCATCCTGGCGCTGGCGCTGATCGCCGTGCTCGGCCCCGGGCCGGTCAACGTCGTGATCGCGCTCATCGCGGTGTTCTGGACCCAGTACGCGCGCGTCGCCCGTTCCATGGCGCTGTCCGAGCGCGAACGCGACTACGTCCAGGCGGCCCGCTCGCTGGGCGCGTCGGATACCCGCATCCTGCTGCGCCACATCCTGCCCAACAGCCTCGGCCCCATGGTCGTGCTGGCCACGCTGGGGTTGGGGACGGCCATCATCGCCGAGTCGGCGCTCAGCTTCCTGGGTTTCGGCGTGCAGCCGCCCGACCCGAGCTGGGGCTGGACCATGTCCTACGGCATGCGGTTCCTGCGCAACGCGCCGCACCTGTCGATCGTGCCGGGCTTTGCGATCATGTTGACCGTGCTGGGGTTCAACCTGCTGGGCGACGGCCTGCGCGACGAACTGGACCCGCGGGGAATGGTGCAACGCTAGCGGCGCAAACACGAGAAACGGAGGCATCACCATGAACGTGAACCGATACCCCGTTGCGACCTTGGCCAACGGGACCCAGATCGACCTGCACGTGATCGAGCTCCGCGGGGCGCTGGGGGACGGCCCCACCGTCGGCATGAGCGCCGCCATCCACGGCGACGAGCCGACGGGAACGCAGATCCTGCTGGAACTCGCCCGGCGCTACGCGGGGGGAAACTTCCGCGGCCGGCTGCTGCTGTTGCCGGTGGCCAACCCGCTCGGCTTCGAGGCCAACGCGCGCCACACGCCGCTGGACGCTCTCAACCTCAACCGCCTCTTCCCCGGCGACCCCGACGGCTGGTTCAGCGAGCAGCTGGCGTGCGTCATCCACCGGGAGTTCTTGCAAAGGATCGACGTCTACCTGGACTTCCACGCCGGCGGAGCCGGCCAGACCGTCGATTACATCTACATCCTCAACGCCGAAACGCTCTCCAGGAGCTTTGGCTCCCCCGTGCTCTATCGGCCGAAGGAGGGGGTCTCGGGCACCGCCTACGAGGGCGTCTCCGGCGGGGTCACGGTCGCGCGGGACGCCCCCACCGTCGTGGTCGAGCTGGGCGGCGGGCGCGTGGACCAGCGCCCCTACGTCGAGCGCGGCGTGCGCGGCGCGGTCAACGTGCTGGCCGAGCTGGGCCTGGTCGACGACGAACCGGCCCCGCCGCCGGCGCAGGTCGTGCTCAACGAGATCGCGATCCTCCGGCCGCACGCCGGGGGCTTGCTCGTCGGCGCAGCCCCGCCACTGGGCGAGGAGGTCTCCGGCGACGCCGTGCTGGGCCGCGTCGTGAGCCCGTACACCTTCGAGGAGCTCGAGGTGATCCGCAACCCGTTCGAACGCGGGATCATGGTGCTGTCCCACCTCACGGATGACGTGATCGACCCAGGCTGCTACGGCTACATGATTGGCAACCTCGATTCGGCCGAAGGGGGGCAAGCGTGAGCGTCCGGGCGATCCCAGTTTCGCCGCTGGCCAGCGGCGGCACGCTCTGCTTGCACCTGCACGAGCTGGTCGGCAAGCGCGGCCCGGGCCCCACGGTGGGCCTGAGCGCGGGCATCCACGGCGACGAGTCCACGGGCACGCGCATCGTGATGGAGGTGGCCCGGCAGCTGGCCGACGGGGACTTCCGCGGCCGCCTGCTGCTGCTGCCCGTGGCCAACCCGCACACCCTGGAAGCGCTGAGCCGCTTCACGCCGCTGGACGGCCTCAACCTCAACCACGTCTTCCCCGGCGACCCCGACGGCTGGCTCACCGAGCAGCTCGCCGCCAAGGTCAACGAGCACTTCCTGCAAAGGATCGATTTTCTCTTGGACTTCCACGCGGGCGGCGAATCGCAGACGGTGGACTACGTCTACATCTTCAACGACGAGCGGCTCTCCCGCAGCTTCGGCTCCAAGGTGCTGCACGTCCCGCCGCCCGAGGTGCTGGAGCTGCTCAAGCACACCTCGGTGGGGGTGGCGCAAGAACGGGGCGTCCCCAGCGTCGTGGTCGAGCTGGGCGGCGGGCGCGTGGACCAGCGCCCCTACGTCGAGCGCGGCGTGGCGGGCACGCTCAACTTCCTCCAGGCCGCCGGCGTGCTGGACGGCGAGCCCGCCCCGCCGCCGGAGCAAATCGTGCTGAACGAGATCGCCACCATTCGCCCGCACGCCGGCGGGATGCTCTACACCGAAGCGCCGCCGCTGGGGGAGGCGATCAGCGGGGGTGCGGTCCTGGGCCGCGTGCTGAGCCCGTACACGCTCGAGGAGCTCGAGGTGATCCGCAGCCCGTTCGAGCGCGGGCTCATGGTGCTCTCGCACCTGACGACCGACGTCGTTGCAGCCGGCGCCTACGGCTACATGGTCGGGAACCTGGACGCGTGACGCCGAACGTTTCCCCCGCTCCCTCGGGAGAGAAGGGAGCAATCGGGTGTAGGGGCGCACGGCCGTGCGCCCCTACGGACCACGACTCAACGAGGAGCACAATGACAAGAAACACTGAACGATCCGCCGCCCTCTACCAACGCGCCTACCGCGCCGTCCCCTCGGGCGTCCACTCCGGCACGCGGGCGCGCGCGCCCCACCCGCTCTACTTCGAGCGCGCCCGGGGCGCTGAAGCCTGGGACGCCGACGGGAACCGCTACGTCGACCTGATCATGGGCAACGGGGCTGTGCTGCTGGGCCACGGGGACGCCCGCGTCAACGACGCGGTGCGCGCGGTCCTGGACGCCGGCCTGAGCGCGGGCGTCGAGTGGGAGCGCTCGGTCGAGTTGGCCGAGTTGTTCTTGAAGCTCGTGCCGACGATGGAGCTGGTGCGCTTCACCAACACGGGAACCGAGGCCGTCACACACGCGCTGCACGTGGCCCGCCACCACACCGGCAGGGCGCGCGTGGCCAAGGTCGAGGGGTCGTACCACGGCTGGACCGACGAGCTGTTCGTGAGCTGCTGGCCGGACATGACCAAGAACGGGTCGCCGGACGCCCCCGTCCCGCTGCCGGGCTCGCCGGGGCTGCACCCCGCGCTGGCGCAGAGCACGCTCGTGTTGCCGTTCAACGACGTGGCGCACACGGCCGCCCTCATCGAGCGCCACGCCGCCGAGCTGGCCGCGGTGATCCTGGAGCCCGTGCTCATCGACGTGGGCTACATCGCGGCGACGACGGCGTATCTACAGGCGTTGCGCGACCTCTGCACCCGCCACGGGATCGTGCTCATCTTCGACGAGCTGCTCACGGGCTTCCGGCTGGCCCCCGGCGGCGCGCAGGAAGCCTATGGAATCGTTCCAGACCTGGCCACGTATGGGAAAGCGCTGGCCAACGGCTTCCCGATGGCCGCGCTCGCGGGCCGCGAGGCGTTCATGCGTTTGACCGAGCCGGGCCGGGGACCCGCCTTCGTGGGCACGTTCAACGGCCACGCCGTCCCGCTGGCCGCCGCGCTGGCGACCCTCCCGTTGCTGCGGGACGGCTCGGCGCAGCGGACGCTCGACGCGCGCTCCGACCGCTTGAAAGAGGCTTTCCAGCGAGACGCAACGCAGTGGGGCGTGCCGGCGCAACTGGTCGGCGCGGGGGGGCACCTGCACTGGTACTTCACCGATGAAACGATCGCGGACTACCGCAGCGCCAGCGCCACCGACCGGAAGGCCTACGCGGCCTTCAACGCCGCCCTGGCCGAGCGCGGCTTCCTGGTGATGGCCAACCCGCTCTCGCACCACGCCATCTCGCTGGCGCACGACGAGCCCATTCTGGACGAATTGAGCGACGCCTGCCGCCATGGATTGCAGGCGATCGCGGCGCTCTAAGGAGGTTCCCATGCCCGACACCCCCGAAAACCGACTCACGCTGGTGTTCCCGCAGTTGCCGTACTTTGAAATCACGCCCGCACGAACCGCCTTGTTGGTGGTGGACATGCAGTATCTGGATGCCCACCCCGACCACGCCATGGGTGCCAAGGCCAAGGCGGCCGGCGTAGCCGAGGTGTTCGAGTACTACTGGGAGGCGGTTGCCACGGCGATACCCAACCAGCAGCGCTTGCTCGAGGCGGCCCGCGAGGCGGGCATGAACGTCATTTACACCCGGATCGCAACGCAAACGCCCGACGCGCGCGACGCGGGCCGGCAGCACCGCTACGTGAACCTGGCCGTGCCGCGCGACGCCAAGGACGCCGAGATCCTGGAGGAAATCGCGCCGACGGACGACGACATCGTGCTCTCGAAGACCTCGTCAAGCCCGTTCAATTCGACCCACATCAACCAACTGCTGCGCAACCTGGGCGTCGACACGCTCTTGGTCTGCGGCGTCGTGACCAACGGCTGCGTCGAGGGCAGCGTGCGCGACGCCAGCGACCTGGGCTACAACGTCATCATGGTGCCCGACGCCTGCGCGGCCGTCACGCCGGAGCTGCATCGGGCCGCCATCACGAACCTGGACCACGCGTTTTGCAACTGCCGCGACACCGACACCGTGGTCGCCGAGATCGGAGCCCGCTCATGAGCCTGCACATCCCGCCAACCGAGTACCGAGCGCGCGTCGAGCGGCTGCGGGCGCACCTCGAGGCCGAGGGGCTATCGGGCGCGGTCCTGTTCGACAGCCAATACGTTCTTTACTACACGGGCTTCGCCTTCTTCCCCACCGAGCGCCCCGTCGCCTTCGTCCTAAACGCGCGCGGCCAGAGCGCGCTGTTCGTCCCGCGCCTGGAACTGGAGCACGCCCAATCCCTCGCGCTGGTGGACCGCGTGGACCCCTACGCCGAGTACCCGGACGACCCGCACCCGATGGAACGGTTCAAGCGCACGCTGCAGGATCTGGACATTCAGGGCGCGTTCGGGGCCGACGAGGATGGCTACCCCTGGATCTTCGGCTACCGCGGCCCGCGGCTCTCCGAGCTGACGGGCGGCACGTTTCACCGCGTCACGGCGGCGGTGGAGGCGCAGATGGCCGTGAAGAGCGCGCCCGAGATCGCGCTCGTGCGCGAGAGCGTCACCTGGGGCAACCTGGCGCACACGCTGCTGCAGCGCTACACGGAGGTGGGCCGCAGCGAGTCCGAGGTGAGCGCGCGGGCCAGCAGCGAGGCCACGCTGGCCATGATGGATGCTATCGGCCCGGTGTTCCGCTCGCAGAGCAAATTTTTCTCCGGAGCGCTGGCGCTCTACCGCGGGCAAATCGGCCGCACCTCGGCCGTGCCGCACGCGCTGGCCAACAACCTCACCTTTCAGCCGGGCGACGTGCTGGTCACGGGAGCCACCGCGCCCGTGTGGGGCTACATCTCCGAGTTGGAGCGCACCATGGTCATGGGGCCACCCTCCGACGAGCAGAAACGCTGCTTCGACCACATGTTCGCCCTGCAGGACGCCGCGTTTGCCGCCATGCGGCCCGGCGATCCGTGCTCCGAGGTCGACCAGGCCGTGCGGCGCTACTTCGAGAAGAACGACCTCATGCCCCACTGGCGCCATCACACCGGCCACGGCCTGGGCCTGCGCTACCACGAGGGACCCTTCCTCGATGTCGGCGACCACACGCTGATGGAACCGGGCATGCTCTTCTCGGTCGAGCCCGGCCTCTACGTGCCCGAGCTGGGCGGGTTCCGGCACTCCGACACCGTGCTGATCACCGAGGACGGCTGCGAGCGGCTCACCTACTACCCTCGCGACCTCGGCAGTCTGACGTTACCGGTATAACCGGACCGGGATCATGAAAGTTTCTGCCCTCGGTCATCCTTGACACGCCCCTTTCCGGCTTCACTGGGGATCGCCCCCTTCGCGCTGACCGGCCGGTACGTGGCATGCACGAGCGTTTTGGATCGACCAAGGAGGTGTCGTGCGCACCCGACAGCTGTCCGCGCTCTCGCTTCTGGTCGTGCTGGCCCTGCTCTCCGACGCTGGGCCGGCTCGGGATCGCCGAGGACGGCCCGGCCGTGGGCGTCCACCTGGGAGCTCGACACGCTGTATCCGACGCTGGTGATCTTGGACGGGGAAGGCATCGTGCGCTTCCGCGCCTCCGGGCCGGAGGGAACGCGCGAACAGCAGATCGACCTGGACGCGGCCTTCGACCTGATCGGCCGCTTGCTGGACGAGGCGGTCGCGCAGCAGCCGTGAACTGAAAAAGCCTTCACATGAACTTTGACGCCCGCTGGCGCGTCGGCGGGGCGCTAGCGTCCCTTGCCCCGCAGCAGCGAGAGCGCCACGCCCACGGCGGCCAGCGGGATGGCGCCGAGCGCGGCGGCGTGCAGGCCGTGGATGAAGGCCGCGGTCGCGGCGGGTTCGGCGTCGCTGACTGAGGCGGCCAGGCGTTCGGGCACGGGCAACGGGATCGCGCCCGCGCCACCGCCCGAGGCGAACAGCGCGAACACCGTGCCGCCGAAGGCCACGCCCAGGCTCTGGCCCGTGTAACGAAACATCCCCAGCAGCCCCGAGGCCACGCCCCGCTTGTCGTCGGGCGCGGCGGACATGACCGCGTTGTTGTTGGGCGCGATAAACATGCCCATCCCCACGCCCAGCAACAGGAGCCGCCAGAGCACGTCGGGCACCGGGGAAGTGGCCGTGATCCCGGAAAACGCCAACAGCGCGAGCATGACCAGTCCCAGCCCGCTCGAGGCGATCCCGCGCGCGCCCACCCGGTCGGACAAGCGCCCCGACAGCGGCGCCACGACCATGAAGGCCAGCGGGAGCGGGAGCATGAACAGGCCCGTCGTCTGGGCCGAAAAGCCGCGCACGCCCTGCCAGTAGAACGGCATGAGCAGCATGACCGTGGCCATGGCGATCGTGGCGAACGCACCCGCAGTCTGTCCGGCCGTGAACGCGCGGATGCGGAAGAGCGAGAGGTCGATCAGCGGGTAGGGCGCGCGCCGCTCGCGCCACACGAACAGGCCGAGCAGGCCAATGCCCGCGGGAATCAGGCTCCACACGGCGGGCGAGCCCCAGCCCCAGTCCGGCGCCTTGGTCACCCCGAGCAGCAGCGCGCTCGAGCCGGCGAACAGCAGCCCCGCCCCGAGCCAGTCGAGCGGCTCGAGCGTGCGGTGGCTCCGCAGCGGGGGCAGCGTGACCGTGGCCAGCAGCGCCGCGACCAGCGCGATGGGCACGTTGATGAGGAAGACGGCCTCCCAGCCGAAGCGCGTGACCAGCAGGCCGCCCAGCGTCGGACCCACGGCCGCGCCGCCGCTGATGAGGATCGCCTGCACGCCCATGGCCGTGCCGCGCTTTCCCTTGGGGAACGTGTCCGTGATGATGGCCAGCACGTTGCTGGTGATGAGCGCGCCGCCCCCGGCCTGCAGCACGCGCGCGGCGATGAGCCAGCCGATGGTGCGCGAAGAGGCGGCCAGCAGGCTGGCGGCGGCGAAGGCGCTCACGCCGATCACGAACAATCGCTTGCGCCCCAGCACGTCGCTGACGCGCCCGAAGAAGGGGACCAAGCCCGTGAGCGCCAAGGTGTATGCGATCAGGATCCACTGCACCTGCGGCAGCGAGGCGTCCAGCTCGCCGGCGATGGCCGGCATGGCGATGTTGAGGATCGTGATGTCGATCACGACCATGAACAACCCCAGGCCCACCGAAAACAGGACGAGCCAGGGGTTGTGCAGGATGCCCTTGACGCGCTCGACGATGTCGATCAGCCCCCCATGTCGGATTGCACGGCTGGCGCTCAACTCGGGCTTCGGCCCGGCCCTTTGTGGCCGGCCACACGGACCCCGCCCAACGCAAGCGCGGCCCGCTCCGTCAGCCGCCTTACGAAAGGACGTCCCCGCTCCGCCTCAGCGCACGCGCTCCAGGTCGAGATAGCGGCGCACGTTGGGCTCGTTGAGCGCGTAGTAGACCGTCTTTCCGTCGCGCCGTGTCCGGACCAGATCCTGCTCGCGCAGCACGCGCAGCTGGTGCGAGACGGCCGAGGTCGACTCCCCCAGAATGTCGGCCAGATCGCACACGCACAGCTCGGGCTCGCGGTGCAGCAGGTAGACGACCTTGAGCCGCATGGCACCGCTGAGCGCGTGTAGCGCCTCGCGCAGGTCGCGCAAGCCCCGGTTGCCGCTCAGGGCCCCCTGAAGCTCGACGACGCGGCGGGGCGTGATGGCCGGTCCCAGGCAGCGGAGTTCGGATTGACCGTTGGAACGCATCAAACCCCCGTTCACAAGCCATTTTGATTGAAGAAATTTTCACTCCTAGCATAGACCGTTTCGGCCCCCGCGTCAAGGGCGGGCGCCGGAACGAAAGCGGTCCGACTGGCGGGCGATGGGCGCTTTTGAGGTTTGCCTTCGTGGTTTTCCCCGGACCGGTAGGGCCGCGCGCCGCTTACCAGGCCGGCGTGCGGGGCGGGGCGGGCAGCTGGGCGTCCAGGTCTTCGCCGGGGATCTCCCAGAGGAAGCGCGAGGGCGGGTTGAACTGGCTCGAGCCGTAGAGCAGGCGCTGGGTGGCCCAGGTGAGGTACAAGCGCTCCTTGGCGCGCGTCATCCCGACGTAGCAGAGCCGGCGCTCCTCCTCCAGCGAGCCCTCACGCACCGCGCGGCTGTGGGGCAACAGGTTCTCCTCCACGCCGACGATGAACACGACGTCGAACTCCAGACCCTTGGCCGCGTGCAGCGTGAGCAGCGCAACGCGGTCCTGCTCGCCGTCGTAGTGGTCGGCGTCCGAAACCAGCGCGGTCTCCTCCAGGAAACCCAACAAGTCCGACCCGCCCGCGGCCTCGTAGGACTCCAGTTGGCCGATCAGCTCCTGCAGGTTGCCGGCGCGCTCCTCGGCCGCCGGGTCGCTGCGCTCGAGCTCGCCGACGTAGTCGGTCTCGCGCAACGTCGCGCGCGCCACGGCGCTGGGGGGCTCGTGCCCCGCCCGCGCCCGCAGGCCCTCCATCAGGTCCAGAAAGCCCTGCAGTTTCTTGGCGGCCCCCGCGCCCAGGCCCGCGCCGCCGGGGTCGGCCGTAACCCGGTAGAGCGCATCCCAGAGCGAACCGCCCGCGGCGCGCGAGGCGGCCTGGACGGCGGCCAGCGTCTTGGCCCCGATCCCGCGCCGCGGGCGGTTGATCACGCGTAGCAGGCTGGCCTCGTCGTGCGGGTTGACGGCGAGCTTGAGGTAGGCCATCAGGTCCTTGACCTCGAGCCGCTCGTAGAAGCGCAGGCCGCGCACGACCTCGTAGGGGAGGCGCCAGCGGATGAGCGCGTCCTCCAGCGCGCGCGAGAGCGTGTTGACGCGGTAGAGCACGGCCACGCCCTTGAGCGGGACGCCGCGCTCGTGGTGCAGCCGGTCGATCGTGCTGCAGACGAAGTTGGCCTCGTCCTCCTGCGTGCCGGCCGCGTACCAGCGCACGGGCTCGCCCCGGTCGCGCGCGGCCTCGAGCTGCTTGTCCTTGCGCCGGCTGTTGTGCAGGATCACGCCGCTGGCCGCGTGCAGGATGTGCCCGCCGCAGCGGTAGTTCTTCCCGAGCGTGACCACCTTGATGCCGGGGAAGTCCCGCTCCAGGCTGAACAGGTTGCCGGGGTCGGCCCCGCGCCAGGTGAAGATGGCCTGGTCGTCGTCGCCCACGGCGCACAGGTTCTGGTGTTCGCCGGCCAGCAGGCGCGTGAAGACGTACTGGGCCACGTTGGTGTCCTGGTACTCGTCCACCAGCATGAAGCGGTAGCGCCGCCGGTAGCGGTCGAGCACCTCCGGAAACGCCTCGAACAGCCCCACGGTCAGGCGGATCAGGTCGGCGAAGTCCAGGCAGTTGCCCCGCTCGAGCTTGCGCTGGTAACGCTTGTAGGCGCTTGAGACGACCTCGAGCACGTAGGAATCGAGCGCGTCGGCGTAGGCCGCGGAGAACGTTTCAGGCCCGACCAGGTGGTCCTTGGCCCGGTCGATGAGGGAGGCCAGCACGGCGGGCTTGAACTCGTCGCTGGGGACGTCGAGCTCCTTGAGCACCCCGGTCAGCAGCGCGCGCGACTCGGCCGCGTCCAGGATCGTGAAGCGCCCGTCGTAGTGCGGCGAGAGCTTGTCGATGTCGTCGCGCAGCCAGCGCGCGCAGGTGGCGTGGAAGGTCCGGATCCAGGGCGTCTCGCCCGGGCCGACGAGCGCGCCGATGCGCTCGAGCATCTCGCCGGCGGCCTTGTTGGTGAAGGTCACCCCCAGGATCTCGCGCGCGGGCACGCCGTGATGGCCCATCAGGTAGGCGATGCGGTGCGTGATGACGCGGGTCTTGCCGCTGCCCGCGCCCGCGAAGATGAGCAGCGGGCCCTCAACGTGCTCCACGGCCTCGCGCTGCACGGGGTTGAGGCCGGCCAAGAGCGGGTGAACGGCGCGCGTCACGGCGCCCCCGTGCTCAGTCCAGACGCAGGCAATGCGGCTCCAACTCCTGTTCCGAGTCGAACGGGGTCACCTGGATGCGGCGGGTCTCCTCCTCGCGCTCGAAGCGGTAATGCGCCTGCACCTGGCGCGAGCGGCGCCCGTTGCCGTGGGCGTGCATCCCGGCGATGCGGGCGGCCAGCTCGACGATCTCGGTGATCTCGCGGTCGTTCTTGTCGTCCCAGTGGGCGCGGATGAGCGCGAGCGGCGCGTCGGAGAGCGGGACGTAGAGGCGGATGTCGCTGGGCAGGAAGAAGTTCTGCAGCCGGCGCTTCTCCTCCTCCTCGCAGCTGAGCACGATCTTGACGTCGGGGGGCCGCTTGTAGTAGTGCTGGAACTCCAGCAGCTCCAGCGAGTTCATCGAAAACGTCTGCTCGCGCATCAGGTCCTCGAGCCGATTGCCGAAGCGCGCGCCCGTGAGCCGGCAGCGCTGCCCGGCTGGATAGGTCTCAGCCCTGTCGACGTCCAGCTCGCGGGCCAGCGCCAGCAGGGTTTCTTCGGGCGTGTCGGCCGTGAAGGCGCGCACCTGCTCGGGAGGCACCCAGCCCTCGCGCTGCGGCAGGGTGGGGGCCAGCAGGCCCGCGGACAGCGAACGCAACACCCGGTCGGCGTCCTTGAGCGGCGCATCAAGCGCCGCAAGCTCGGCCCGTCCGAGGCCGCGCGTCCCCAGCACCTCACCGGTCACGAGAAAATCGGCCCCGACCCGGCGCATGTAACGCAGGCCGCGCCGCAACATCAGGCCCCGGCAGCCCATGCAGCAGTTCTTCAGGCTGTAGGCGCCGTTCATGTTGGTGAGCTCGCGCGAGTCGTTCTTGATGCTCTGGCTGTGGACGGGCGGGAGCCAGAGCTGGCGGGCCAGGGACTTGCTCTCGTTGAAGTGGCGGAAGAAGGGGGAGCGGAAGTGGAGCAGGCGCACCTCGTCCACGCCGGGCGCGTCCATCACCAGCCGCGTCGCCAACACGCTGGCCAAACTGCCGGAGAACAAGGAGACTGCCCTGACCATGGCCGCGCCTCCGGGAGCTAGAATTTAGGGTCGATGAGCTCGAGTTGGCCGTCCGGGTGACGGAAGAGAATGCGCAGCCCCCCACCTTCCGAATCCTCGAACATGTACAGATCGCGGTTGTAATCCTCCAACTGGATCAGGGCCTCGTCCACGGTCATGGGCTTGCGGATGTAGACCTCGGTCCGCGTCATGGCCGGACGCCCCGACGAGCCGTCCGCCGACGTCCCCGGCGCCACCTGGCTCAGGGACTGCGGCGCTTCCTTGCCCGGCACCGCCGCGTTGGAGGGGACGCGATGGTCCTTCAACTGCTCCTTGAACTTGCTGAGCTGGGTCTTGAGGCTGTCGACCGCGTCGTTGATGGCCAGGAACACGTCGTCCGACTGCGACTCGGCCTTGGCGATCTTCTTGCGCACCATGTGCGCCACCAGCCGCACGACGAAGTGCTCCTTCTCGCCCTCGACCACGGCCTCGATGCTGATGATGCGGTCGAGGTAGCGCTCGAGCCCCTCCAGCTTCTCGATCAAACTCTGCCGCACCGCGGGTCGCAATTTGATATGTCGTTCGGATACTCGAATTTTCATGGCTTCCGCATCATATCACAATATCCACACCCGTTCAAGACAAACCAACCCGAGCTAAAAGTTCGCTCATTTACTTTCTTTTAGAGTTAAAGATATGCTAAGCGATTGGTCCCCCGGTGGCCCAGAGCCGGATCAGGGCGAGCATGGTCTCGTCCGAGATCACGGCCGCCGCGCCCGGGACGGGCTCGCCGGCGATCCAGAGCTCGACGGCCCGCACGATCTCGGCGTCGTCGAGCCGCGCGTTGTCGTTTGCGTCCAGGGCGCGCTCGATGCTGAGCCCCGGCTCGGGCGCCTCGCCCGCCAGAGCCCGGAAGCCGGCTTCCATCCCCAGGCCCCGGTGGCCCGGCACCGGGCACCAAAGGTCGTATTCGCCCGGCGCCAACTCGACGGTCAGCGCCCGGACCTCGCCGGCCGGGAACACCTCGGTCTCGGCCTCCACGCCGTTCCCGGTGATCTTGAAGGCGTGGCCCACCGCGCCGTCGTTGGCGGCCACAAAGCGCACGGTCCCGGCGTCCACCTCGACGACGCTCGGGGTCAGGCCCCACTCGAAGAGGCTCACGTCCACGACCTGCTCTTGGGCGGGCTGGGTTGACTGGACCACGCGAAAGGGAATCGGGACGCCCCCGTGACCGGTGTGGGCTTGGGCGGGCGCGGCCAGCAACAAGAGCGCGGCCAGCGCGGCGAACGCCGCGTGCAGGGTTTTCATCGAAAACCTCCTTTGGGAATTTCCAAAAACCTTGGACTCTCGTTCCATCATAACGCGCAAGCTTGAACGCGGACAGGGTTTGCGAGCATAGGCACAACGCGCCCTGACGGGTCCATTGAATTGGATCCCTACGGTTGCTAACGGAAGAACCCCTCGGGAAGGGGGTAATCGGGAGGGCAGAAGTCGCCGCGCCAGTTCCCGCTGGCCCGATTGTCCCGGCCGCTGACGGCCCCGGCAAAACGGCTGGGGACGGAGCCAAAGCAGGCCTCCAGCGTCAGGGCGACGCCGTAGTGGAGGTTGTCTAGAATCTCGTTTTCGACCAGCTCGGCCTCGGCCCGCTCGCCCAGATGCACGCCGATGACGTTGCCCTCGACCCGGTTGCGCTCGAAGTGAAATTCGGCCTCGACCTCCCACAAATCGAAGTTGAACCCGAAGGCGTCGACCCCGTTGCGGTTGTCGACGAAGCGGTTGTCGCGCAGCGCGACGCTGGCCTGTTCGACCACGACGCCCGTCTGCCCGCCGACGAAGGTGAAGCCGGAGAGCGCGACCTCGACGGGGGGCGCGCCGGCGCTTGCTTGCGGCGTGCGAATGGTTACGACCGCCTCATCGGAGGCAGGGGCCCGGAGTTCGACCCGGTCCGCCCCTTCCCCTTCCAACGCCACGTCCTTGTCGATGAGCAGGGACTCCCGGTACGTACCCGGCAACACGCGAATCACGGCCCCCGCTTCCGCCCGTTCGATCGCCTCCTGGACACTCGCAAACGGACAGCCCTCGGGGCAGACGCGTAGAGCGTCCTCTTGAGCGAAGGCGGTCAGCAGAACGACGCCACCGACCAGGAAGCTTGCGAGAAGAGCCCGCATGTACACCTTGATCATCTCCCCTTCTTCATCGATTCAAGTTAGCACCACGAGCAAAAACCACAGGAGGCTGAGCAAAGCGAGCGTGGTGGCGTTGCTGAAGTGCTGCAAGGCGACCTTCGGGTCATTCGATCTTTCTGTCAGAGGCAGCGCGCTGCCCGCATATATGACTCCCCCCAGAAACAGGAAAAGCCAAACGATCGGCGTTTCGAGACCGCTGAACTGGAACAAACCGGACAAAAACAGCAAGAATCCCAGGAAGTGCAACACCGCAGCGGATGCCGTTGCTTTGGAGGCCAGGGAGCTTGAACTCCCCAGCACGTTGCGAAACGCACCGGGAACGAATGCCCATCCCATCAAGAGCGCAACAAACACAAGAGCCCAGGGTGTCTTCGGCAACAGCAAGAGAAAGGAAACTTCCCGCTAGGACGACACTTCCCGATCGAAACTCCTTTGCAAGCACCATGCCCTCGCTCCTAAATCAAAATGGAAATGATCCCCGCTGCGATCATCACCGCCTAAGCGAGCCATAGGCGACATCTCCCGTCGTCGTCACCTTCTTTGTCGCCCTCGGCCACTTGATCGGCCTCCAGCCAGACCCCCCCGGACCCAACCCATGACATCGCTCAAGGGAGCAAAAACGAACATCCAGCCAGCAATCCAAAACACAAAGTAGATGGCTTGTTTAGGCGGAATAGAGTTTGATGTCAAGTACAAAATCACGACTCCTACTAGCATCGCCGTCATTCGGCCCCTGGCGTGCGTGTTCCTGCAAACCTTCTTAGCCACCTCATTCCACAGGACGGCTGAAACCATGGCGGTGATACCAATCAGGGCTGCTGAATCCATATAACTCAACCTCAGAAGTATGGGATGACTTGATTACCATATCATACACGCATTGTAAGGTCAAGACACGGATGAACGTCAGTAGTCGATCATGCTGATCTCGTCGAGCTTGGCGAGCCGGTGCCGGGCCAGGATCTGGCGCACGGTGCCGGTGAGGCCGCGCACGACCAAGCTGTCGGTGCGCGCGCCGCCGCTGGCGTACTTGACGCCCTTGAGCAGCTCGCCGTCGGTGATGCCGGTGGCGGCGAAGAAGACGTCGTCGGAGGAGACCAGGTCGTTCATGGTCAGGACTGTATCGAAGTCGTAGCCCTGCTCGCGGCCGCGCCGGCGTTCCTCGTCGTCGCGCGGGTAGAGTTTCCCTTGGATCTCGCCGCCCATGGCCCGCAGCGCGCAGGCCGCCAGCACGCCCTCGGGCGTGCCGCCCACGCCCAGCAGCACGTCGATGCCCGAGTCCGGCCAGGCCGTCATGAGCGCGCCGGCCACGTCGCCGTCGGTGATGAGCCGGATGCGCGCGCCGCAGCGGCGCACCTCCTCGACCAAGCGCTCGTGGCGCGGGCGGTCGAGCATGACGACCGTGACGTCGGCGGGGCGCTTGCCCAGCGCCCCCGCGATCACGCTCAGGTTGTCGGCCACCGGGCGCTCGATGTCGATCTTGCCCTTGCACTCGGGGCCGACGGCGACCTTGTCCATGTAGACGAACGGCCCGGGGTCGAACATCGTCCCGCGCGGCGCGATCGCCGCCGTGGCGATGGAGTGGTCGCGGCCCTTGGCCAGCGGCGTCGTGCCGTCGATGGGGTCGACCGCGATGTCGACCTGCGGGGGCGCGCCCGTGCCGAGGCGCTCGCCGCAGTAGAGCATGGGCGCCTCGTCCTTCTCGCCCTCGCCGATGACCACGACGGCGTCCATCGCGATGCGGTTGAGCATGAGGCGCATGCTGTCCACCGAGGCCTGGTCGGCCGCCTCCTTGTCGCCACGGCCCATGAAGTGCGCCGCCGAGAGCGCGGCGGCCTCGGTGACGCGCACGAGCTCCAGGGCCAGGTTGCGCGAGGGTTTTTGCTCGTTCATGCGTGTCCTTTCGCGTTCAATTCACGCCGGGGGCCATGCCCTCCCCCAGCAGCCGTTGGTACAGATCCAGCAGCGCCTCGCAGCTGCGGCGGGCGCTGTGCTCGGCGGCCTGTGCCCGCGCGCCCGCGGCCAGCTGACGGCGCGCGGGCTCGTCGGTCAACAGCGAAACGACCGCCGCGGCGAACGCCTCCCGGTCTTCGGGCACGAGCCGCCCGCTGCGACGATCGGCCACGACGTCCAGCGTCCCCATCGCGCCCACGGCCACCGGGGGCGTGCCGGCGGCCTGCGCCTCGAGCAGCACGATGCCCTGGGTCTCGGTCTTGGAGGCAAACACGAACAGTTCGGCGGCGCGGTAGTAGTCCGCCAGGCGCGCGCGCTCGACGTAGCCCAGGAAGTGCACGGCCGCGCTCAGTCCCAGGGAGGCCGCTTGCGCTTCGAGCTGGGGACGCGAGGGGCCGTCGCCCGCGAACGCGAGCACGGCTTGGGGCACGCGCCGGTGGACCTCGGAAAACGCCTTCAAGAGAAAACCGAAGTTCTTCTCGGGACCGAGCCGGCCCGCGGTCAGCAGCAGGCGGGCGTCGGGCGCGAGCCCGAGCTCGGCCCGCAGGTCGAAACGGATTTCGCCCTGGAACGCCTCCAGATCGATCCCGAACGGCATGGCCCGCACGGGGGTGTGGAGCCCGTAGCGCTCGAGCTCGGCCTTCATCTCGGCCGAGGGGGCCAGCACGAGGTCGCAGCGGTCGCAGAACGCGCGGCTGGCGCGCTGGGCCACGGCCTTGGAGGGGCGGATGGCGCGCGGCAGGTAGTGCAGGTACTCCGTGAAGAACGTGTGGTAGGTGTGCACGTGCGGGAGACGGTAATGGGGCGCGGCCCAGAGCGCCAGCAGCCCCAGCGAAAACGGCGTGTGGCTGTGGACGACGTCGAGCGCGGAGAGCACCTTGGGCACCTTGCGGCGGTAGGGCCAGGTGAGCCGGCTCTCGGGGTGGAAACGCACCGGCCGCGACGGGAAGCGCCACACCCGGTCGCACGGCTCGACCAGCCGCTCGGGATAGCCGGGCGCGAACACGAACGACTCGTGGCCGAGCGCGTCGAACTCGCGCGCCATGAGCTGGACCACGGTCGAGACCCCGTTGATCTGGGGCGCGTAGGTGTCCGAAAAGAGCCCGATGCGCATCAGGCTTCCCGTCCTTCCAGGCGGCAGAAGGCGCAGCGCGCCTCGGGGCCGTCGTGGTGCAGCCCGCAGACCGGGCAGCGGCGCTCGTCGGTGTGCTCGGCCTTGAGCTTTTCGAGCCGGCGCAGCGTCGCGAAGTAGCGCGCGAACGCGCCGCGCAGCTTCGGGTCCTGTACCGAGTCGGCGGCTCCCTCGGCCTCGCCGCGCTCGGCCTCGTCGAGCGCGACCCCCTCGGTCGAGGGCAGCGGCGGCTTGGGCGGGGGGGGCGCCGACACCGACGCCACCCTGAAGCGGATCTCGCTGAGCGGCTCCTGCAGGCGCGCGTTCAGGCGCTCCAGGTAGGTCTCGCGCAGCGCGGTCAGCTCCTGGGCGTAGACGTGGTTGGCCACCTGGACGTAGAGCACGCCCCCGCTCACGTGCTGGGCCGAACAGAGGCGGCTGATGCGCTCCCCGGCCACCTGAGGCCAGAGGAAGAGCGCCTCCTGGCGGCGGAACTCGTCGCGCAGGCCGTAGCGGGCGAACAGGCGTTCGAGCTCGCTCAGCTGCACGCGCCCTCCTTGTCGAGCTCGCGCACGCCCCCGTGCGCCACTTGGAACACCTTGCCGGCGCGCGCGGCCAGCGGCGCGCTCAGCGCGGTCTCGGTCAGGAACAGCTGCAACCCCTGCGGCAGGTGGTCCAGCAAGAGCCGGGTGCGCTCGGGGTCGAGCTCGCTTAAGACGTCGTCGAGCACGAGCACGGGGTATTCGCCGACCTGCTCGCGAAACAGCTCGAGCTGGGCGAACTTGGTCGCGATGAGCGCGGTCTTCTGCTGGCCCTGCGAGCCGTAGCGGCGTAGGTCCATCCCCTCGAGCGAAAAGCGCAGGTCGTCGCGGTGCGGACCGATCAGGCTCAAACCGCGCCGGCGCTCTTGGGGCTGGCGTTGATGCACGCCGTGTTCGAGCGGTTCCAGGGTGTGCTCCGCGCCGTAGTCAAGCTCGCTGTCGTAGCACAGCGTCAGCTCGCCGGCGGGGCGGCTCAGCTCGGCGTGGATGCGCGCCACGTGCCGGTTGAGCGCGTCCAGATACTTGAGCCGGGTTTCAACCAGCTTGGCCCCGCGCTTGACCAGCTCGGCGTTGTACACCGCCAGCAGCTCGGGGTCGATCCGCTCGCGGCTTAGCAGGATGTTCTTGCGCCGCACGACCTGCTCGTAGGCCTGCAGGTTGCCCCGGTGCGAGCGGAACAGCTCGGCGATCCCGCCGTCCAGCAGCCGGCGCCGAGCCGACGGGCTTCCCTTGACGACCTGCAGGTCGTCCGGGGTGAACAGCACGACCTTGAACACCTCGAACAGCTTGCCGTGCGTGACGGACTCGCCGCTGAGCGTGATCTGCTTTCCGCGGTCGGACCCGTTCAAGACGATGCGGATCTGGTCCGAGCCCACCTCGGCGTCGAGCGTGCTCCAGGCCTCGTCCCAGCGGATGAGCTCGCGCTGGCGCTCGCCCTTGAGCAGACTGCCGCGCGAGGCGTAGACGATGGCCTCGCACAGGTTGGTCTTGCCCGAGGCGTTGGCCCCGACGATCAGGTTCAGGCTCTCGTCCGGAACGAGGGTGAGGGGTTCCAGATTGCGAAAGTTCTTGAGCGTGAGTTTGGACAGCTTCATCGCGTCCCCCCGGGCGAGTCTACCCCCGTTTCGAGGGCCCGTCAACGGATCGGTTTGGGACGCCCTACGAAAACGACCGTCTTTGAAAACATATATCTTGTAGTCGTTGTAGTAGGGAGCGGCCTACCTGTTGAAAACTCGGACGATTTCGTTTTCCTTGCGGGTTTTCCTGCCCTGTAGCCTGTGGAAAACCCTGTGGAAAACCTGTGGAAAACTCGGGCTTGCCTGTGGAAAACCCCTGTGGAAAACTCGGCGCCAAACTTTTCAACAGGGGTTTTCCACAACCAAGGGGGTAGTTTTCAACAAGTTTTCAACAGGCGGACGGGGGGTTTTCAACAAGTTTTCAACAGGCTGGAATTGACAAAGATTCTCAATTTCATCCATTTGTCAAAGATACACCCCACGAAGGGGCCCACTTTAGCCCGGCGTCCGGCCCCGGTCAAGGGCAAAGGCCCGTCCGGGTTATCGGCTTGCAAAGGGCGCTTGCGGCCGCCGAGCGATTGCGCGTCCGCGGCGCGGCGAGTAAGATGCCCCCGAGAAAGGAGTGATCGCGACATGATCACCATCACGGACAAAGCCGTTACCGCGGTCAAGGACTATCTCAAGCAGGAGGAAAAAGAAGACTACGGCTTGCGGGTCGTGGCCCAGTCGGGGTGTTGTTCGCTGCAGTACGGCTTCTTCCTGGCCGAGAACGCCGACGAGAAGGACACCGTGCTCGAACACGACGGCGTGAGCTTCTACGTCGACCCCAACAGCGGCGCGCTGTTGGCGGGCGCGAAGATCGACTACACGGTCGGCGAGCACGGCGAGGGCTTCTACATCGAGAACCCCAACGAGGCGCAGTTCGAGGGCAACGGCGGCTGCGGCTGCGGGGGCCACTGACCCCCACGCGTCCCGGCCATGAGCGCAGCCCGCGCGTGACGATTCGACCGAAGAGCGCCGCGTGAAGCTCGCCCTGATCCAGTTCAACCCCACGGTCGGCGAGCTGGGGGGCAACGCCGAACGGATCGCCGAGTGGGCCGGGCGGGCGCGCGAGCGGGGGGCTGAACTCGCGCTCTTTCCCGAGCTCGCGCTCACGGGCTATCCCCCGCACGACCTGCTCGAACGCGCCGACTTCCAGGTCGCGGTCCGCGTCCAGCTCGACCGGCTCCAGCGCCGGTTGCACGGGATCACGGTCGTGCTCGGTGCCCCCGTTCCGAACCCCGAACGCGACGAAAAACCCCTCTACAACGCGGCCGTCGCCCTGCGCGACGGCAAGCGCCTCGCGACCGTTCCCAAACGGTTGCTGCCCACCTACGACGTGTTCGACGAACGACGCCACTTCGCCCCCGGCCCGGCCGCCGCGCCGCTGACGCTCGCGGGACGGAAGCTCGGCCTCACGGTCTGTGAGGACATCTGGAACGCCGCCACGTCCTTGGTACGCCCCTACGAGGCCGACCCGCCGGGTGAGCTGGCCGCGCGCGGCGCCGAGCTGTTGCTCAACGTCTCGGCCTCGCCCTGCTCGCGCGGCAAGATCGAAGAACGCGACGCGCTGCTGGCCGGGCTCGCGCGCAAGCACAACGTCCCGGTGGCTATGGCCAACCAGGTCGGGGCCAACGCCGAGCTCGTCTTCGACGGGTCCAGCCGCGTCTTCGGGCCCGACGGGCGCTGTTGGCTCGCGCTGCCGGCGTTCGAGGAGGCGTTGGGGCTCGTCGACCTGGACGCACCCACGCCCCGGGCGTTTGAGACGCTTGCGGAGGTCGAACAGCTCCGCCGCGCGCTCGTGTTGGGGTTGCGGGACTACGACCGCAAGACAGGCGCGTTCCGGCGCGCCATCCTGGGCCTGAGCGGCGGGGTGGACTCGTCGCTGGCCGCCGCGCTGGCGGCGGAAGCCTTCGGCCCCGAACGCGTGCTGGGCGTGAGCCTGCCGAGCCGCTACTCCTCGCAGGGGAGCCGGGACGACGCCCGCCAGCTGGCCGAAAACCTGGGGATCGCGTTTGATTCGATTTCGCTTGAAGCGCCGTTCAAGGGGTTCGAGGCCGCGCTCGCGCCGGCGTTTGCGGGCACGGCGCCGGGCGCTGCCGAGGAGAACCTGCAGGCGCGGGCGCGCGGGACGATCCTGATGGCGTTGGCCAACAAGTTCGACGGGCTCGTGCTGGCCTGCGGCAACAAGAGCGAGCTGGCGGTGGGCTACGCCACGCTCTACGGCGACATGGCCGGGGGGCTGGCGCCGATCGGAGACCTGTACAAGACGGACGTCTACGCCCTTGCACGCCACCTCAACGCCCGCGCCGGACGGGCGCTCATCCCCGAGCCCGTGCTCAGCAAGCCCCCATCCGCCGAGCTGCGCCCCGATCAGAAGGACACCGACACGCTCCCGCCCTACGAGGTGCTGGACGACGTGCTGCGGCGCTACATCGAGCGGGGCGAATCCGCGCAACAAATCGCCGCGGCCGGTCACGGACCCGAACTCGTCCGGCGCGTGCTCCAACTGGTCGACCGCGCCGAGCACAAGCGCCGCCAGGCTCCGCCCATCCTGCGCGTCTCGCCCAAGGCGTTTGGCTCCGGGCGGCGCGTCCCGCTGGTCCAGCGCTGGAGCGAACGGCGCGGGACGGGTGGCTAGAAAGCAGAAAGGGGAGCGTTCCTCTTGGAAGGTAAGGTGGCGCTGTGACGCTACCGCGTCCAGTAGCCGCGCGTGAACAGGACGAGCACGGGGAACAGCTCCAGCCGGCCCGCCCACATCAAAAAGACCATGATGAGCTTCGAGCTGTCCGGGAAGGCGGCATACGAAGCCATGGGACCGGCGATTCCGAAGGCCGGGCCCACGTTGCCCAGCGTCGAGGCCGCCGCGCTCACGCCCTCCAGCACGCTCAGCTCGAGCCCGGCGCGCTGGGCGTCCAACAGCAACAGCACGCTCCCGATCGCAAAGGTCGAGACGTAGAGCACGGCGAAGGCCATGATGCCCGTCACCGCCCCCTCGGCCACGACGCGCCGCCCCAGGCGCAGCGGGATGACGGCCTGCGGGTGGATGGCGCGCTTGAGCTCGCGCGCCAGAAATTTGAACGCGAGCACGGTGCGCACGATCTTGATCGAACCGCCCGTGCTGCCGGCGCACCCGCCCAGGAACATGAGCACGAGCAAGACCATCTGCAGCGTGTGACTCCAGAGGCTGAAGTCCGTGCTGGCGTAGCCCGTGGTCGTGATGATGCTGGCCGCCTGGAACAGGCCGTGGCGCAGGCGCTCCTCGATCCCGCCGGAGAGCAGCAGGGCCAGCATGAGCCCCATCAGCAGGACGAGCGCGACGTAAACCCGGAACTCGACGTCGCGCCAGAGCGCGCCCGCGCGCCCTGAAAACGCCCGATACATGAGCGCGAAGTTCGTGCCCGCCAACACGATGAACGGGATCACGGCCCACTGCACGGCGGGCGAGAACGCCTCCAAGCTGCGCGCCTTGGGCGAGAAGCCCCCGGTGGCCATGGTCGTGAACGCGTGCGAGAGGCCGTCGTAGGGCGACAGGCCCAGCCCCACGAGCAGGAGGAACTCGAGCGCCGTCAGGCCCAGGTAGACCTTCCAGAGCGCGCGGGCGGTCTGGACGATGCGCGGGGTGAGCTTCTCGACGCTGGGGCCGGGCGCCTCGGCCTCCATGAGCTGGCGGCCGCCCACGGCCAGCTTGGGCAGCACGGCGATGGCCAGCACGATGATGCCCATCCCGCCGAGCCACTGCGTGAACTGGCGCCAGAGCAGCAGGCTCTGGGGCTCGCCCTCGATGTCGGTGAGCACGGTGGCTCCCGTGGTCGTGAAGCCGCTCATGGCTTCGAAGTAGGCGTCTACCGGGGAGTGGTGCGCCAGCGCGTACGGCAGCGCCCCAAAGGCCGCGATGGTCAGCCAGGCCAGCGAGACCACCAGGAACCCCTCGCGCGCGCCCAGCCCCTTGGGCGAGCGCGTGAGCCGCTCGCCCAGCCAGCCGACCCCCCCGGCCAGCAGGAACGGGACGACGAAGGGCAACGGGTCCTCGCCGAACCAGACCGCCGCCCCCAGTGGGAGCAGGTAAGCCAGGCTGAGCCAGCGCAGGATTCCGGCCACCAGGTTGAGCGAGGCGCGCCCGTCGATCACGATCACGCGGCTCATCGGTAGAAGAGCGCCTCCACCGCCTTGACCTTTTTCCCCACCGTGAACACGATGGCGTGGTCGCCCGGCTGCAGCGCGTCCTCCCCGCGCGCGATCACGGCCTTGCCGTTCCGCACGATCGCGCCCAGGATCGTGCCCTCGGGGAAGAAGCCCTCCTTGAGGGGCCGCCCGGCCGCCCGGCTGCCCGCGGGCACCTCGAGTTCGAGCACCTCGGCGCGGTCGCCCTCCAGGATCGAGACCGCCTCCGTGCCGCGCTGGCGCGTGAAGCGGATGATCTCGTCGGCCGTGAGCTTGCGCGGGTTGATCGCGACGTCGACGCCGACGCGCTCGAAGGCCTCGATGTGGGTGGCGTGGTCGACGCGCGCGATCACGCGCTTGACGCCGAGTTGCTTGAGCAGCAGCGCCGAGAGCAGGTTCTTCTCGTCGGTCGAGGTCACGTTGACGGCCACGTCGGCGCTGTCGATGCGTTCGCGCTCCAGGAAGCCGATGTCGGTGCCGTCGCTGTTGAGCACGAGCGTGCGCTGCAGGTGCTCGCTGAGCCAGAGGCAGCGTTCGGGGTTGGCCTCGATCAGGTAGGGCGCCATACCCTTGTCCTCGAGCAACGAGGCGATGCGGTAGCCGATGCGCCCGCCCCCCACGATGACGGCGTTGCGGAAGCTGCGCACGCTCGAGAGCCGCGTGTTGAATTGCGAGACGGCCTCCGGTGTGCCCAAGTTGATGAGCAGGTCGCCCTCCAGGATGACGTCGCCCCCGCGCGGGATGAGCACCTCGCCATCGCGGATGAGGCTGGCGATCGTGCAGCCCGGGGGCACCTGGCTTTCGAGCACGGTGAGCCCGGCCAGCGGCGAGCCGCGCCGCACCGCGATCTCGGTCATGAGTATTTTCCCGCCGGCGAACTCGTTGACGTGCTTGGCCTCGGGCACGCCCAGCACCATGACCACGGCCTTGGCCGTGAGCAGCTCGTTGCAGACCATGAAGTCGACCCCGAGGTAGCCCTGCTCCCAGTGCGCCAGGTAGTCGGGGTCATGCACGCGGGCCACGGTCATGGCCGAGCCCAGCTGCTTGCTGATCGCGCAGGCCACCACGTTGATCTCGTCCACGTCGGTGCAGGCGATCACGAGGTCGGCCGTCCCCACGCCGGCCTCGTGCAGCGTCTGGGGCGAGGCGCCGTTGCCCTCGACCGCGAGCACGTCGAGCGACTGGAGCTGCTCGACGTGCGCGTGGCTGCGCTCGATCACGACGACGTCGTTGTCCCGGTGCAGCGCTTCGGCGATGGCGGTGCCCACCTCGCCGGCGCCGATCACGATGACTCGCATAAGCGCCCCTGACCCGGCGGCTTCGGCTTCGAAGCGGGCCGCGCCCGCGTCGAGTGGAGCCGATCATAACGCCGCTTCCGAGGCGGGACAAATTCCGCCGCGCCTTGCCGCCCGCGCGGGGGGGGCTTAGGATGCGCGCATGCTCCCCTTCCTCCTGCTGGGCCTGATCCAGGGGCTGACCGAGTTCCTGCCGATCTCGAGCTCGGGCCACCTCGTGCTGGCCGAGGCTTGGCTCGGGGTCGACAAACCCGGCCTGCTGTTCGACGCCCTCATCCACCTCGGGACCGTGGGCTCGGTGCTGATCTACTACCGCGCGCGCGTCGGCGCGCTGCTGCGGCGCCCGCTGGCGCCCGACAACCGGGTTTTGATCGCAGGGGTCGCCATCGCCACGCTGCCCGGCGTGCTGGCCGGCCTCGCGCTCAAGGACGCGGTCGAGGCCGCCTTCGCATCGCCGCTTGCGGTGGCCGGTGGGCTCTGCTGGACCGGGGCCGTGCTCTGGGCCGCCGCGCGCGCCGACCGCGGGGGGCGCGCGTTGGCGGGGGTGCCGTGGTGGGGGTTCGTGCTCATCGGCGTCGCGCAGAGCGTCGCCTTCTTCCCGGGCGTCTCGCGCAGCGGCATGACGGTCGCCGCCGCACTCGCGCTCGGCCTCCGGCGCGAGACCGCGGCCGAGTTCTCGTTTCTGCTGGCGATTCCCGCCATCCTGGGCGCGACGGCGCTGCAGCTCTGGGAGGTGGAACACTGGAACGCGCACGCGCCGCTCTGGCCGGCCTACGCGGGGGGGGCCCTGGTGGCGTTGCTGGCCGGGGTGCTGGCCATCGGGGCGCTGCTGCGCGCGCTGCGGGGCGCGCGATTGCGGGCCTTCAGCCTCTACTGTTGGGCGTTAGCGCTCGGGGTGCTGCTCTGGGTAGCCTGGGGCTAGTACAGGGCCACGCTGTTTCTACTGTGTAGGGGTCCCATTCATGGGACCCGGCCTACACGTCTGGTTCATGACCAGATAGACTTCACGGGCGGCCAAAGCGCGTGCCCACGGGCGCGATAAATCGTGCCCCTACACCCAAGAACCACTGTGGTCGTCTACTAGTG